>CAZWVG010000138.1:0-14871 GCA_964637355.1 uncultured Gemmatimonadaceae bacterium
CGGTGTACTCCCCGACGGTCGGCGCGTGACCTTCTGCCCGAGCTGTGGCCACAACCTCACGGTGCAGCATTGCCCGGCCTGCGCGACGGAGCTCGAGGTCGACTGGAAGTTCTGCATCACGTGCGGGCGAGGGATCGACGTGGGGGAAGCGAGTCCCGGTTAGCTCGGAGGATCGGCGGGACGTCGCGCTGGCGCGCGTTCGTCCACCATCGGCGAGGCGTGCCTGCCCGCGAGGGAGGCGCAGCGCGCGGGCACGGAGAAGCGACGGCGCGTGTAAGACGGCGTATGGGGTGACACCCGCCCCTCGCTTCCCTCGTAGTGTCGCTGCCAATGCTCCATTCGACGCCATATACGCTCCCCGCGCTCCCCGCCGCGGGCCGCGCCAATCTCGCGCCTCAAAGAAGCGTGGCCAGCACGGTCGCTTTCGTGGGGACGTGTGCCGTACTCCTGCTCTCCGCCTGTGCCACCAGCCAGACCGTCGTCGTCGCGACGACTCCCGGCGCCGCTGTCCCGGCCACCGCGACGACTGCCACCGGCGTCGTTCGCCAGTCGAACAACGTGTGGCGCATCGATACGCGCGAGCACGTGGACCTGTGGCTCCACGGCTTCGCGATGCTGCAGGACGATGCGTCGCTCGTCCCGTACTTCCGCCTCGGCTACCGCGCCTCGCTCGATTCGGCACGCGCGGGCGTGAGCACGCAGCTCGACGCGAACCGTGCCGAGCTGCTGCGTCGCTTTGGAACGAATGCCAATCTCACCTCGGCACAGTTCCTCGCGCTGTACTTCGCCAACTGGGACGACATGCGTCGCGGCGTGGAGCGCTTCCTCAGCGACGACGGCGACGTGCGTGCGGCGCGCAACCAGGAAGAGCTGCGCATGTACGCCACGATCCGCACCTACTTCCCCACCGCCGACGACCGCGACTGGCTCCGGCTTTTCCTGCGTAGTCTCGACGACGAACGCAGTCGCTTCTATCGCGCCTGGTGGATCCGTCAGCAGCAACAGCGGGCCGGCCAGCGCGCGGGCGTGTTGTCGCTCTGGTCGGGGACGTACGGGACGGCGATCGGTCGCTTCATGCGCAACAACGCGCAGCGTGAGGGGACGATCCTCCTCTCGCTCCCGCTCGGCGGCGAGGGGCGCTCGCTCGCCGTCGGGCCGAACGACAACTTCGTCACGGTCAACTTCCCCGAGCCCACCGAAGACCCCCGCAACGCGATCTACGCCGTGGTGCACGAAGTCGTGGGGTCGGTAGCCAACGCCGCGGTGCACGACAACTCCTCGGCGGCCGACCAGCGGAGCGGCGAGGCCGGAAAGTGGTCGACGCTCGCCGCAGTGCGGGGAGGTGCGCTCCTCCTCGAGCGTGTCGCCCCCGACCTCCTCGAGGGATATCAGCGATATTACCTCTCCCTCGCGCGCGTACACCCGAACGCCGGCGACCTGGCCAACCAGTTCGCAGCAACCTTTCCGCTTCCTCCGCAGATCTTGAACGCCATCCAGCGCCAGGTCGATATCGTGCTGGGAGGCATCTGAACCAGCCACGCCGATGACCGATCCGCGCCCCGGTGCGCCATCCCGTCCTCCTTCGTCCGGAGAAACCAGGCCGGTGCCTCCCCCCAGCGAGCCGGCGCCCGCACCGCTCGCGCGCGCCGCGTTCGAGCGCGTGCTCGCGCGCGCGGCGGAGCTGCAGGCGGGAGGAGCAGAACCGGCGGAGCAGATGAGCGAGGAACAGCTCATCGAAGTGGGAAAGGAAGTGGGGATCGGTGCCGAACATGTGCGACTGGCACTCGCCGAGGAGCGGACGCGCGTGCAGCTCCCCGAGGAGAAGGGGTTGATCGGCGGGATGTTCGGCGCGCCGGGGATCACCGCGTCGCGCGTGGTGCGCGGGACGCCGGCCGATCTCCTCGCCCGGCTCGACGAGTGGATGCAGCGGGAAGAAGGGCTCCGTCCGATGCGTCGCTTTGGCGACCGCATGACGTGGGAGGCGCGCAAGGACCTCCTTGGCTCGCTCCAGCAAGGACTCAACTTCGGCGGGCGCGCCTACGGGCTGCGGTCGTCGAACGAGGTGGGGGCGACGGTCGTGGCCGTCGACGCCGAGCGCTGCATGGTGCGGCTCGACGCGTCGTTCGAGGAATCACGCCGCAACCACGTCATCGGCGGCGCGGTGGCAGCGGGGACCGGGGCTCTCGGATTCGGTGGGATGATCGGGTTGGCGAGCCTGGGGCCGTCGGGGTCGATCGCGCTCGGGGCGCTCATCGGGCTCGTCCCCGTGCTGGCGGGGAGCGGAATCACCTACGCCGTCGCGCGCACCCATCGTCGCAAGATCCAGCGCGCGCAACTCTCGCTCGAGCAGGTGCTCGACCGACTCGAGCGCGGCGAGCTGCGGCGCGCGAACCCGCTGTCACCCCTCACCGACTTCATCGACGTCGTCTCGCGCCGCGTCGAGCGCAGCCGGTAGCGAGTCGGGCCGCGCCCAGGCGCCACACGCCGGCGATCGGTCACGCCGCGCTGTCCGACACCGAGTCGGGACGGCATTATTGCGCGCATGACGACATCTCTGGTGGTTGGGGTGATCGGCGGCGGCCTCATGGGGAGCGGCATCGCGCAGGTAGCGGCGCTCGCCGGTCATCGCACGATCCTGCGCGAACTCGATGACGCCCTCTGCGCGCGCGCGCGCTCGGCGATCGAGCGGTCGATGCATCGGGCAATCGAAAAGGGAAAGCTCGACGCCGATGCTCGTGATGCAGCGCTCGCCCGACTCACGACCGCAACAACGCTCGAGCAGCTCGCCGAGTGCGACCTGGTGATCGAGGCGATCGTCGAGAACCTCGACGCCAAGCGGGCGCTCTGGACAGCGCTGGACGCGATCGTCCCCGCCGGGTCGTTCTTCGCGTCGAACACGTCGTCGTTGTCGATCGTCGAACAGGCGACGGCGACGACGCGCGGTGATCGCTTCGTGGGGATGCACTTCTTCAACCCGGTCCCGGCGATGCCGCTGGTCGAGGTCGTGCGTACGATCGAGACGAGCGACGATACGATGCAGCGTGCGATGGCGTTCGTGCAATCGCTGGGAAAGACGCCGATCGTGGCGCGCGATTCGCCGGGGTTCGTGGTCAACCTCCTCCTCGTCCCCTACATGCTGGATGCCGTACGCGCGCTCGAGCACGGCGTGGCGTCGGTCGCCGACATCGACGTCGGGATGCAGCTGGGCGCCGGGCACCCGATGGGGCCGCTGGCCCTGTGCGACTTCGTGGGACTCGACACGCTGCAGCGTGTGGCGGAGATCATGTGGCAGGCGTATCGTGAACCACGATATGCGCCGCCGCCCCTCCTCGCGTGGCTGGTGGCGGGAGGGATGCTCGGGAAGAAGAACGGTCGCGGCTTCTACGACTACGCGGGAGCGACACCGGTGCCACGTGCGTTCGCGGGGTGAGAGGCGGTGGGGCGTTCGGCGCCCCTGGCGTGTCGCGCTGGCCGTATCGGCCATCGCGTTAGGCGGGGCAGCGCAGCAGCATCCCGTGCCCGAACTGCGCGGAGGGCCGCAGCGCGGGGCGCCGCAGCGCGGAGCGCCGCAGGCGCGCGTCGCGGGGACGGTGTACGACAGCGTCTCGCACGTCGGGCTCGCCGGCGCGCTCGTGCAGCTCGTGGCGTCGCCCCCAGGAGGCACCGCGCTGCGTCTCGGGACCGTCACCGACAGCACGGGGCGCTTTGTCTTCCCCGCCGTGGAGCGCGGGCGATTCCTCGTCGGCTTCTTTCACCCCAAGCTCGATTCGTTAGGTGTCGAGGCGCCGATCTCGCGCCTCGACGTGGGGAGCGACACCAGCGTGGCGCTCGACCTGGCGGTGCCGTCGGTCGCCACCGTGCTGCACCACGCCTGCGGGGCGCAGGCGACGCGCGATTCATCCGGTGCGATCGTCGGCTTCGTGCGTGGCGCGGCGAACGGAATCGCCAGCGCCGACGTCGGCGTGCGGGCGCGGTGGAGCGAGATCACGATCGGCGCGCGCGAGGGCGCCCGCCTGCGCGTGCGCGAATCGACGGCACGCAGCAGCGACGATGGGTGGTTCGTGCTCTGCCGCGTTCCAGCAGGCGGATTGGTCGTGGTGAGCGCCGGCGACTCGGGGGCAACGCTCGAGATGCACGTCCCGAACGAGGGACTTCTGGTGCGCGACCTGTTCGTTCCTGCCCCCTCCCCTGCTACGGGGCGCGTGCGGGGCACCGTGCGCGACCCGTACGGCGAACCGATCGCTGGTGCGCGGGTGAGTCTGTGGGGCGAACAGCGCGAGACGCGCAGCAATGGACGGGGCGAGTTTTCGCTGGCGTCGCTCCCGACCGGAACGCGGATGCTCGAGCTTCGCGCGATCGGCTACGCACCGCGACTCGAACTCGTCGACCTCCGCGCGCTCGGCGACGTCGTGGTCGACCTCCCGCTGGAGGAATTCCCCACGACGATCGACACGGTGCGCGTCTTTGGTGCATCGACGGCGCGCGACGACCGCCTTGCCGGATTTGCCCGCCGCCAAGCGCTCGGGCAGGGCGTCTTTCTCGACCCGCAGGCAGTGGAGCGCCGCCAGGCCCTCTCCTTCACCGACCTCCTGCGAGGGATCGTTGGGGTGGAGATCGGTGTGGTTCGCGGCGCACGCACGGCGCTCATGCGGAGCCCCGACGGCGCGTCGCAGTGCGAACCGGAGCTTGTGGTGGACGGGGTGCGGATGCCGCGGTACGATACGAGTCTGGACGACCTCATTCCGGCGACCGTGGTGCGCGCCATCGAAGTGTACCCGCGGCGCATTCAGGCCCCTGCGGAGTATCAATCGCTGTCATGCGGGACGATCGTCATCTGGACAGGAGCGCGAGGATGGTTGACGAAGCGGGGGCGGGGAGGCGGCGGAGAACCATAGCGACGCAGGCGACGCGGGCGACCGGCCGCGGGCGGTGGCGTCACGCGACATTCCTCGCGGCATTGCACCTGGCGGCAGTATTGCATGCCCAGGACTCCAGCACGGTCAGCGCGCGACTCACCGGTGTAGTCTTCGACAGCCTCGCGTCGGCGCCGCTCCCCAACGCGATTGTGCAGCTGGTCCCGCTCGCCAAGGTCACGAGCGCGCACTCGCGCATGACCGATCGCACCGGCGCGTACACCTTCGATTCGCTGGCCCAGGGGCGTTATCTCCTCGGCTTCCAGCACCCGCTCCTCGACTCGCTCGGACTCACCTCGCCGACGCTGGTGGTCGACGTGCGCACATCGGGCGACGTGCGGGCGATGTTGAGCATCCCGTCAGCGCGAACGATCGTCGCCAGCCGCTGCGGCCCGCAGGCCGAGCGCGATTCGACCGGGGTGATGATCGGCTTCGTGCGCTCGGCGACCGATGGCCTGGGGCGAGAGGGAGCAACCATCCGGCTCCAGTGGTCCGAACTCGTGATCGGTCGCGATGGCGTCACTCGCTCGGTGCCTTCGATCTCGGGGGAGACCAGCGCTGCCGGGGGCGTGGCGCTCTGCGGGATTCCCGTCGGCGGGATGGTGATGGCGCGCGCCTGGAGCGGGAGCGATTCGAGCGGCTTTGCCGAGTTGGACGTCCCGCGCAACGGCGTGCTGCGGCGCGACCTCTACGTCGGTGAAGCGCGCCGAGTCGCGTTGCGCGACACGACCGATTCGGCGGCTGTCGAAACATCGGTGCTGCGCGGCGAAGGGACGCTGCGCGGTGAAGTGCACGGGGCGAACGGTCGCCCGCTTCCCGGAGCGCGGGTCGTCTTCTGGGGGACGGGGATCGAGGCGAAGACGTCGGAGAGTGGCGCGTACCAGATGCGCGACCTTCCCATCGGCACCTATACCCTGGAGGCCCGCGCGTTAGGCTTCCTCCCGCGCCGCCTCCCCGTGGACATCCTTGGGAACAACGAGTCGGAGATGAACCTCACGCTCGATTCGTTTGGCACCTTCCTCGACACCGTGAAGGTCTCGGCCCAGCGCGTCTTCACTTCGCGCACACTGCAGGAATTCGAACAGCGCAAGAAGGCCGGCTTCGGCCACTTTTTCGACGAGGATGCCATCAACAAGCGCAACCCGTTCTTCGTCGCCGACCTGCTGCGCGTGACGCCGGGCGTCACCGTGGCACCGAGTCCGTCATTCGGGAGCCGGATCCTCATGCGCGGGACGGGATTCCAGGCGTATTGCTATCCGACGCTGTACATCGACGGGGTGCGCGTCTTCAACAACGACGGCGACCTCGACGCCTTCGTGAACGTGCAGGACATCAGGGCGATGGAAGTCTACACGCGTGGCTCGAGCGTCCCCGCGCAGTTTCAGAACATGGATGGCTGCGGCTCGATCGTGATCTGGACCGGGGGACGAAGGCCCAGCCGGTAGCCGAGTGATGGGACGCCGGTAGATTCCGCGGTCTCCGCCAATGCGGCGGGGACCGCTCGTTTTCGTGGCGGGCGTGCCCGTCGATGCTGCGGGCGCACCCCTCTCCTCGCTGGCGCAGAGGGATCCTCGCGCCGACTCTCCGGTCCCGTCCTCCAATGCGCCTGTCGTCGTTCGCATCGCTCGTGCTCGTCGTTCCCGCCGCCCTCGCGACACCGATCGCCGCGCAACCCCCCGCGCGCCCGGCCGCCGCTCCCCCCGTCGCGTACGAAATCTCCTTTCCCAACGCGGCGCATCACGAAGCGCAGGTCTCGGTGACCTTCCGCGGCGTTCCGGCCGCCCCGCTCGAGGTGCGCATGAGCCGCACATCGCCCGGGCGCTATGCGCTGCACGAGTTCGCGAAAAACGTCTACTCGTTCGTCGCGACCGACTCCAAGGGGAAGGCACTCGCGGTCACGCGCCCCGATCCGTATGGATGGACGGTTGCCGGACACGACGGCACCGTGCACGTGACGTACACGCTCTTTGGCGATCGCGGCGACGGTACGTACGCGGGGATCGACCGCAGCATGGCGCACCTCAACATCCCGGCGACGTTCGCGTGGGCGCGCGGGCTCGAGACGCGCCCGATCCGCGTGACGTTCCATGTCCCGGAGCCCACCTGGTCGATCGCCACACAGCTCTTCCCCACGAGCGACTCGACGACCTTCACCGCGCCGCACCTGCAGTACTTCATGGACTCGCCGACGCACCTCGGGGCGCAGGCTTGGTACGAGTGGCCGGTGACGTCGAACGGGAAGACGTACACAATGCGCATCGCGCTGCATCACCTCGGGACGAAGGACGAAGAGACGCGGTACGTGGAGGCGACGAAGAAGATCGTCAACAGCGCCGCGCAGGTCTTCGGCCAGCTCCCCGACTACGACACCGGCACCTACACCTTCCTTGCATCGTACCTCCCGTGGTCGGCGGGCGATGGGATGGAACACCGCAATTCGACGTCGGTCACGAGTACCGGTTCGCTCGCCACGTCGATGAACGGGCTTCTCGGCACCGTGTCGCACGAGTTCTTCCACTGCTGGAACGTCGAGCGCATCCGCCCGCGCACGCTGGAGCCGTTCTCCTTCGAGCATGCGAACATGTCGGGCGAGTTGTGGCTGGCGGAGGGCTTCACCAACTACTACGGCCCGTTGGTGCTCCGCCGCGCCGGCATCACCGACGATGCGGCGTTCGCCTCGGCCATGGCGGGAGCGGTGAACCTCGTGCTCAATGCACCGGGACGACGCTTCTTCTCCGCCGTGGAAATGAGCCAGCAGGCGCCCTTCACCGACGCTGCCGTCTCGATCGATCCGCAGAACAAGGGAAACACCTTCATCTCGTACTATCCCTTCGGCGAGGCGATCGCGCTCGCGCTCGACCTCACGCTGCGCCCCCGCGGTCACACGCTCGACGAATTCATGCGGGAGATGTGGAAGACGCACGGCGCGCAGCGGAACTACGCGCCGGTTCGTCCGTACAGCGTGGCCGACGCTCAGGCGGCGCTGGCCCGCGTCACGGGGGATGCGGCGTTTGCCAAGGACTTCTTCGCCCGCTACGTGACGGGGCGCGAGGCGGCGGCCTACCGCGAGCTGTTGCAGCCGGCGGGCTTCACGCTGCGTCAGTCGTCGCCCGACAAGGCGTGGCTCGGTGACGTGCAGCTGCGCTACGAGGACGGGAGCGCGGTGATCGTCGCGCCGACGCCGATCGGCTCGCCGCTCTACGCCACCGGCGCCGACCGCAACGACCGCATCCGTTCGCTCGACGGCAAGAGTGTGGCGAGCAGTGCCGAACTCTCGGCGATCCTCGCCGCGCACAAGCCGGGCGACAGCGTCCCCCTCGTCTTCGAGTCGCGGGGATCGACGGTGAGTGCGACGCTCACGCTCGCCGCCAGTCCGCGCATCGAGATCGTTCCATTCGAGACGTCGGGCGAGGCGGTCACCGACGCGATCCGCGCGTTCCGCGCATCCTGGCTCGATCCGCGGTGATGGGAGTGCCGCGCTGGGCGCTTCGGCTTTGGGTCGTTTGTCTCTCCACCCTCGCGTTCGCGTGTGGGGGCGACACGGGTGCGGCGATCGCGCGCGCCGACAGCGACGCAGCGATGCCTGCCACGGCCGCCGGTTCCGCGGCGACGCCTGCCGCGGGAGCCGGTTCGGCGGCGACGCCCCTCGCGACACCGACACCGGCGACTGCCGAGCCGACAGGAGGCTTCGGCGCATCGGTCGGCTTCCGCTCGCCGGCGCGGCTCGACGAACACTTCGCCAAGCACGGCGCCGAGTTCGGCTCGATCACCCGCGCCGAGTATCTCCGTCAGGCGCAAACGCTGCGCGACGCGCCGCTCTCGACGACGGTGCTCGAAGTGCGTCGCCCCGACGGCGTGGTCTCGCGCTTCGACCGTCGGTCGGGCGCCTTCATCGCCTTCGACGCGAACGGGATCATCCGCACGTTCTTCCGCCCCAACGACGGTGAAGCGTATTTTCGGCGACAAGCCCGTCGGAGACCGAACCCATGACCGAACTCGATCCCGTACGACGTGCATTGGCGGATCGCGGCTGCCCCGAGGCGGTGGTGCAGGGAGGATTGGATGGGTTGCTCAGGCGATGGAAGATGACCGTCGACAGCGTCGTCGCCGTCTATGCGCTCTCCCTCGATGACTATCTCAACGACATGGATGTGCGCGACGCGCTCGCAGTGACGTTGCCGCTGGCGGACGAGAGCGAAGCGCGAGTCGCGCGCGAGCGTCTGGAGGAAATCGATGAGCGCTTCCGCTCGGTCACCGTCGCCACCGGCTGCTTGTGGGGAGAGGACGTGGAAGAGGACGATGCCCTCGATCCCGCGCGCGAGTGGTGGTACTACCGGAGACCGATCCAGCTCAACTCTGAGTTCGCCGATGAACTCGTCGCGTGGGGATTGATGGACGAGGGCGACGCATGAAGGTCTCGGTCCTCGGCGGCGGACCGGCCGGCCTCTACTTCGCGCTCCTGCACAAGAAGGGGCGCCCGCACGACGACGTCACGCTCTATGAGCGCAATGCAATCGACGACACGTTCGGGTGGGGCGTCGTCTTCTCGGACCAGACGCTGGAGAACTTCCGGCAGGCAGACGAGGAGACGTATCGCGCCATCGTCGACAACTTCGCGCACTGGGACGACATCGACATCCATGTGCGCGGTCGCACGATCACCTCAGGGGGGCACGGCTTCAGCGGGATCGCGCGCAAGCGACTCCTGCAGATCCTGCGCGACCGCGCCGACGCGCTCGGCGTCGCGCTGCACTTCTCGTGTGACGTGGGCGACCTCGACGCGCTGCGCGCCGGCGGGGCCGACCTGATCGTTGCCGCCGACGGCGTGAACAGCCTCGCGCGCCGCACGTACCCCGAGGCCTTTGGCGCAACGATCGACACGCGCGAGAATCGCTACATCTGGCTCGGTACGTCGCGGTTGTTCGATGCCTTCACCTTCATCTTCGTCGAGACGCCGGCTGGCGTCTTCCAGGTGCACGCCTACCGATTCAACGAGTCGCAGTCGGCGTTCATCGTCGAGTGCAACGAATCGGCATGGCGTGCGGCCGGCTTCGACCGGATGAACGCCGCCGAGGCGATCGTCGCGTGCGAGCGGATGTTCGCTCCCTGGCTCGACGGGCACGCGCTCGAGTTCAATGCGACGGCGCATCGCGTACGCGAACCGTGGGGGAGCTTCCTGCGCGTCTCCTGCGCACACTGGCGTCACGAGAACGTCGTCCTCCTCGGCGATGCCGCGCACACGGCGCATTTCTCGATCGGGAGCGGGACGAAGCTGGCGATGGAAGATGCGATCGTCCTCGCCCGCGAACTCGCCACCGTTGCACCTGACGAGCAGCGGACGGCAGCGGGGGGCGTATCGCCCTCGATCGCCGGCGCGATCGATCGCTACCAGGAAGCCCGCACCACCGAGGTGCTGCGCCTGCAGAACGCGGCGCGCAACTCGATGGAGTGGTTCGAGCACGTACCGCGGTACATGTCGCTCGAGCCTGAGCAGTTCGCCTATTCGCTCCTCACGCGCAGCCAACGCGTGAGCCACGAGAACCTGCGCCTGCGCGACGCGAGCTACCTGGGCGGTGTGGAACGCTGGTTCGCCTCGCGCGCCGAGCGCGCGGTGGCCGAAGCGCATGCGACACACGCGTCACATGCTGCGCCCGTAGCACCGGCGGGCGATGCGGCGCGAGCGCAGGGAACTCCGTCGCGCCCGACGCCGCCGATGTTCACGCCGTTCTCGCTGCGCGGGATGACGCTCGACAATCGTATCGTCGTCTCGCCGATGGACATGTATGTCGCGGTCGACGGCGTGCCGAACGATTTCCATCTCGTGCACTACGGCGCGCGCGCGCTCGGCGGCGCCGGGCTCGTGGTGACGGAGATGACGTGCGTGTCGCCCGAGGGGCGGATCACGCCGGGGTGTACCGGGATGTATGCTCCGGAGCAGGTGACCGCTTGGCGCCGCATCACCGACTTTACGCACCAGTGGTCGGGGGCGAAGATCTGCCTGCAGTTAGGGCATTCCGGGCGAAAGGGGGCGGTGGTGTCGGGGCTGGAGCACGGCGACGAACCGCTCCCCGCCGACGAGGCCTGGGAGACGATCGGGCCGTCGGCGATTCCGCATCGCCCGGAGATGCGTACGCCGCGGGCGATGACGCGTGCCGACATGGACCAGGTCGTGCACGACTTCGTGCGGGCGACGCGGCTGGCGATCGATGCCGACTTCGACATGCTCGAGCTGCACTGCGCGCACGGCTATCTGCTGAGCGGATTTCTCACCCCGGTCTCGAACCGTCGCGAGGACGAATACGGCGGGTCGCCGGAAAATCGCCTGCGCTTCCCGCTCGAGGTCTTCTCGGCGATGCGCGCGGTGTGGCCGCACACGCATCCCATGTCGGTCCGCATCTCGGCGACGGACTGGGTCGAGGGGGGCGTGACCGGCGAGGATTCGGTCGGGATCGCGCGAGCCTTCACCGAGGCCGGCGCCGACATCATCCACGTCTCCACCGGGCAGACGTCTCCCGACCAGCAGCCGGTATACGGGCGCATGTGGCAGACGCCGTACAGCGACCGGATCCGCAACGAACTTGGCGTACGCACGATCGCCGTCGGCAACATCACCGATCCCGACCAGGTGAACTCGATCATCGCCGCGGGGCGCGCCGACCTGTGCGCGCTCGCCCGCCCGCACCTCGCCGACCCGCAGTGGACGCTCCGCGCCGCTGCCTCGTTAGGCTACGACGCGCAGCGCTGCCCCCCGATGTATCGCAGCGGACAGCAGCAGTTGGCGCGGTTGCTGGCGCCTCCCGTGCGCACGTGACAGCTTGAGCGCGACCACACCTCCCGCGACCTCCATGGCCACCACGCAGCGCCTCTCCTTCGCCGGCTACTCCCCCGAGCACTTCCAGTGGCGGGTCGCGGGCGGGGTCGGCACCATCACGCTGGACCGCCCCGAGCGCAAGAATCCGCTGACGTTCGCGTCGTACGCTGAGCTGACCACGCTCTTTCGCGCGTTGGTTCAGGCCAGCGACGTGAAGGCGGTGATCGTGACCGGGGCGGGCGACAACTTCTGCAGCGGCGGCGACGTGCACGAGATCATCGGGCCGCTGGTCGAGGCGAAGAATGCCGGGCGCATGGACGAACTCCTCGCCTTCACGCGCATGACGGGAGGACTCGTCCAGGCGATGCGCGAATGCCCGCAGCCGATCATTGCCGCTGTCGACGGCGTATGCGCCGGCGCCGGCGCCATCCTCGCGATGGCGAGCGACCTGCGCATCGCGACGACGCGGGCCAAGGTCGCCTTTCTCTTCGTGCGTGTGGGACTCAGCGGTGCCGACATGGGAGCGTGCGCGATGCTCCCGCGCATCATCGGACAGGGGCGTGCCTCGGAGCTGCTCTACACCGGACGCACCATGGGCGCCGACGAGGGGGAGCGTTGGGGATTCTTCAATCGCGTCGTGGCGCCAGGGGAGCTCTCGACCGAAGCCACGACGCTGGCGCAGCAGCTCGCCAGCGGGCCGTCGTTCGCGCACGGGGTGACTAAAGCCTGCTTGCACGCGGAGTGGGGGATGTCGATCGACGCCGCACTCGAGCACGAGGCGCAATCGCAGGCGGTGTGCATGGCGACGCAGGATTTCGAGCGCGCCTATCGCGCCTTCGTGGCGCGCGAGACGCCGCGCTTCGAGGGGAACTAGGTGCCCCCGCGACCGGAGCCGCGATGAGCGACACCACGTATCTCGACTGGCCATTCTTCGACGACGGGCACCGCCAACTCGCGCGCTCGCTCGCCGAGTCGGTGGCGCGCGAGGCGCAGGAGTGGACGCATCCCCCGGCGCACGACGTCGACGCCGCGTGCGTCGCGCGCGTGCGGCGGCTCGGCGAGCTCGGATGGTTGCGGCACACCGTCCCCGCCCCGTACGGGGGAATGCATCCATCGCTCGACGTGCGTGCGCTCTGCCTCGCGCGCGAGACGCTGGCCTACCACGACGGCCTCGCCGACTTCGCCTTCGCCATGCAGGGATTGGGGAGCGGCGCCATTTCGCTGTACGGCTCGCGCGCGCTGCAGGAGCGTTATCTCCCCCGCGTGGCCCGTGGTGAGTGCATCGCCGCCTTCGCCCTCTCCGAGCCTAACGCCGGCAGCGACGTGGTGTCGATGACCACGACCGCGACGCGCGAGGGGGATGGGTGGTGGCGACTCGACGGCGAGAAGACGTGGATCTCGAATGGCGGAATCGCCGACGCGTACACGGTATTCGCACGTTTCCCCGCAGGCGGCGAGAAGGCATTCGCCGCCTTCGTGGTGGAAGGAGACACGCCGGGACTCGAAGTGGCGGAGCGCCTCTCGATCCTCGCGCCGCACCCGCTGGCGCGCCTCCGCTTCAATGGGTGTCGCGTCTCCCCCGACGCCCTCATCGGCGAGGCGGGCAAGGGACTGCGGATCGCGTTAGGCACGCTCGATGTCTTTCGCTCGACCGTGGGGGCGGCGGCGCTCGGCTTCGCGCGCCGCGCGCTCGACGAGGCACTGCGCCACGTGCGCCAGCGCCACGCCTTCGGGCAGCCGCTCGCCGACTTCCAGCTCACGCAGGCGCGCATCGCCGAGATGGCGCTGGCGATCGACGCCTCGGCCCTCCTCGTCTATCGCGCGGCCTGGACCAAGGACACGCGCGGCGCGCGGGTGACGCGCGAGGCGGCGATGGCCAAGCTGCACGCCACCGAATCGGCGCAGCAGGTGATCGATGCCGCCGTGCAGCTGCTCGGCGGGCTCGGGGTGCAGGTTGGGCACCCCGTGGAGTCGCTATACCGTGAAATTCGCGCCCTCCGCATCTACGAAGGGACGAGCGAGATCCAGAAGCTGGTGATCGCCGGCCAGGTGCTCGAGGGGGCCAGGACCGAGGAGAACAGGCATGCCTGATTCGCGCGTACCCCGCCTCCCCGGGGGCGTCGCCACCGCGCATCGCGACACGTTCGCCCGCGATTCGCTCCCGCCGCGCGACACCTGGCCGGCGATGGACTACGGTGGCATCCCCGAGTTGGACTATCCCGACCGCCTGAACTGCGCCGCCGAACTGCTCGATGGCGCCGTGGCGCGGGGGTGGGGGGAGCGCACGGTCTTCCGAGCGCCGGGGGTCACGTGGACGTATTCCGACCTCCTGCGCCGCGCCAACCAGATCGCCCATGTCCTCGTCGACGACATGGGGCTCGTCCCCGGGAATCGCGTCCTGCTGCGCGCCCCCAACTCTCCGATGCTTGCAGCGACCTGGTTCGCCGTGCTCAAGGCGGGTGGGGTGGTGGTCTGCACGATCCCGCTGAGCCGCGCGCGCGAACTCGTCTTCATCGCCGACAAGGCCGAGATCACCCTCGCGCTCACCGACACGCGCCTCGCCGCCGACTGCGCGCAAGCGATGGCACAACGGGGAGACGGATCGGTACGGAGGGGGGCACGCGTCCTCGAGTTTCACGCCCCCAACGGCGGGAGCAACGGACCGTCGCTGGAACAGCTGATGGAGGGGAAGCCACATACCTTCACCAACATCGAGACGGCCGCCGACGACGTCGCACTCATCGCCTTCACCTCGGGGACGACCGGCGAGGGAAAGGGGACGATGCATTTCCACCGCGACGTGATGGCGATCTGCGACTGCTTCCCGCGCTACGTCCTCGCGCCGCACGCCGACGACGTCTTTATCGGCTCTCCCCCGTTTGCCTTCACCTTCGGGCTCGGAGGGATCGTCCTCTTCCCCATGCGCTTCGGCGCGAGCGCGGTTCTCCTCGAGCAGGCGACGCCGCCGTTCCTGATCGCGGCGATCCAGGAGTACCGCGCCACGACGGTATTCACCGCGCCCACCGCGTACCGTGCGATGCTCGGCCTTCGCGAAGGAATCGACCTCTCATCGCTCCGCGCCTGCGTCTCGGCGGGGGAGGCGTTGCCCCTGGCCATGGCAATCATGCAATCGGCAAGTTGATCGAA
>CAZWVG010000139.1:0-14860 GCA_964637355.1 uncultured Gemmatimonadaceae bacterium
GCTCGATGACGATGACCCCAGCTACACCGAACTCCTCGGCATCCAGGGCGGTCACACCGCATTGCTCCTGGCGGTGCGCGAAGGCGAAGGAGAAGTGGTCGATGCACTCCTCGCCGGCGGTGCCGACGTGAACCAGGTGAGCGCGGGAGACCATACCTCGCCGCTCCTCATGGCCGCCATCAACGGGCAGTACGACGTGGCGATGCAGCTGCTGGCCAAGGGGGCGAACCCCAACCTCGTCTCCGACGCCGGCGCCGCCCCGCTCTACGCGATCCTCAACAAGGAGTGGGCCCCCACCTCGCGCACCCCGCAGCCGGCCTACCAGCTGCAACAGCACGCGTCCTACCTCGACGTCGTCAAGGCGCTCCTCGCCGCCAAGGCCGACCCCAACGCGCGCCTCAAGCGCAATCTCTGGTACACGACCTACAACCGCGATAACCTCCGCGTCGACTTCAATGGCGCGACTCCCTTCTTCCGCGCCGCGTACGCCACCGACGTGGCGGCGATGAAGTTGCTCCTCGCGGCCGGCGCCGACCCCAATATCGGCACCATCAAGCCGGTCGCCCGCGCCCGCCGCGGCGGCAACGGCGCCGCACCACGCGTGGATCCTTCCGGGCTCGCGCCGATTCCCGATGGCGGCCTCGGCGTACTCCCGATTCACGCCGCCTCGGGTGTGGGCTATGGTCAGGGTTTCGCCGCCAACGACCATCGCCACGTCACCGACGGCTGGCTCCCGTCCGTCAAGTTCCTCGTCGAGGAACTCGGCGCCGACGTCAATGCGCGCGACTACAACGGCTACACCCCGCTCCACCACGCCGCGGCGCGTGGCGACAATGCGATGATCGAGTACCTCGTCTCCAAGGGAGCCGACGTCACCGCCATCGCCCGCACCGGGCAGACCACGGCGGACATGGCAAACGGTCCGGTGCAGCGCATCTCGCCATATCTCGAAACCGTCGCGCTCCTCGAAAAGCTCGGCTCGAAGAACAACCACAAGTGCGTGTCGTGCTGAGCTGATCGCCAGACACATCGGCGGACGGAGGACTCTCCAGCTGGCCGGATACGCCACTGCATAACGACATCGTACTCCCCCTCCCGTGAGCGGCGAGACGCTCGCGGAAAGGATTGTGCGTCACCGGGCGCGTGTCGCGCTGGCCTGGGTCGTCGCCGGCGCGGTCCTGCTGCCGAATGCCCGGCACATCGAATCGGTGCTGCGCGTGGCCGCGAGTGTGGACGGCAGCGAGTCGGCGCTCGTCGACGAACAGTTGGTGCGCCGCTTCCAGTCGCCGTTTGCGCACTCCCTGGTCCTGGTCGCGACCGGACTGCCCTCGCCGCAAACGGCGCTCGGCAACGACCTGCTGCGTGCACTCGTCGACTCCCTGCAGTCGATGCGCGGGGTGACGCGCGTCTACTCCTGGCTCGACGGGCGAGAGCCGCTCTTCGTCGACGCGCGGAGTGATTCCGCGCCCGGCACGTTCATGATCGTGGGGCTGGATGAGCAGCGATCGACGGATGTGCTGCTCGATTCGTTGCGCCTGGCGACGAACCGATTCGCGACGGCGCTTCGCCGCGACTATCCCGGCGCCACGATGCGGTGGACGGGGCATGCAGCACTCAATGTCGACCTGCGCCGGAAGAGCGCCGCCGACGCGCGTGGCGCCGAGTGGCGCGCGCTCCCGGCGACGCTGGTGCTTCTCCTCGTCGCGTTCGGCGCGTTGGTCGCCGCGTTCCTCCCGTTGGCCGGCGCCGTGCTGGCGATCGGTGTGACGTTAGGCCTTGCCGCGCTCTTCGCCGAGACGTGGTCGTTGTCGATCCTGCTGCAGAACGTCGTCACCATGATGGGACTGGGACTCGGCATCGACTATTCGCTGTTGGTGCTTGCACGCTTCCGCGAGGAGCTGCGCGCGGGACATGCGCGCGAACGCGCGGCACACGAGGCGCTCCGTCACGCCGGACCGACCATCCTCCTGTCCGGGTGCGCGGTGGCGATCGGCTTCAGTGCGCTCAGCGTGATCCCCGTCAACGAACTCCGTTCCGTCGCGATCGGAGGACTCTTCGTGACCGGTGTGTCGATGCTCGTGGCCACCACGCTGCTCCCGGGGATCCTGGCCACACTAGGCAACCACGTGAATGCAGGGGGATGGCAGCGCGCTACCGGCGCCTCGAGCGTCGGATCCGGATGGCGAGCGTGGGGCGCGTTCGTTACGCGTCACCCGGTCCGCGTCCTGGCGCTCACGGTACTCCCTGTGTGCCTCCTCGCCTGGCCGAGCCTGCGCCTTCAGGCGACACAACCGCACGGAGACTGGCTCCCCGGGGACATGGAGTCGGCGATCGCGCTCCGCACCCTCGGCGGGATGGGACGCAGCGCCGTCGTCCAGACGGTCCGCCTAACGCTCGAATTCCCGCCCGGAACCTCGGCAGTCGATGACAGCGGGTGGGCCGCGACGACCCGCCTCGCGCGCGCGCTGGTCGCCGATTCCGCGGTGGAGCGCGTACGCTCGCTCCCGGGACTCCTCGCGCCGATGGGAAGGCTCCTGCGCCGCGAAGCGCAGCTGGCGACCCTTCCCGACGAGGTGCGACGATCGTTCGTCAGCAAAGACGGGCGCATCGCGCTGCTTGAGGTCATTCCGCGCGAAAGCGCGACACCGCGAGACCTCGCCGCGCTCGTGGCACGCATTCGGGCGATGCCACCGTCGATGGTCACGCACGAGGGCGCGTCGCGCCTGAGTGTTGGCGGACTCCCCGCGCTCAACGTCGACTTCGAGCGAGCGGTGGCGGGGCGCGCACGATTCGAGCAGGTGGTCCTGCTCATCGTGGTCGCGACCTTTCTCGTGCTCGCCGTCGGCTTTCGCTCGGTGCTCGTCCCGCTCAAGGCGATCGCGCTCAACCTGCTCGTCGTCGCCGGCGCATTGGGCGCCGTGACGCTCGTCTTTCAGGACGGCAGGGGCGCGGCGCTGCTCGGGGTGTCCGGTCCGCTCGAGGGCATCTTTCCCGCGACCCCGGTGCTCGTCTTCTGCGTCGTGTTTGGCTTGAGCATGGACTACGAGGTCTTTCTCGTCGCGCGCGTGCGCGCGGCGCGGCGCGCCGGCCTCCGCGAGCGCGACGCGATCGCGGAGGGGCTGGTGCACACCGGAAGGCTGATCACGTCGGCGGCGGCGATCATGGTCGTCGTGTTCGGCGCGTTCACCCTCGGGGACTTTCTCCTGATCAAGATCCTCGGCTTCGCGCTCTCCGTCGCCGTCGTGCTCGATGCGACCGTGATGCGGCTGGCGGTCAGTCCGGCACTGCTGGCGATCGCCGGCCGGTGGAACTGGTGGCCAGGAGAACGCGCGGCCGAGACGGTTACCGCGTCCCCTCCTTGAGCGCCTTGTACTGCGCGACCGCCGCGTTGACCTTGAGGTCGATCGCGATCTTCCCGATCTCGGCCGATGCCTTGGTGGGGTCGCCGTTCACCCCCGAGTCGGGACCGCCACCGCCAGGTGCAATGCGATCGCGACGGATCCCGTCGGGGTGCACGTAGAGGAGTTGCGACGTGTCGGCGGTGCCAGCGTGTGAGCCCACCGTTTCGGCATCCCACCCGTAGGTCTTCTGCAGGTAGTCGCGAAGCTGCACGCGTCCCTGCTGGTAGTAGTCGACCAGCGCGTACACCCGCACCCCGCTCCCCGCCCACTCGGTGTTGAGCGCGTCGGCCACCGCGGTGAGCCCGCGCTGGTTGCCGCCGCTGTCACCGATCAGCAGGATGTCGGTGAAGCCGCCCACCTTGAGCGACCGCACCGCCGCGTCGAGCAGCCGGTCGTAATGCGGCGACGGAAGGGTGATCACGCCGGGCTTGTCGCCGAATCCTGCGCGTGTGTAGTCCCCCTCCGGCACGTACTGCACCGTCGGCGCCACGAGTGCATTGCCGAGTCGCTGCGCGAGCAGCCCGGCGGCGAACGTCACGATGTAGTTGTGCTTCCCCAGCACCATGTGCGGGCCGTTCTGTTCCGTCCCCCCCGTGGGGATGATCACCGTGCGCGCGCCGCCCGCGATCGCATCGCGGATCTCCGGCCACGTCATCGACTCGAGGTACGGCGCCGCCATCGGGTCGATGCCGGCCTGCTGCGCGCCTAACGTGGCGCTTCCCATCGTCGCGGCGAGCGCGAATGCGCCCAGCCGAATCACCCGGTGCGCACGCATCAGCGTCCTCCGGCAGGCGACAGTTCGGCGCGGATCTGCGCCAGCGCATCGTCGATGTGAATCTTGAGCATCGCCTTCCCCAACTCGGCGCTCGCCTTGGTCGGGTCGCCACTCACCCCGCTCTCCGGCGAGCCTCCCTTGTTCGCCAGCTTGTCGCGGCGAATGAGCGACGCGTGCAGGTACATCAGCTTCGACGTGTCGGTCATCCCCGCGTGCGAGCCGACATCGTCGAGCGCGTAGCCGAGCCCCGTGAGGTACTTGCGTACGTCTGCTGCTCCCTTCGTGTAGTAGTCGCCGATCCACACCGCGCGCCCCCCCTTCGACGCCCACGATGCATTGAGGCGCTCGGCGGCCGCCTTCATCCCGTCCTGGTTCCCCCCCGAGTCGCCGATCAGGATCACGGTGGTGAAGCCCCCCGCACGCAGGCTCTCGCCGGCGTCGACGAGCAGGTCGATGAATCGATCCTCGGGGAGCGTGATCGTCCCGGGCTTGGTCATGTGTCCGCGGAGCGGTGGGTCCCAACTCCCTTCCGGGACGTAGGTGATGATCGGCGCCACGAGCGTCTTGCCGAGCGCGCGGGCGATCTGCTCGGCGGAGTAGCGCATCACGAACTTGTGCTCCCCCGTGACCATGTGCGGCCCCTTCTGCTCCTGACCGGCCGTCCCGATGATGATCGTGCGCGTCCCCCCCTGCTGCAGGTCGCGCAGTTCGGTCCACGTGAGGTCCTCGAGAAAGACCGTGTCGGGCGGTCGCTGCGCTGCTGCCGAGCGTCCGACAGGGGCGACCAACGCCAAGAGGACCATCGCAAGCACAGGACGCATCATCGTACGGCACTCCGAATTCGGGGTGCGAGAAACTGACGGTGTGTCGCGGCAACCGCCAGCGCTCCCGCCATCTCGTTCGGCGTGGCGAGCGGTGCTATCATCCCCCGCCATCGCTACCACGAGATTCCATGTCCTGGCTCCAGTCCCTCCTCGTCAGCGCACTTTCGGGCGTTCTCGGACTCCTCGTCGCCGGTGTTGTCGCCTCGCTCGGCGTCGACTGGTACCGCATTTCGTCGTTTGAGGGAGGCTCGGGTTTCTTCGTCGTCGGGATGGCCCTGCTTGGACTCATCGTCGGCGCGATCGTCGGTCTGATCACCGCCCGCGTGACCGGCGACGCCGGACTGGCGCGTGCGCTGGGGACGTCGTCGCTCATCATTGCCACGAGCGGACTCGCCATCGGCGGCGTGAGCCGTCTCCTTGCCGACATTCCCCCGACCATCGACGGAGAGCCACTCCTCCTCGCGTTCGAGTTTCGATGGCCGGCGAGCGAACAGCGTTCGCCGCGGGAGATGGCGGGGCTCGGCCACGCACGACTCGGCGCTACCAGCGGACAGCAGGTGCGACGCTTCGGCGACGGCGTCCTCTTCGTCGACGACGCGCACCAGGTCGAAGGGCACTGGGTCGTTCCGGGCGCCGCGCAGATCTTCACGTCGCGTGGCGGGCGAGTGCTCGACATTCTCATGGGAGACAGCACGCTCGCCGGCTTCCTCATTCCGCTCCCGGGGTCGCCGGGTGCGAAGGACCGTGCGTGGGGGGAGTGGATGCCGCGCGCGCGCGAAGGAGCGCCCCCGCGTCCCGATGGGTATCGCGTGCGCTACCGCGTCGTGACCGCGAGCGAGCCGGCACGGGTGCAGGAGGTCGGCCCGTTCACCGTCCTCACCAGCATCAGCGGATTCTTCAAAACGGCAAACACCGAAGAGCAGGAGGCGACGACGCGATTGCAGCTGCGCTATCGCGGTGCGCCGATTCCCGGACTCGACTCCCTGGCCTCGGTCGCGGTCATGAGCGAGGGACCGACGGCGCTCCTCGTTCGCCAGGAGAACGGAGGAGAGGAGGGCGATTGCCAGATCGTCTCCGAACGCGACGGGGCACCCGAACTCACGCCGACCGGACGATGCCTCGGGGGGAACTTCGCAGGTGAACTCCTCACCGCCGATTCGACGGCGTGGCGCGACGCTCGCCGAAGTCCCGCCGCATTGGGATGGCTCGACCGAAAGAGCTTCGCCATTCCCGGTCTCTATCGCCTCCCGGGCGGAATTCTCGACACGCGCACCCGTGCCTTTACCGCGTCGCCGATGCCGCAGGAACCGATGCCGATCAACGGGCTCCCGCCGATCGGGCTCTCCCCCGATGAGCAGAGCTACGTCTGGTTCGCGCAGGTCGGGGAGGAGCAATCGCCGGTGCTCGCCGTGACAAACTGGCACGAGCAGGCGACCTACACCGTCCCGATCGACCGGGGGCGCATGCGCTACGCCGAGTACGACCGACTCGACCCGGCGTGGGTCGCGCACCACTTCGAGTGGACGCGCGCCCCGGATGGCACCCTTCGGCTCGTCGCCCGCGCCCACTTCACTCCGCTCCCCTATCGCGGCGACCGCGAGATCGACAGCAAGGGGGAGATGTCGAGCTACTACCTCAAGCCCGGCGGCACCGCGCTACGCGATGCGATGGTCGACGCGATGGTGAACGAGCTGGGCGCCACCCGCGAACCCGACGAGCTCAATGGCTACCACAAGGTGGTGCGCTTCGAGGGACAGCTGATCAAGGCGGCGTACGTGGAGGGGGGCGGCTTCGTCTCGATCGGGATGGACTATGGCACCGTCGATTCAGCGCTGATGAAACGCCTCGCCGACCGGCTCGACGCCCTCATCGCCACCGGGCGCTACGACGAGTACTTCCACATCGACGAGAAGGAGGCGTCGTCTTCATAGCGGACGATCAGCGCACGAGTAGGCGCGATGCCCGCGGCCCCGCGACGCCCGCGACGCCCGAGATGCACACGCGACGCACTCGCCCGCGCCGCACCCTCACCCGCGCCGCACCCTCGCCCGTCACGCACTCGCGCATGCGAGCGCATCGCATCGCGCACCCACGCCTCAGTTCGATGAGTTGAGCCGCTCCCGCGTCTTGCGCCAGCGTTGCACCTGAAGCGCACCGCGCGCGACGAAGAAGACCGCGAAGGCGACGTCGAGCCCGCGTGACCCCGTCACCGGTGCCTGCACCCCGAACGCGGCGCGCGTGCCGAGGTACATCCCGATGCCGATCATCACGGCAGCGATTGCGAGACCGACCCGGGCGGTGGCGATTGAGGGCATGTAGGCGAGGTGATCGTGGTCCGGCGTGCCGGCGCATCTCGGGAATCAGGCGCGCGCTCGTCACGTCCAACACATAGCGGGGGCGCGATCGGCGCAAAAGTGCGGGGAGTTCGCACCGCGGGGAAATCCCTCCCCTTGAATATCTAGGAGAGCGTCCACATCCTTCTCCTAGAATTCCTAGGGAACCATCCATGCCGACCGGATCGCTCGAACTACTGCGGGGAACGCTCGACCTCCTCATCCTGCGCGCACTCAAGGTCGAGTCGACGCACGGATACGGCGTGCTCAAATGGATCGAGCGCGCCACCGGCGACCAGCTCAAGATCGAGGAAGGGTCGCTCTATCCGGCGCTCTACCGGCTGGAGCGGCGCGGGTGGATCTCGTCGGAGTGGGGGCTTTCGGAGAACAACCGGCGCGCGCGCTTCTACGCGCTCACGCCGACTGGGCGCGCGCAGCTCGTGACCGAGGCGGCGGACTTCGAGCGCTTTGCCCGCGTGGTCTTCCAGGCGCTCGACATCAATCCCACCTCGGCCTGAGGAGCGGACATGAAGCGAGACGGGATGCGTCGCTACCTGCGCTTCTTTGGCGCGCGGCCGGAAGCCGATGTGGAAGACGAGATCTCCTTCCACCTGGAGATGCGCGAGCGGGAGCTGATCGCCCTCGGCATGGCGCCCGAGGCCGCGCGAGACGAGGCGCGCCGCAGGTTTGGCGATCGCGTGCGGCTGCAGGCGAAGATGCAGCAGCTCGAGCGCGACCGCTCGCGCGCGGCTGCGCGCCGAGCGAGCTGGCATACGCTGCAGGGCGACATCGCCTTCGTGCTGCGCACGCTCGTGAGGCAGCCGCTCTTCACGGTCTCGGTCATCCTCACGCTCGGTCTCAGCATCGGCGTGAACGCGTCGATCTTCTCGGCGGTGAATGCCTACCTGCTCAAGCCGTTCCCGGTGCGTAGTGCCGATCGGCTGGCGGCCGTCCAGATCATCGATCGCAAGAGCGGGATGATCGAGAACGTGTCGTACCCGATGTATCGCGCGGTGAAAGGACTGGGGACGATCTACGAGGATGCGGTGGCGTGGATCGGGATCGAGGCGGCGATGCGCACGCAGCGCGACCCCGAGCGCGGCTTTCTCATCGGCGGGAGCGACAACTACTTCTCCACACTCGGCGTGCAGGCGGCGGTTGGGCGCGTCTACACCCCCGACGACGCGCACTCGCGCGCGCCGGTCATCGTCCTCACCGACGCGTACTGGGCACGCACCTTCGACCGCGATCCCGCGGCGATCGGGAAGACGATCTTCGTCAACGAGAGCCCGTTCACCGTCATTGGGGTGTTGTCGCCCGAGTTCAAGGGGACGCAGCCGCTCATCCTCCCCGACGCGGTCATTCCCGTGGAATCGGCGACTCCCATCGACGCCGACACCCCGCGTCAGCTGGAGTCGATGGAGTTCAACGCCTTTCGCATCCTCGCATACCTTGCGCCGGGAGTCCCGCTGGCGCGCTCGCGGGAGGCGCTCGAGCGGCTGACTAACGACCTGGCGCCGCAGAATCCCGAGGCCTTCGCCGACAAGCGCTTCGTGACCGAGATGGAGATCCGCACGCGCCCCGAGTACGCGATCTCGCGCCTCACGCCGTGGATCGCCGGCGTCTTCTTCGGCATGGTGGGGCTGGCCCTGCTCGTCGCCTGTGCCAACGTCGCCAACCTGCTGCTCGTGCGGGCCACGGTGCGCCGCTCGGAGATCGCGATTCGCTCGGCGATCGGGGCGACGCCGGGCCGCGTGGTGCGGTTGCTCCTGACGGAGAGCCTCCTCCTCTCCGTGGCGAGCCTCGTGGTCGCGTATGTGCTCGCGCGCGTCTGCACGGGGTGGCTCAACTCCCTTCCGCTGGCGGTCGACGTCCCGATCTCGTTCGGGCTGGAGCTCGATGGGCGCGTCTTCGCTTATGCCGCTGCAGTGTCGCTCCTGGCCGGATTGCTCTCGGGCGTGGCACCGGCGCTCATGGGGGCGCGCGCACCGGTGAGCGACGTGCTGCGCGACGGCGGGCGCGCCGGCAGCGGCGGTCGCGGCAGTACCCGCTTTCGGTCATTGCTCGTCGTGTCGCAAGTGGCGGTGTCGTTCGTGCTCCTCGTCTGCGGTGGGCTCTTCCTCCGCTCGGCGCGGCACGCGACCCAGGTCGATCTGGGCTTCCGCCGCGACCAGCTCCTCGTGGGACAAGTCGACCTCTCGCTGCACCAGGTCGCCGAGAAGGACGCCCGTCAGGTGCAAGACCGCCTGCTGGATGCGATCGGGCGCGTCCCCGGCGTCGAGCGTGTGGCGCTCAGCACCATCCTGCCGATGACCGGGAGCCTCAACACGCGCACGGCCTTGATCGACGATCACCCGCCGCAAGCCCCCAACGGTGCCTACAACGTCGTAGCAGGGAACGTCACCCCGGGCTTCGTCGCCACCATGGGGCTGCACCTGCTTGCGGGGCGCGACTTCACCGCGCAGGACGACACCGCCTCGCCCCCCGTGGCGATCGTGAACCGGGCGATGGCCGAGGCGCTGTGGCCCGGGCGTGACGCGGTCGGCCAGCGGATCCGGTTGAAGAAGGATGGTCCGCCGGTGGAGATCGTGGGACTCACCTCCAACATGACGATGCTCCTGCTCGGCGAGGACGATCGACCGGTAATGCTCCTCCCGCTTCGTCAGCACGCCGCACGGCAGACGACGATTCTCACGCAGAGCCGGGCGGGGGATCCATCGGCGCTCACCGCCGGCGTGCGCGGTGCGGTCGCATCGGTCAACCCGGACTTCCTGCTGTATGGGGTGCGCACGATGCAGGCACAGCTCCACGACGGGATCGCCTTCTTCTTCGTCAACGTCGGGGCCACGCTGGCGACGGCGATCGGGCTGCTCGGTCTCCTGCAGACGATCGTTGGACTATACGGCGTCCTCTCCTACTCGGTCGCCCAGCGCGCCCGCGAGTTCGGGATCCGCATGGCGCTCGGCGCGCCGGCGGCGGCCATGGTGCGCGACGTGATGCGCCAGAGCGCGGGGTTGATCGCGAGCGGGTTGGTACTCGGCGCCATCCTCGCGCTCTCGCTCACCCGCGGGATGCGCTCGGTGCTGGTCGGGGTCTCGCCGACCGATGCGCTGGCCTTTGGCGGCGCGTTGCTGGTGGTGGGCGGGATGGCGCTCGTCTCGTCGTATGTGCCGGCCTGGCGCGCGTCGCGGGTAGAGCCGGCGTCGGCGGTGCGCGGCGACTGACGCGTTCGCGCGCGGTGGTCGACCAGCGTCACCGGTGTTGGTGATGGGCGAGAAGGATGGTCGCGCCACGTCCGGCGGGGGACGTGCGTAGCTACGCAGTCAGCGACCATCGTTTCACCCACCCGACGGAGTCCCGATCGTGACCGCAGGCCGTCTCGCACGCGCAGCTCGCGCGACACTCGAGCATCTCTCCTCGGGCGCGCAAGCGGGTGAGTCGATCCCGCGATGGAGTGGAGTGCGACGCGCGGGGGCGGCGCAGGCGGCGCTCGTCATGCTGCTGTCGCTGCTCGTCGCGCCGCTCGCGGAGGAGCACGCGCTCGCAGCGCAATCGCGCACCAGTCAGGGACGCATCCCGGAGTTGCAGCTGCCGGGAATGCGGATGGTCCTGTCGAATAGCGACGGTCATGTCGTCTCGATGACCGACGGGGCCGGGCGCGCGATCGCCGGCGTCGAGTCCGACTCGATCGGGCTGTGGTCGCTCGAGCTCTCGCCTGGACGCGAGCCGGCGCGTTTGACTGCCGCGCAGGCTGGCCGCTTTCTCTGGAGCCGCCGCAGCGACGGCACGCTCGACTTGTCGTGGGATCGCTTTCCGGGAGCAGTCGGCGTTCGCGTGCGGGCGACGGTACAACCGCGCCCCGACACCACCACCGCCTGGCACATCTCGCTCGAGGGAATCGCCGCCCTGGCGGTGGAGACCGTTCGTTTTCCGCGCCTCACCGGGATCGCACCGTTAGGCGCGGACGAGGAGCTCGCGGTACCGCAGTGGATGGGACAGCGCACGCGCGCACCGCGCCGCCTCCTTGCCGGCGCCGACGGTGCAGGGCGGCGCCTCGAGTGGACCTATCCGGGGCAGCTCTCGATGCAGGTCATGGCGCTCACCTCGACGGGACGCAGTGGACTCTACCTCGCGGTGGACGACACGCTGGCCTACCGCAAGTTGTTCGCGCTGTGGGGCGCGAGCGACGGCTCCGCTGGTTACGAGGTCGTGCATGCCCTCTCGAATCCCGGCGCCAACGCTGCCTACGCACCAGCATACGCGGTCATCGTGGGGGCGATCGATGGCGACTGGTTCAGCGCCGTCGAGCGCTATCGCAAATGGGGGACGCGCCAGTACTGGGCACGCACCTCGCGCTTTGCGACGCAGCGTTCACCGCGCTGGATCTACGATACCGGGATCTGGGTCTGGAACCGCGGTCGATCGAACGTGGTGCTCGAACCGGCGGCACAGCTGCAAGCCGACGCGAAGCTCCCGGTGAGCGTCTTCTGGCATTGGTGGCACAACGGTCCCTACGACACCTCGTTCCCCGATTACCTCCCGCCGCGCGAGGGGGCGGTCCCGTTCACGCAGGCGGTGGCGAGGGCGCACGAAGCGGGGCTGCACGCGATCGTTTACATGAACCAGCGCCTCTGGTGCGTGGAGACGCCGAGTTGGACGCGCGAGCATGCGGAGCGCTACGCGGTTCGCGAGCGCGACGGGAAGGTGCGCACGGAGACGTACAACGTCTTCGACCCGATTCCGTGCGCGCCGATGGACGTCTCGACGCAGTTCTGGCGCGACAAGTACGCGGGGATCGCCGACACGGTGATTCATCAGTACAAGGTCGACGGGATCTACATGGATCAGGCGGTGCTCTCGCTCGCCTGCTGGAGCGCGGACCACGGGCATCCGGTAGGGGGCGGGCATTACTGGATGGATGGTTTCCGCGCGCTGGCGAAGGACCTGCGACGCCGCGCCGGGGCGCTCCCGACGGGATACGCCGGCGAGGGGGGCGGCGAGAGCTGGCTCCCCGATCTCGACGCCTTCCTCACGCTGCAGGTGAGCCAGGAGCGCTACATCGATCCGGCCAGCGGGTGGGAACCACTCCCGATGTTTCAGGGCGCGTATCACCCCTACGCCGTCACGTATGGGACGTACGGATCGCTCACGTGGCCGCCCTACGACGACCTCTGGCCCGATTCCACGCGCCCCGCCAACGCGATGACGCTCCTCGATCGCAAATACCGGCAGCAGTACTTCCTCGAGCAGGCACGGATGTTCGTGTGGGGAATGCAGCCGACGATCGCCAATTTCCTCCCCGAGCAGCTGACGGCGCGCCGCGAGGAGATCGACTACCTCGAGCGACTGGCACGACTGCGCTACGGCATGCGCCAGTGGTTCCAGGAGGGGACGATGCTGCGTGCTCCCGAGGTGCAGGTGGATTCGACCGACGTGCTCATGTCGCGCGTCTCGATCTACGCGGCCAGGCGAGGCGGTGCGACGGAGGCGCGCACGCGTGCCCCGCTCGTGTTGGGTGGCGCCTGGCGCGCCAAGGACGGGGGCGTCGCGTTCGCGTTCGCCAGCATCGACGAGTCGCCGCGCGAGATCGCGTGGCGACTGGATCCTCGCGCCTATGGCGTGCGCGTGGGTGCGAGCCTCGTGCGCTATGATGACGAGGGCAAGCGTGAGGTGATCGGGACCGTGGCGCGCGAGCCGTCGGTGATCCGCCTGACGATCCCGGCGTTGCACGGGGTCGTGATCCGCACCGAGTAGCGAATGCGGCGCACCCTTCCGCCGTCTGCCGCGATCACCCAGTTTGCGGCAGGAGGACCCACGCGTGCGTCGGCCGCCAAAGGCACCGGCGCACGGTACTGCCGCTCGCACCGCGCTCGACAGGCGCCAGCGCGCTCGACACCGCACCCCGCCGCATGCACGTGAGCACCCAGTTCCTCCGCAAGTGGGCTTCGCGGCGACGCATGCCGCCCGGGACGCTCGAGGTCATCCCCGACGTCTATTCCCCGGAACTGGACAACCGGCGCGACCTGTACGTCTACCTCCCCAACAGCTACGCCCGCACCGACCGCCCGTACCCCGTGCTGTACATGCACGACGGGCAGAACCTCTTCGATCCGACGACGTCGTTCGCCGGGGAGTGGGGGGTGGACTCGGCGATGGCGCGGGCGCCGAGGCGTGGGCGACGGGCGATCGTGGTCGGGATCCCGAACATGGGGGTGGATCGGATCAAGGAGTACTCGCCATTCGTCGACAGGCGCGCCGGGGGCGGGAGCGGTGACGCGTACCTCGATTTTCTCCTGCGCACCGTGAAGCCGATGATCGACGCGCGCTATCGCACGCTCCCGACGCGGGCGGGGACCGGGATCGCGGGGTCGTCGATGGGGGGGCTGATCTCGCTCTATGCGTTCTTTCGGCGTCCGCTCGCCTTCGGATTTGCCGGCATCATGTCGCCCGCGCTCTGGTTCGCGGATGGCGCCATCTTCCCGTATGTTCGCTCTGCCCCGTTCGCCGGGGGACGCATCTACCTCGACGTGGGAACGCGCGAGGGGAGCGGGACGCTCACCAATGCGCGGGACATGCGCGACATCCTGATGGAGAAGGGCTACGCGATGGGGGAGACGTTGTCGTGGGTCGAGGACGAGCAGGGGATGCATAACGAGGAGTGCTGGGGGCGCCGCATTCGCGACGCGCTCCCCTTCATGCTCGACGAGGCGGTGCAGGCGGCCGGTCACCACGAGCACGATCACGCGGTGACGGAACTCGACCGCTGGAGCGACGATCCGGTCGACCATCCCTTCGGCGAGGGGTGGTCATGAGCACGCGCATGCACGGGCATCACCACGTCTGGTACTCGCCGGCGGCAAACCGGCACATGCATGTGCGGTGGTTCGGGCACGGCGGCGCGCGCGTGCTGGCCTTTCCCACGACGATGGGCGATCACAACGAGTGGCCCAACCGCTACATGCCCGATGTGCTGCACGAGCACATCCGCCGCGGGTGGCTGCAACTCTGGTGTGTCGACACCACGCACGACGCGACGTGGTACGACAAATCGATCCACCCCGGGGCGCGGGCGTGGCGCCACCTGCAGTACGACCGCTACCTCAGCGACGAACTCCTCCCGTTCACGCAGCACGTCAACGGCAACCCGTACGTGATCGCCACCGGGGCGTCGTTCGGCGCGTACCACGCCATGGCCTTCGGGCTCCGGCACCCCACGCGCGTGCACCGCATCATCGGGATGAGCGGGACGTACGACATCCGCTCGATGACGGGTCAGTACACCGATGGAAACGTATACGCCGCGAATCCCATGGAGTTCGTTCCTAACGAGTGGGAGCACTGGCGCCTCGAGGCGATGCGACGCCAGGACATCATCATCGCGATCGGCGACGGGGATTATCACTACGCCCAGAACAGCGAATTCTCGGCGATGCTCTGGCGCAAAGGGATCGGCAACGCCCTCCGCGTCTGGGACGGCTTTGCGCATGATTGGCCGGTCTGGGAGCGGATGATTGTGAAGTATGTGGG
>CAZWVG010000140.1:0-14834 GCA_964637355.1 uncultured Gemmatimonadaceae bacterium
AGCGCGGCAGCGCGGCAGCGCGGCAGCGCGGCAGCGCGGCAGCGCGGCAGCGCGGAAGTACTAGAACATCGAATTGCCGTTCGCCGACGTGTCGGGGACCGGTTGGAGCACGTCCCAGTGCTCGACGATGCGCCCCGCGTCGTCGAGACGGAAGATGTCGATCCCGGCCCACCACTTCTGCGCATCGGTAGGCCACTCCTGCCGGCAGTGCAACACCACGTAGTCTCCCTCGGCAATGGCGCGTACGACGTGGACGCGCTTCCCCGGATACTCCGCCGCCATGCGTTCGAAGTACGCGATGAAGGCGTCCGCCCCGTCGGCGACCAGTGGATTGTGCTGCGTGTAGGTGTCGCCCACGTACCGCGCCACCGCCTCGCCCGGGCGACACCGATTGAACATCAGGTCGTAGAAGTCGATGACGGTGCGCTTGTTGCGCTCGAGCTGTCCGGTCATGTGCTCTCCTCGCTGTTCTCGTCAGGCAGGCGGCAACAGTCAGGGACGCGGTGCCGCGGCTCATCCCCGCGCACTGGCCGGAGTGGTGTATCGCGGGGCATCATTCCCTTTCCCTCGACCTCTCCAATCCGTCATGCCGCATTCCGTCTCCCCGATGGTACCAATTCGCGCGCTCCGCCGTGCGCCCGACCGCGCGTCGCAAATGCTCGCGCTGGCGACGACCACGATCGCCCTGTTCGCGAGCCCCGTCGCGGCACAGGTCGCAGGGCTTTCCGGGACGCTCGTCGTCACCAACAAGACCCCGTCGACCGCGACGATCATCGATGTCGCCTCCGGAGAGATCATGGCCACGCTCCCCACGGGGCAGGGGCCGCACGAGGTGGTCCTCTCGAAGGACGGGAGCACGGCCGTCGTCACCGACTACTCGGGACAACCGGGGAAGACACTCACCGTCCTCGATGTGCCCGGGAAGCGCGTGGTGCGCACCATCGACCTCGGCGAATACCGGCGACCGCACGGGATCGTCTTTCTCCCCGGCGACTCCCTGGTGGCGGTCACGTCGGAGCAGAGCGGCAACGTCCTGCTCGTCAACGTGCGCGCCGGCGAGATACGGCGCGCGATCCCCACCACGCAGAAGGGTTCGCACATGGTCGGCGTCACCGCCGATGCCCGTCACGCCTTCACCGGCAATATCGGGAGCAATACCGTCTCGGAGCTCGACCTAACGAGCGGTGCGTTCGTTCGCCTGTGGGACGTGCCCGCGGCCCCCGAGGCGATCAACGTCACGCCAGACGGCACGGAGGTCTGGGTCGGAAGCAACAGCACGGGGAAGGTGAGCATGCTGCGTCCGTCGACCGGCGAGGTCGTCACGGCCGCCGAGGGATTCGGCTGGCCGTATCGCGTCCTCTTCACCCCCGACCGAACGACCATCCTCCTCCCCGACCTCAAGAACGAGACGCTGCGCTTCGTGGATCGCGCGTCGCATCGGGAGCTCGGGCGCATCGATTTTCCCGGTGGCGCCCCGCAGGGGATCGCGATCACCCCCGATGGTCGCTTTGCGCTCGAGTCGATGAGCGGCCAGGGACGCGTGGCGATCATCGATGTCGCGGCGCGGAAGGTCTTCGGCTATCTCGCCGCCGGTGACACGCCCGACGGGATCGCGTACACGACGCGCGTCATGCGTTAGGCGGCTGCGCTCGGCGCCGGAGCATTCGAGCGTCACCCGCGAGTAGTATTCAAGAACCTTGCTCTCGGGGACATGCGCGCGTCCGGCGGGGCGTCGCATACTGCGAGGACACCTGTGTCGCCCTGAACGCTGCGCCGCACCTGGCGGCGGGGCATCGGGTGGCCTGCACTTGCAGCAAGGAGACGACATGACCTCGACGACCTCCGAGACGCGCACGTTGCTCGACGTGGAGCGCCGCTTCTGGAACGCGATGCGGGAGAAGGACGCGCAGACAGCCTCGGCCATGACCGACGACGAATGCATCGTCGTGGGCGCACAGGGGGTGAATGCGATCACCGCAGCGTCCATGGGAAAGATGACGGCCGAAGGTCCCTGGAAGCTGCAGGACTATGCGCTGGACGATGCATCCGCGCAGGTGCGCATGATCGGCGACGACGTCGCCCTGGTGGCCTACAGCGTCCACGAAGACGTGCAGATGAATGGAACGGACATGTCCGTGGACGCGCACGACGCGAGCGTGTGGGTGCGTCGGGACGGCCAGTGGAAGTGCGCCATGCACATCGAGTCCGTGGCCGGCGATCCTTTCGGACAAACGAATCGCAACGACGCCGCTGGGCGATAGCGTCGCCTGCATCCCGGGCCGTACGCTCGCCCTCGCGCCTAGGCGGAAACGTGAGGTGCGGGGGCGGCGCTTCGTTTCCAGCAGGATCTCTCCCCGCCCTTCCGAAGACCTGAGTCGCAACCATGCACACGTTGCACGTCGTCCTGACCTCGACACGCCCCGGGCGCGCGGGCGAACCGATCACCCGGTGGTTCCTCGAGCACGCCCGCGCCCACGGAACATTCGACATCACGCTCGTCGACCTCAAGGAGGTTGCACTTCCTCCGATGGACGAGCCCAAACACCCCCGGCTCCGGCAGTATCAGCACGCGCACACGAAGGCGTGGAGCGCTACGATCGAGGCGGCCGATGCCTTCGTCTTTGTCCTTCCCGAGTACAACTACTGCATGCCGCCGGCATTCGTGAATGCCCTGGACTTCCTCATGCATGAATGGGCCTACAAGCCGGCAGGAATCGTGAGCTACGGCGGCGTCTCTGCGGGGCTGCGCTCGGCTCAACAGGCCAGGCAACTCCTCACCGCGCTCCGGATGATGCCGCTCCCCGACGCCGTGTCGATCCCGATGTTCCAGCAGTTCATGGACGACGAGCGCAACTTCCACGGAAACGACGTGCTCGCGAAGTCGATTACGACGATGCTCGACGAGCTTGAACGCTGGACCAGCGCGCTGGCGCCGCTTCGTGCGAGCGAATCCTGACGTGCGCCTCCGGAGCAGCGAACGAGCAAGGCGGGCGCTCGCTCACCGCTCACTCTGGCGCTCCAGCCATCCGACGACGGTCGCGCTTGCCGCCGGATCGAGCACCGACTCTGCCGCGTTGTAGCCGAGCGCGGCCTGACCGGTGAGCCCCTCACGCGGTGTGGGCTCGTGCTTGAGGACGTGATTTGCATCTGGCGGGAAGGCGAATGTCACGTCGGCGTTGCCGGTTGCGGCTGACTGCAGGCGGCTGCCGTCGTCCTGCCAGTCGACCTGGATGTCCTTCTTGCCGATGACGACGAGTGTGGGAATGCGAATGCGCGCGAGGAGCGGCGCCCCATCGCACATCCAGAGCTCGCGAGTGAACGGCAGATTCGCGGGCGTAGTGAGCGCCTGCAAGAGCCCCTGGATCCCCGGCGGGAGCGTGGGATCGATGGCGACCGTTTCGCCCGCCATGAACTGCGTGATCGCGCGATCGTAGCGCTCGAGCAGCGAGTCGCCGTTCGGAACTGCTGCCAACTGCGCCGCCAGCTGTGCGCGGGCCACGTCGCCGACACTCCGCCCTGGCGGGGCAATCAGCACCAGGCCGGCGACGGGAATCGGCGGATCCTGCAGCGCATAGTTGAGCGCGTGCAATGTCCCTTCGCTGTTCCCGACGATGAACAGGCGATCCGTTCGAATGCCCGGCTCGCGAGCGAGCAGGGCGATCGCGCCGGCGAGTTCTTCACGGTGCCCCTCCATGCTGACGCGGCCAGCCATGGCCGCGACGTTCTGCTGCGCGCGAGGGCCGGACGCACGCTTGTCGTAGCGGAGCGAGGCGAGGCCGGCGCCCGCGAGGACTCCGGCGAGGAGTGCGGCGCTCCCATTCGTTCCCGGGAGGAGCGGTGAGTTCCAGTTGCGATCCGTGGGCCCGCTCCCCGCCACGAAGACGACGCCGGGAAACGGCCCATCGCCCTCCGGGCGCGCCAGCGTGGCGTCGATCGTCGCCCCGTCCAGTTCCCAGCTCACCTCGCGCTCCACTGTCGACGGATGCGCTTCCATGGTGCACTTTCTCCTCAGTTGCGGTACGCGCGTCGTTACGCGATTGCGGAGACGATACGGCATGTGATCGTCCGCGTCACGGGTCGGCGCGTCGATCGTGACGCGCGACGCCATTCCCCGACGTTCCCCGACGTTCGTCGACGTTCGTCGACGTTCGTCGACATGCAGCCTTTCGCCGCTCCACGACCATGACGCTCGACCGCAGGGAAATGCTCGGCGCACTCGGCGGACTCGCCGCGTCGCAATTGATCGGTGGGCGCGGTGCGGCCGCCAGTTCTCACGCGGTGCGCGACGGGGGGAGCCTTACGGCAGCAGAGCTGCCGCCGATTGGCGCCTCGCTTCCACGACGGGACGACTTCGCGATCCCGTCCGACGTGACCTACATCAACGCAGCGTACACGCACCCGATCCCCCGCGTCTCGATGGAGGCGGCACGACATGCGGTGGAGCGGCGCAGCGGCGCGATCGCTGTTCCCGCCGGGGCGCCGAGGCCACGCGACCTGTTCGCCGCGCTCGTGAAGGCAAAGCCGAGCGAGATTGCGTATGTGTCGAGCACGAGCGCCGGCGAGAATCTCGTCGTGCGTGCGCTTGGGCTCGATCATCGCCGCACCGGAAACGTGGTGACCGACGGGTTGCACTTCGAGGGGGCGCTGATGCACCTCGACTCGCTGCGGAAGTCCGGGCTCGACGTACGGGTGGTACGCGCGACGCCCGACGCGCGCATCGACCTGCGCGACATGGAGCGCGTGATCGATCGGCAGACACAGCTCGTCGAGATCTCGTCGACGGCGATGTACAACGGCTTCCAGCATGACCTGCGTGCCGTTGCGGAGCTGGCGCACGCGCACGGTGCGCTCGTGTACGCCGACATCGTGCATGCCGCCGGTGCCGAGCCGCTCGATCTTCCCGCGACCGGGATCGACTTCGCCGCCTGCTCGAGCTTCAAGTGGCTCATGGGAGACTTCGGTCTGGGCTTCCTCTACGCACGGGAAGCAGCATGGGACCGGATCGAGCGCCCGGTGGTTGGCTACTATCAGGCCACCGACATCACGCAGGACTTTCCTCCCCTTCCAGCGGGGAGCGACATCCCGGTGCACTACGAGTTCCAGCGGAGCGCCGCCGGCTTCTTCGAGACAGGCTCGCTCACTGGGAGCGTCGGGACGACCGTCGCGCTCCTCACCTCGTCGCTGGCGTACATCCAGGCGCTCGGGGTCGAGCAGATCCAGGCGCACCGCATCCCGATCATCCGGAAGCTCCAGGCCGAAGTGCCGAGGCTGGGGTTCACCTGCGTCACCCCTCCCGATTCGACGACGGCGCTGGTGACCTTCACTCGCAAGGGACTCGCCGCCAGCGACATTCCCAAACGGTTGGCAGCTGGCAAGGTCAACGTACGCATCGCCGACGATTGGATGCGCCTCTCGCCCTCCGTCTACAATTCGATGACCGACGTCGACCGCCTGCTGGAGGCGCTGTCGGTGCACTGAGCGGCGATGCCGGCGCTATGCCGCCACGTCGCGCGGCGTGAGACCGGCTGCGCGCAGCACCGCCAGCGCCTCGGCGCCGGCTAGCGTTTCCTGCTCGAGCAGCGCGTCGGCGAGCGCCTCGAGGGCAGCGCGATGCTCGCGGAAGGTATGCAGGACTTCGTCGTACGCCGCCTCGAGGATCGCGCGCACGTCGTCGTCCATCCTGGCGTGCATCGTCCCGCTGACCGGGCCGGAATCCGGGTCGAAGGTGACGAGCCCGGTGTCGCGTCCCATGCCGAGCTTGTAGACCATCTGCTTGGCGATGCGCGTCGCCTGCTGCAGGTCGCTGCTCGCGCCGCTGGTGACGCTCGCGCTCCCGTACAGCAGCTCCTCGGCGGCACGTCCGCCGAGTGCCTTGCGGATCTGTCCCTCGAGGTAGTGGCGGGCATGCAGGTGCAGTTCGGCGTCGGGCTGGAAGAAGGCGACCCCCATCGCCGCGCCGCGCGGCTGGATCGTCACCTTGTGCAGCGGATCCGACGGACAGAAGACGAGCCCGGCGACGGCATGCCCAGCCTCGTGCAGCGCCACCAGGCGTTGCTCGACGCGGGTGACGACGAATCCCTCGCGCGCGCGCCCGAGGAGGACGCGATCGCGCGCTTCTTCCATGTGCGACCAGGCGACCGACGACGCGCCGGTCTTCACGGCCAGCAGCGCCGCCTCGTTGAGGAGCCCCTCGAGGTCGGCGCCGCTGGCACCCGGCATGAGGCGGGCAAGGCGCGCCATCTCCACGTCGGCGGCGAGTGGCATTCGGCGCTTGGAGGCGTGCAGCGAGAGGATCTCGGTCCGCTCCCCAACGCTCGGCAGCGCCACGGTGACCGAGCGGTCGAATCGCCCCTTGCGGAGGAGCGCCGGATCGAGATCGGCGGCGCGATTCGTCGCGGCCACGACGACGATGCCGGCGGTGGCGCTGAAGCCGTCGAGCTCGACGAGGAACTGGTTGAGCGTGCGATCGTCTTCGGGATGGCCGTTGGTGCGGCCGCGGCGCCCGCCTAACGAATCGATCTCGTCGATGAAGATCACCCCGCCGCCGGCGCGGCGGGCGCGGCGGAAGAGCGCCTTCACGCGCATCGTTCCCACCCCGACAAACATCCCGGAGAAGTCGGGTCCGGACATCGCGAAGAAGTTCGTCTCCGCCTCGCCGGCCAGCGCGCGCGCCATCAAGGTCTTCCCGGTCCCAGGCGGCCCTTCGAGGAGGATCCCCTTCGGGACCTTCGCTCCCATGCCTACGAAGCGCTTCGAGTCGCGGAGGAAGTCGACCACCTCGCGCAGGTCGGCGAGCGCGGCGGCGTTGCCGGCGACATCGGCGAAGGTCGTGCGGTTCCCGCTCGACCTGTCGGAGCCGACGTCCAGGTCGGCACCGCCTGGCGACTGCCGCATGTGGTGGCCGTACGCGACGAAACCGATCCCGCCAGCGATGATGAGCGTCACGACGAGCGTCACCAGCTGCGTGCGATCAGGGACGGGAGGAGCGAACGCGACTGCCACATTCGACTGCGTCGCCGCCGCCACGAGGGCCCCCGCCTCCGTCGAGGCGTACTCCACCCGAATCTCTCTCGACCCGTTCACGCTCGGCGTGACCAACCAGCCGCGCAGCGCGCTCCCCGGCTGGATGACGATCGAGTCCACCCGGTGCGCGGCCATCGCCGAGAGAAGGTCGCTGTAGCGCATCGTCGTCGGCGCCGGCGGTTCCTTGCCGCGCTCCGGGTGGAATCTCGCGGTGAGGAACATGACGGCGACGACGAGGAGCGCGGCGGCGGTCCAGCGGACGACGGGGGAGCGGAGGGGCATTGGCACGACAGCGGACGGCGATGGGGGCGTGGCGGATCGGCGACTCCTCCTAGTATCGGCCGGTTGGGGCGGAAAGCTCGATGGCGGGCCGCCGACACGCAGTCGCTTGCGAGCAGGTCAGAGTCTCCGCGCCGCGTGAAGGGGTACCTCGGTCGCCGACCCCCTGGTTCGCGGGTCACGCGACGCCGATCCACATCGAGATCGCCGTCCGCCCGATCGAACAGGCGGAGGAGCGATTGCTCTTCTCGCCGCGCAGCTCGAATTCGGTCTGGCCGTTCGGTCCCCAGCGGTTGTCCCATCCCGCGACATTCGTGAAGTCAGGGAGAGTGAGGTCGACCGAGCGTCCCTGCAACCAGGCAGCGGAGGCACGCATCGAGATCGTGCGAGCGTCGGTTCCACGAAATCGCGCCACGAAGGCGTCGTCGAGATCGGGGGGGAGCGTGAGTTGCACGCGGAAGCGACGATACGCTGCGCCGTTGACGATGCTGGGATAGACGTGGGGCATTCCGCTCGGCGCCTGGATCGTACGTGCTGCAAGCGCACTGTAGGTCTCGGCGACGATGCGTGCTTCACCCTCGGTAGCGCCGGTGAGGTTCAGGTAACTCGCGATTCCGCCGACTACTTCGCCGGGTCGAAGGAGCGAGGCCGCCGGGCCGGTGGACCGGTACCCTCCATCGATTTCACCGCGGCCAAAGATGATCGGTCCGATGCCGGACAGGAGTTCGGAGCGCGTGGCGAATTGATCCGGGATCGGACTGGCGATGGTATCGCCGAACAGCAGGCTCCCCAAATCCACGAAACCGTTCTCGCGCGGGAAGAGTGCCGCACGGCAGCTACGCCCAAAGACCGCAAATGGTTCGTAGCCGAGGTAACCGAAGATCGAGCCAACGGCTGGGAAGCCGGCCAGAGACATGGAGGCGCTCTCAATGGCGCTGCTCTCCCCTCCGAAAAAGTCGAGCGGTGTCTGCGCCACGGCGCCGTCTGGCAGCGACGTCATGTCGACGTCTCGACGGACGACCACACGGAGGGAGTCCGGCTTCCCGGTCAGCAACAGCGCAATGTCGTGACGACCGGAGCGAGGTGCCGGCAGCTGAATCGGTCCTATCAGGGAGACCACAGAGGGGAGGACGAAGGTCGAAGCATCGCCGATGCGTCCCGTTAGGATCGCGTCGATGGGCGTGTTGCTGGCGAGACGGATGCCGATCTCGCGATCGTTTGCGACGGCGCTCGGCGGGTTGCAGAGATACCGCATCGGGAGCGTCGACAACTCGGTTCGATCGATGAAGACGATGCTCGTCCAGCCAGAAGACACATACGTCAGTCCGATCCGCGAACTGTTCGGAGCGATCGAGAACCTGCTTCCCTGATTCGGCACACGCGTCCACGCGGCGTTCGCACCGTCCTGCACGGCGAACCACCCGTTTGGGTCTGCGCAGCTCGAGACGTCGACTTCGAGCTGGCTCCCCTGCGACACCGTACGCACCAGGATCCGCGCACTCGCCGAGATTCCTTCGCTCGTCGCCGTGATCGTCACGCTGTCGCCAGCTGCAATTCCCGTCACCAGCCCGGTCCCGGAGACCGACGCACGACTCGGCGCCGACGACGTCCATGCGATCGCGCGTCCGGTTACAACGGCGCTATCGGCCGTGCGCGTCACCGCCGCGAGCTGCAGCGTCGCGCCAACCAGGATCTCTCCCTTGTTTGGGACCACAGCGACTGACGCCACGGCTGGCGCGAGCACGGTGAGTTCGAAGGGCTGCGTAACGGTCGCGAGACCGGTGCCCGTGGCGCGAACGCTGAGCGAGTATTTGCCCGGCACCACGTTCGCGACGATCGTCAGCACGAGTGCCTGCACCTCGCTCGATCCCGGCGTCGGACGGCCGCCAGAACCAAACGCTCCCGTCACGCCAACCGGAGCCCCCAAGAGCTCGAGGGTAACGGGGAGTGTGTAGTTGTTTCGCTGAATGGTCACGCTGGTAGTCACCGATCCCCCCGCAGCCGCCGTCGCCGGCGCGACGACGAGCGCTACGGAAGACGGGAGAAGCACGGTCACCTCAGCGGTACCGGTGATACTCCCCGACTTCGCACGAATCGTGGCCGATCCTGCCGCGACAGCGGTCACCGTCGCGCCAGTACCGTTCCCCGAAACCGTCGCGATCGCCGGGTCCGACGACGTCCACTCGACCGTAGGCGAGGCGACACTTCCCTCGGTGGACGTGACCGCGACCGTGAGCGTCGCAGTCTGACCGGCTCCGTTCAGTTGGATCGTCGCTGGAGAGATCGTCACGGCGGTGATCTGCGCGGTCGGTGTCACCACGCCGCCTCCTCCACCTGGGTCGCCCCCACACGCTGCGGCGATGGCGAACGTGAACGCGATCGCGCTGCGACGCGCAAAGATCGCGAGGAAGACGAGGATGGGGCGGACTGACATGGAGGCTCTCGACACTGAGGGGATATCCACGGTTGCGAAATCCGCCTCATCCGGCTGTCACATCCACAGGGCGATCGCGATTGCCAGATCGCCGCACCCTTTCGCACCGACCGGTGCGACAAGGAACCAACTGCCGAGTGCGCCACGGCGTGACCCTGCGGCTCTCGCGCCTCGCCACAACTCTTGACGACCGGGCCCTGCACGCATTCTGTACCTAGGTACCGAGCACCCTCCCCCCAGCCATTCCCGCAAGCGATGCGCAAACTCCTAGTCACAGCATGCGGCGCCCTTCTCTTCTTCACCGCCCCGCTCGCCGCCCAGGACAAGACCAAGCGTTACATAGCGCCGACCGACGCGACCGTGTTCGCCGAGGTGGAGGAGGGGTATGGCGACACCCCGGTGCGGATCGTCTACGTGTACAACCACTCGAGCGTCCCGGTCACCGTCTACAGCGTCGCGCTCCGCGACTGCGAGAACATCAAGCAGAGCTGTTCTCCGCGGAAACTCAACATGAAGCTGCAGCCGGGGAGTCGGGCGCAGGTGGCGCGCGTCGAGCCGAAGAATCCCTTCATGTCCAACCGCTTTTCGTATTCGTTCGGATGGCGTGCGGACTCGGCGGCGATCGCCGCGCTGCAACTGCTGGCGTCCGCCGGGAGCGCGCAGGCCAGGGAGCAGCTCGACGCCCGCTCGGAGGCGCAGTCCGAGCGGCGAGCCATCGTCGGATCCGGCGATGTCTTCCTCGATCAGGCGGCGATCGACCAGCTCGGGCTCGCGATCGTCGGCCTTCGCGTCGAGCCCGATTCGGTCGTGCTCCCCGTCGGCGGGCAGTTCCTCGTGCGCCGAGTGCGCGTGATGGCGGTGGACTCCACCGGCGCTTCGTTGGGGCGGATCGGCGCGGTGCGGTGGCGCTTCCCCGCGGGCGTGCTCCGGAACGCGGGCGACACGCTCACGGCGGTGGTGCCGGGAACGTCGAGCGTCGAGTTCTCGTCGACGACCACGGCGACGCCGTTCACCGTCGTGATGCGGGTGATCGTGGCGGCGGATACGAGCCGGAAGGAGTAGCGCGGACGAAACTTGCGCCCTAACAAAGGGTAGTCAGTCGCGGAAATCGTCAGGCTGACGCCACGACGTTGCTCCCTCTGGTGTGCCGGTCCATATCACGTGCCAGCCGGGCAAGATTCGCACGCCTGCGCGTCGCCCGCGAACGAACGAGCGTATTCATTGCCCAAACTCACCTCAGCCTTCCTCGCCCTGGGCTTGCTGAGTCCGTGCGCGCTGGCAGTCGTGCCGCAGCGCGCGGAACGCCCGTACGCGTTCGCGGGAACCGTGCAGGGGACGGTGTTCGACAGCGTTGGCGGTCGACCGCTGGGAAATGCACTGGTACAACTGGTGGCGACGGACGATCGCTCGCGGACGCGCTCGTCTCTCAGCGGAGCGGACGGCTCGTTCCGATTCGACTCGGTTCCGAACGGCGAGTGGCTCGCCGGGTTCTATCACCCGACCCTGGACGAATATGGCGTGGCGGTGACGACGACCCGCGTTCGGATCGTCGACGCTGCCGACGTCCACATCAGCCTCGCTGTACCGTCCGCACGAACGCTGATCGACGGAGTCTGCGGCGCGTCCGACGCGACCGATCGCGGGATGTACGTTGGCTTCGTTCGAGATCCGGAGGGGAGCACCATCCCACACGCCAGGGTGCAGCTGAGCTGGAATGCGATCAGCGTCGGTTCGGAGGGCATCGCGCAGCATACGTTCACGCGCGACGTGGAAGCGAGCGACCAAGGGGGCTTCTCGGTGTGCGATATCCCGGCGGGAGGCGTCGTGGTCGCTCATGCATGGTCCGCAACGGATTCGAGCGGCTTCGTGGAGTTGGACGTTCCGACGGCCGGCTTCTTCCGACGCGATCTCATGATCGCCAGGAACCACACCGTACCAGCGCCCCCTGGCGACGGCACTGCGGGCTACGTTCCGCTCGGCGATCGCGCGCGAGTGACGCGCGGCGAGGGAACGCTGCGGGGACGGGTGACCGAGCGCGGCGGACGTCCCGTTCGAAATGCGCGCGTTGTGCTGTGGGGGAGCGGAATCGAGGCGAACACCGCCGCCGATGGCAGCTTCACGATGACGCAACTTCCGCTCGGGAGTTGGACACTCGAGGGGCGGGCGCTCGGTTTCGTTCGTTCGCGGCAGCCTGTCGACATCTCAGCGGGGCGCGGCGCGGAGGCCAACATCTCGCTGGACGCAGTGTCGACCGTCCTCGACACCGTGCGCGTGCTCGGTCAGCGCATCGTACCGTCCGCCGACATGCGCGACTTCGAGCGCCGTCGCAAGTCGGGCTTCGGGAGCTTTCTCGACGAGACGGACATCGAACGTCGTCATCCACTCTTCGCGTCGGACCTGTTCCGCATGATCCCCGGGGTGACGGTCCTGCCGACAGGTATGTTCGGGCATGCGATTCTCATGCGCGCCAGGACGCTAGGGATCAGCAGCAGGGACTCGATATCGGGAGGGAGCGAGTTCTGCGTGCCGGCGTATTTCATCGACGGCGTACGCGTTTTCTCCGACGACGGAGACGTCGAGATGTTCGTGTCGACCGCGGAAATTCGTGCGATCGAGATCTACTCGCGTGCCTCGAACGTCCCCGCGCAATTCAACGCGACGAACGGCTGTGGCTCGATCGTGATCCATACCGGTCCGCGCGCAGTCGTTCGCCCTGTGCGATGACGGAGAGCGCGATGACGCCGAGCGCCATGACGCCGGGCGCGACGACGCCGAGCGTGGCCTAACGATCGCGCACTCGGCGTTGTCTTGACGGCCGCAGTCCTATTGCTTCTCGTGCACCAGTGTCCCGCCTACGTAGACGCGCGTTACCCACGACTTCATGGAGAGCGGTGGCCCGTCGAGCACGATCACGTCGGCGTCCTTGCCGACGGTGAGCGACCCAACGCGGTCCTGCACGCCGAGAATTCGCGCCGGCACGATCGTCACGGCCTGCAGTACCTGCTCCTCGGTCATCCCGAAGCCGGCAGCGATTCCGGCGTCGAGGAGGAGCCACTTGCTGGAGCCGGCCGGGGCGAGCGATCCGAAGGCGCGCGAGAAGGTCGCGATCGCCGTCGTCACGCCAGCGTTGGTCAGCGTGGCCGGAAGTGTCTCATCGACGGGAGGATAGTCGGACTTGTCCGGGATCTCCTCGTTGCTGACGTAGGGGTGGGAGACCTGCCCGAGGACGACGGGGACTTTTCGCGCCGCGAGCTGCGGCACGGCCGACTTCGCGTTCGCCGCGCCGTCGATGATGAGGTCGAACTTGAACTCGTCCGCCAGTTGCAGTGCGTTGCGGATGTCGACGGGCGCGTTGGCCTGGATGCGTGCGGGGATCTCCCGGCGGAGCAGCCTGCCTAACGCTTCCTGCCCGAGGTCGCGCGGTGCGTTGGGATTGGCCTCGCGATTGCGCTGATACTCCTGCGCCTTGACCAGGGCCTGGCGCAACATCGCGACCTCGGCCATGCGTGTGGACGGGTCGCGCTGCTTCGCGGCCGCCGCCTTCCGCGGCGGTTCGCCAAGCGCGATGTCGATGGACGCGGGGTCGCGGAGCGACATCGACGCCAGGTTGTCCCCGGCGGTCTTCACGACCGCCCCCTGCCCTCCGAGGAGCGCATTGTCGGCGGGGGCGATGTACATCGTGGTCACGCCGCCGCTCAGGACTTCCTTGAGACGCAGCGCGCCGCCCGCGCCCGAGGCGAAGTCCCCGAAGGGATTGTACGACTCGAAGACCCGAAGCTGCGGGGAGACCGGATCGGCCGGCTCGTTGAGGTCACCGGCGCCGATGCCGAGCGAGGTCATCGCATCGACCAGGCCGGGGAGGACGTACTTCCCACGGGCGTCGATGATCGTGGCACCGGCTGGCACGGCGACGTTTGTCCCGACGGCGGTGATCTTCCCGCCCTGCATGACAACGGTGGCGTTCTGCAGCGCGGGGCCGTCCATCGGCATCACCGTCCCCCCGCGGATGGCGATGGCACGCGCCTGGGCGCCTAACGGTGACGCGACGGCAAGCGCGGCGATGGCGGCGACCAGCGCGGCAGCAAGGCGTGTCGAGAGCGTACGCATGGTCACTTCCCCTCCTTCGCGCGATCGTAGATCACCGCACCATCACCGACCACCAGGTCCACTCGTGTCCTTGGTTCGTACCACGGGCCGTTCATGACCACGAAGTCGGCGTCCTTCCCGACCGTGATGCTCCCCACCCGGTCGGCCACGCCCTGAATCTCGGCGACATTGATGGTGATCGCCTTGAGCGCCTCGTCCTCGGGGAGTCCGTAGCGCATCGCCAGCCCCGCCGAGAGGCGCAACCACTTCTGGTTGATCACCGGGTGGTCGGTGTGCATCGCGATCTTCACCCCGGCCTTCCAGAGGATGTACGGTCCCTTCATGGCGTCGTCGGTGATTCCGATGCGATCGCCTAACGGCAGCACCACGGCGCTGACGCCTCGCTTGGCCACTTCATCTGCGACCTTGTAGGCCTCTGTCGAGTGATGGAGGGTGAGGTCGAAGCCGAATTCGTCCTTGAGGCGGAGGAGCGTCATCACGTCGGTCGCCGAGTGCACGTGGGCGCGGACGCGCACCTTGCGGGCGAGGACTTCGGCCATCGCCTCGTAGCCGAGGTCGCGCGGGGGCGGCGCGCCTTGCCGCCCGCCGTCTTCCCAGCGCTTCTGTGCGGCGACGTACTCCTGCGTCTTGATGAGGTATTGGCGGAGGTTCGCCGCGACCCCCATCGAGGTCGCCGGATACGAGTCGTTCCGCTTGGGCCCCATCGCGAACTTCATCCCCCCCTTCTCCTTGAGCACGCGCGTGGCGAGGTCGTCGCCGAAGGTCTTGATGACGATCGCCATCCCGCTCACGTTTTCGCCGCTTCCGGGACCTGTCGTTAGGCTGGTCACCCCGCCCTTCACGGCCTCCTTCCAGTCCGGATCGTCGAGGTCGAGCGCGTCGAGGATGCGGTGCTGCGGCCCGATGATCATCGGGCGGTCGTTGAGATCCGTCGGGCGCGCGCCGATGTGCGAGTGCTCGTCGATGAAGCCGGGGACGATCACCTTCCCCG
>CAZWVG010000141.1:0-14762 GCA_964637355.1 uncultured Gemmatimonadaceae bacterium
CGGGCTGTCGCTCCACGACGAACTCGCGCTGCTGGTCAAGGCCGGGCTCACCCCGCTGCAGGCGCTGCAGAGCGCGACGCTGCGGCCGGCACAGTACCTGGCGGCGACGGACTCGTTAGGAACCGTCGCCGCGGGGAAGGTCGCCGACCTCCTCGTCCTCTCGGCCGATCCGACGCTCGACATCGCCAACACCCGGCGCATCGAAATGGTGATGGCGCGCGGGCAACTGTACGAGGAGACCACGTTAGGCAGCTGGCGCACGGAGGCGACGGCCCTGGCGGCGAGGATCGAGGCATACTGGCGGGCGAAGGAGGCGACGCGTCGATGAGTCGTCGCCTGCCGGGTCACGCACGACGCCTGCGGCAGCTGGCAGCCGCAACTTCGCTCGCGGCGGCGATCGCCTGCGGCTCGGGGACGGCGGTCGTCACCGTGCACCCTGAGCAACGCCTGCAGGTGATGCAGGGGTGGGAAGGGCTGCTCGGCGGGACGCCCGAGTGCAACCAGCACGCCTGGAACCTCGTGCGCAGCGAAGTCCTCGACCTCGTCACCAACGACGTCGGGCTCAATCGCGTCAAGCTCCCGCTCAGGAGCGGTTACGAGGATTCTACGGATCACTTCGCGCGCTACATGCGCGGCGAGACGACGTTCGACGAGTGGAAGTACACCTGGTTCCGCCCGGTCAACGACGACGCCGATCCTCGGCATGCCAACCCGGCTGGCTTCCAGTGGTCGTTCCTCGATCACATCGTCGAAACGCAGGTCCTCCCGATGAAGGAGCGCCTGCAGGCGCGCGGCGACGACCTCTGGATCAACCTGGTCTATGTCGGCGGGCGGAATCCCGTGCACGTTGGCGCACCCGCCGAATACGCCGAGCTGGTCGAGCAGGCATTCCTCCACTTGCGTGAGAAGTACGGCATCATTCCGCAGTCGTTCGAGGTGATCAACGAGCCGAACATGCACGACGCGTGGACGCCGGTGCAGGTGGCGCAGTCGCTGCTCGCGGTGCGTGCGCGACTCGCGTCGATTGGCGTCGCCCCGCAGTTCATCGGTCCGAGCACGAGCACCATGCAGGCGGCGGAGACGTTCCTCGATGGAATGCTGACCGTTCCCGGGGCGCGCGAGGCGCTCACCGACCTGAGCTACCACCGCTATGGCGGGAATCTCCAGGTACTCGAGCGGCTGGCCGCTCGCGCCAAGTCGTTAGGCTACCGTACCACGATGAACGAACGCATCGGCGCGGACCAGGACACGTTGTACCAGGACCTCACGGTCGCGAACGTTTCGGCCTGGCAGCAGTTCGCCGTCGTCTTCTGCCCGCCCCCGGATCGCGGCGATGGTGGAGGGATCTACGTGCGCTTCACGACCGAAGACTCATTGCACCCGACGGCGAGGCTCACGCCCATTGCGCGCCTGCTTCGCCAGTACTTTCGCTACGTGCGTCTGGGCGCCGTTCGCGTTGGCGCCGACGCCAGCGGGGGCGACGTGCAGGCGACGGCGTTCACCAATCCCGGAGGTGGGGCGGTCGCGGTCGTGCGCACTCGCTCCGCGCGCGACGTCGAGGTACGCGGGCTCCCGGCAGGCGCCTACTCGGTGAGCTGGACGACCGACGCCCCGGACGATGCCGCACCGACCGATACCACCATTGTAGCTGGCGGGACAGTGCGCGCGCGCATCCCCGGTGCGGGTGTGCTTACCGTGTTCAGCCGATGAACGCCCCCGACGCTCCGCTCCGTCGCCGTTCCCCAGTCGCGTGGTTCGCGCTCCTGGTGGCGGGGCAGGGGGCGGCGCTTGCGCTCACGCAGTCGGGGAAGGGCGTCACGTATCCGCACCTCCAGCCCGGCCGCTTCTTCGCCGGGGCGTACACCGCGGCGACGCTCCTCCTTGCGCTGCAATTCCTTGCGGTGCTGTTGGGGATGCGTGGGCGATGGAGCTCCGCGTGGGGGTGGCTGACGCGGACGATCCGCATGCCGTGGCTGATCGTCGGCGCGTTGCTCCTGGCGGGATTGAGCGCGGTCGCCTCGCGAGACCCTCGGCGCTTTGCGTTCGAGCTTGCCCTTTCCACGCTACTGCAGGCGATGGCCGCGTGCACGGCCTGGCTGCTGGTCGAGTCGTTGGATGACGCCGCGACCGCCCGCGCGTCGCGCGCGATCACGCGCACGTTGGGCGACGGCGGGGGAGGGGGCGACGGACGCTTCTTCGACCCGTTCGCGGTGCGAAGCGCGTTGATCGTCGTCGTGGTATGTGCGGCGCTCGCGTGGTTTGTCTTTCAGCGCATGCCGCATGTGCCCGACGAGATCGTCTACCTCATGCAGGCGCGCTACTTCGCCGCGGGGAAGATGCAGCTTCCGCCCCCGCCGGTGGCGGCGGCGTTCGACGTCGACCTGATGTTCTACGAGCCGGGGCGCGCCTTCTCGCCGCTCCCGCCGGGGTGGCCGGCGATCCTGGCCCTCGGCGTCCGACTCGGCGTGCCGTGGCTGGTGAATCCTGTGCTCAGTGGCGTGTGCATCCTCCTCGTGCACGCGCTCATGCGCCGGCTCGACACCGCTCGTACGGCGCGACTCGCCACGCTGCTCCTGGCGACATCGCCCTGGTTCCTCTTTCTCGGCATGAGCCTGATGACGCACACCGCGACGCTGGCGTGCGCGTTGGCGGCGGCGCTGGGGATTGCGGTGGCGCGTGCGCGGAGCGCGGTGCTCCCGGCTGCGGCAGCGGGGATCGGTGTCGGCATCATCGGGTTGATTCGCCCGCTGGAGGGGCTGGCGGTCGCCCTCGTGCTCGGCCTCTGGTCGCTCGCTGCTTCGCATCGCTGGTTCCGCCTCCTGCCGAGCGCCGCGCTCACCGCCGTGACGGCGGCCGTGTCGGCGCTCGCGCTCCCGTACAACGCGGCGCTCACCGGCTCGGCGCGCACCTTCCCGATCATGATGTACGTCGATCGGTACTACGCGCCGGGAGCGAACGACATGGGCTTCGGCCCAAACCGCGGAATGGGGTGGGGAGGACTGGATCCGTGGCCCGGGCACGGGTGGCGCGACGTGATCCTGAATTCGCTCCTCAATGGCGCGGCGCTCAACCTCGAGCTCTTCGGTTGGGCATGCGGATCGATCCTCCTGATCATTGCGCTCGTCTGCTCCGGTCGGCTCCGTCGTAGCGATTGGGCGATGCTTGGCGTGATCGCGCTCATCGTGACGCTGCACGCCTTCTACTGGTTTGGCGGCGGACCGGATTTCGCCGCGCGGTACTGGTACCTCGTGATCATTCCGTGTGTAGCGCTGACCGCGCGCGCGCCGGCGGCGCTCTTCGGGGGCGGCACGCCTGCCGCCACGCGCGCTACCGTGGCGATGCTCGCGCTCACTGCTTCGGCACTCCTCACCTGGATGCCGTGGCGCTCGGTGGAGAAGTACTATCACTTCCGCAACATGAGTCCCGACATGCGCGAGTTTGTCGCCGAGCATCCGCTCGACTCGGCACTCGTCCTCGTGCGCGGGCGCCGGCATCCCGACTACCACGAAGCGGCGCTGGAGAACCCGCTCGACCTCACGCACTCGTCGCGCACGATCTTCGCCTGGGATCGCACGCCAGAGGTCCGGCAGTCGGCGGTGGCGGCGTATCCCACGCGGCAGGTCTACATCGTCGACGGGCCCACGATCACCGGCGGCGGCTTCCGGATTGTCGCCGGCCCGCTCCCTCCCGGTTCGCTCGCGCCCGGGCTTCCCAGCTCGGTCGACATCCCGGCGGTGATTGCCGGCGAGCGGCGCGAAGGCTCGCAGCAGCGCACACCGTGACGTCGAACGCCGGCGCTGCGGCGCTCCCCCTCTCCGTCGTGATCGTGCGATTCGCGGGCGGCGATGCGGTCGTGCGTACGCTCGGGGCGATCGCGACGCAGGTGGAACGCGCGGGGGGCGAAATCGTCGTCGCGCATGCGGCGAACGACGAGCCGTCAGCTGCAATGCGAGCGCGATTGCCTGCCGTACGATGGGTCGCCGGCGATGCCGGTGCGACGCCGGCACGATTGCGGACGCTCGGCGTCGAGGCCTCGAGCGGGAGCATCGTCGCCTGTACCGAAGATCACTGCATCCCCTCGCCCGACTGGGTTGCGCGTGTGCTGCAGGCGCACGCGGGCGCCTCGTCCATCGTCGGGGGAGCGATCGACAAGTCGCCGACCGAGACGATCGCTCCGTGGGCCGCGTACCTCCTCGACTACGCGCGCTACATGTCGCCGCTCCCGGGCGGCCCCTCCGCACATGCGTCGGACTGCAACGTCTCGTATGCCCGTCGCGATCTCGACGCGGTGCGCGACGCCTGGCGCACCGAGTTCCACGAGACGACGGTGCAGTGGGCACTCGCTGCACGCGGCGTTCACGTCGTGCTCGACCCTGCGATTCTGGTGCAGCAGCATCGCGAGATCGCGCTCGGCGAATACCTGCGCGAACGCCGCGAGCATGGGCGCACGTACGCAGAGACGCGCATTGCCGGCGCGTCTGCCCTCGCGCGTGCACGATTCGCGCTGCTCGCACTCATCCTCCCGCCGGTGCTGGTGATGCGCGTGCGTCGAGTCGTCGCGTCGCGCGGCCGCGCGGCCACGATTCCGAACGGCGTGTGGGGACCGCTCATCCGCGCATCGATCGCCTGGAGCCGTGGTGAGCTGGACGGCTATCTCGGACGCCGATGAGCAGCGCACCGTCAGCTGGCTCGCGTATCCCGCTCAGGCAGCAGCGCTCGGCACCTGAATGGACGGCGCTGGGCATCGCCTGTCCCACCTGTCGCGGCGCGCTCGCCGATGTCGACGGACCGTCGCTCGCCTGTGTGGCGTGCGGCGCGCGCTTCCCCGTCAGCTGCGGTATTCCTGACTTGCGTACGCTCGGCGATCCCTACCTCTCGACAGCAGACGACGTCGCGGCGGCCAAGGCACTCGTCGCGCGTGACGACGGCCACAGCTTCGGGGCGCTTTACGCATCCTACTACGAGGGGAATGCCAAGGTCCCGCCTGAGCAGGTGGCGCGCTTCACCCATGGCGTGCTCGCGGCGGCCGATCGCGCCGAGGCCACCGTTGCCACCTGGAACGAGCTTGGTGCAGTGCTTCCGATCACCGGAACCATCGTGGACCTGGGAAGTGGCACCGCGCCACTTGCCACCCTCCTCGCGGCGCGCGGACATCAGGTGGTCGCGCTCGACGCTGGACTGCGCTGGCTCGTTCTCGCGCGCAAGCGCGCGGCCGAGCGGGGGATCGACCTTCCGGTCGTCTGCTGCAACGCCGAGGCGCTTCCCCTTCGCGACGCCACAGCTGCAATGGTGCTGGGCGAGTCGGTGATCGAGAACGTGTCCGACGCGGATGGCGCCCTGCGCGAGCTGCGGCGGGTGACGGGGATGAACGCCGTCGTTGCCCTCACCACGCCAAACCGGCACTCGCTCGGCCCAGATCCGCACCTCGGGCTCATGGCCGGGGGGTGGCGCTCTGCGGCAGTGCTCGCGCGACACGCCGAACGCACTGGACAAGTGATGCCGCGCCGACGTCTCTTCACCCCACGTGAACTCACGGGCGCGTTGCAGCAGGCGGGCTTCGCGGGAGTGCGTACGGCGCTGCCGCGCTTTGCCGACGCGCAACGCGCGGGGCTCCCGCTCCCGCTGAACGCTGCGATTGGCGGATATCATCTGGCGCGGCGCATCCCGGTGCTGAACTCGATCGTCCTACAAGTGGCACCCACCATCGCCGTCGTCGCGCGGAGCGCATGAAACAGAGATCGTCGCCATTTCGCAACAGCCGTCCTCTCGTCCTCGGCGCCTCGGGATTCATCGGGCACTGGGTCGCGCGCGCACTGCGCTCGCAAGGCGCACAGGTCATTTGTGCCGTGCGCACCGTGGAGGCCGCGGAGCTGCTCGCGCGCGACGCGATCGGGACGGTGATCGTACGGCGCGACCTGAGCGACCTCGATGCGCTCGCGCAATGGCTCCCGGCGCTCCGCCCGTCGATCGTATTCAACCTCGCTGGTTACGGCGTCGATCGCAGTGAGCGTGATGAGGCGACGGCCGAGCTGGTGAATCACCGCTTCGTCGAGTCGCTTGCGCGCGTGGTCGCCGCCATGCCGCACGACGAGTGGGCGGGAGCGCGCCTGGTGCACGTCGGTTCGGCGCTGGAGTACGGAACGACCGGCGGAGTGCTCAGCGAATCGTCTCCATGTGCGCCGACGACGCTCTACGGGCGGACGAAGCTCGCGGGGACGATGGCGCTGCAGCAGGTCTCGCGGGAGACCGGGCTCGAGGCGTGCGTGGCGCGCCTGTTCACCGTATTTGGTCCTGGCGAGCACGCCGGGCGCCTTCTTCCCACGCTCATGGCCGCCGCCGAAGGGGAGGGGACGATCTCGCTGAGCGCCGGCACGCAAGCGCGCGACTTCGCCTACGTCGAAGACGTCGCCGAGGGCTTGTTGCGGCTGGCGGTGAGCGACGTCGGCGCCGGCGAAATCGTGAACCTCGCCACCGGGGTGATGCACCCCGTCCGCGCCTTCGTGGAGGCGGCGAGCGACGTGCTCCGCATCCCGCGCGCGCGACTCGGATTCGGGCTTGTCCCGACGATGGCCGAGGAGATGTCGCACACCGGAGTCTCGGTCGATGTGCTGCGGAGCCTCACCTCCTGGACCCCCGATGACGACATCGCCGGCAGTGTCGCGCGCACCATCGCGCGCACCGCCGAGGAGCGTCGCCGGAACGAACGCATCGCCGAGCATCCGCGCGCGGCGCGCTGAGGTAGTGCCGCGTCCGGGGCGAGCGCAGCGCCATCCGCGAGCGCAGCGCGTCAGTGCATCGGGGCGCGGCGCGCTGGTCCGTCGTCCGTCGCCGCGCGTGCCGTCCGCCTAACGCCTGACGGCGAGCTCCGGCGGCTCGACGTTCATCACGCCAGTCACCGTCGATTCCGGCGTGCCAAGGAGGAGCCGGTCGATCGCCTCGACCCCCTGCATTGCCGAGTGGTCCTGGTTCGACACTTCGTACTTCCAGGCGCCGAAGCGCCCCCGGCTCAGGATCCCGCGCGCCTCGAGTGTCGGTTGCACGGCGTCGAGCACGTCGTCGCGACCGAGCCACGGCGTGGGGTAGCCGTGCGGTAAGCGACGGTGCCAGCGCGTGACGATCGGAGTCGACTCGTCGATGAATCCAACCGTGCGAAAGCCGGCGATGACCTCGTCGACGATGCGCGATTCATCGACGGGCTTCACCGATGACTCGCTCACCTCGGCCATCAGCGACCACTGCGCGCCGGGGCGCGCCACGTTGAAGCGCGAGTAATTGCTGAAGACCGTGACGCGGTAGAAGGGGGTGTCTCCCTCGGGGAAGTACATCCAGCACTTCGAGCGCAACGCCTCCGGCGGTTCTCCCTCGAACCCGATGCCAATGATGTGGCTGGACGAGTGGACGAAACGATCGGCCATCGGCTGCAACGCCGGGAGGTCGGTCGCCAGGCGCAACGTCGTGGAGAGTGGCATGCTGCTCACGAGCGCGTCGTAGCGCTCGGTCGAGCCGTCGTCGAGGCGCAGCTCGCGGGCGCCGGTGTCGATCGCCACCACCGTTCGCCCGAGCGTGAGACGCTCGGCCGGGAGCTGGTCGGCGAGCGACTGCCAGATGGCCCCCGTTCCGCCGCGCTGGGGGAAGCGGAACGTCGCGTTAGGCCCCCAGCTCACGTCGTCGGCGCGCCGCACGAGGTTGCGGAGCACGCGCGCGAGGTCCACGGTGGCGACGCGCTCCCCCATCCACGTGGTCCCCATCGTGTGCGGTTCGTGCGCCCAGACCTTGAAGTTGTACGGGTACATGAACACGTCGCACAGCCCGCGCCCGAACGAACGGTGCAGCCACTCGGCGAAGTTCGCGGGGGGAGCCGAAGGGGCGGCGCGATGGATCTCCACCAGCCCTTCGAGGCAACGCACCAGGTCGTCCTCGGGAAGGCGCCAGATGTTGTTCTGGAAGGGGTACGGGACCCAGCGCTCCCGCATCCAGACCCACGCTTCGCGCTCGTGCGTGAACCAGGCATCGCCTAACGCCTGATCCATCAGCCGGTCGAAATACCGGTAGTGCGAGAAGAGGACGTGCCCGCCCAGGTCCCAGGTGAAGCCGGCGTCGTCGACGTACGACGTCGAGAGTCCGCCGGGACGAGGTGTGGCGTCGATCAGCGTCCAGTCTTCATGCCCGTGTTCGGCGAGGCGCCAGGCAGCGCCCAAACCGGTCGGTCCGGCCCCGATGACGACGATGCGCATGGTCAGCGAGTCGTGGCGTTGAGCGCGCGGCGGAAGTCGAGCAGCTGACGGAACGCCCGCGCGCAGAACTTGATCAGCTTCCACCGGCGAATCGACACCGTCCCCGTCTCGCGATCCTTGTGCGTCACGTCGATGTAGCGGATGCGGTAGCCGCGTCGCGCGGCGAAGACCGCCAGGAACAACGAAGGGGCCAGCGTCCCGTCGGGAATCAGCGGACGCGCCGACGTCCAGAGCGACTGCCGAAGGAGCTTGTACGGCACGTTGGAATCGTAGAGCCGCACGCCGAAGAGCGTCGAGAGGGAGAGGCGGATCACGACCGTGAGGACCTTTCGCAGTTCGGCGTCGTGACGCACACGCCTGACGCCGAATGCCGCGTCATTCCCTTCCTGCACCGCGGTCCAGAACGGCGCGAATTCCTCCAGCGGGATCTGGTTGTCGCTGTCGATCAGGAAGACGAACTCGCCAGCGGCCTCGCCGAGCCCGGTCATGATCGCCGGGCCGTGTCCGCCGTTCGCCTTGTGGATCACGCGCACGCGTGGATCGGCGGACGCAAGCCGGTCGAGGAGCGCCCCGGTTCCGTCGCGCGAGCCGTCGTTCACCACGACCAGCTCGGAGTTCGGCACGCGGTCGAGGATGTTGACCTGCACCGCCTGCACGGCGACCTCGATGCCATCCTCTTCGTTGTAGGCGGGCATGACGACGCTGAGAGCGCGCGCGTTGCTCATGACGCACGCTGCCGCGTGACGAAGCGCGCCATGCGCGGCGCGGACTTCCAGGCTGGCTGTGGCTCGAGCTCCAGGTTCGCCGGGAGGTGCGAGGCGAGTTCGTTGCTCGCCGCTTCGGACTCGCGCCCTACCACCCAGACCTCCTCGCCCGGCGTGACGTCGATCGCGTCGTGGTTCCCGCGGAGCGACGCGAGCCCCACGATGCCGACCTGCGCACCCCCTAGCTCCATCGTGCAGGCGCTGTCCCACGTGGCGCACGGCGCGGCGCGATTCGGCTCGGCGCCGGCGAGGTGCGCGAAGTAGTGCAACGTGTTGCCATACCCGGCAGCGCTCACGACCATGACCTTGCCGCCACGGCGCGAGCCCGCGGCAATCGTGTCGAAGGCTGCGGCGAGCGAGAGTTCGCCCCCCGCCGCCGCCTTGAAATGCGTGGTGAGAAGTCGCCCGGGTGACACGCGATTGCGCACGTACGATTTGTAGAGGAGCGCTCCCGTCCAGACACGCCCGTCGTCCGATGCGATCTCGGCGTCCTTGAGGTAGCTGCGCGAACGGCTCGGGTAGAATTCGGACATGCCGATGAAGAGATGCAGGAACCCCAGCCCGAAGACGAGGGCGAACGACGCGACACGCCGCACTCCTCCGACCTCCACGAACGACCACATCCCGATTGCCGCCGCCAGCGTCAACGGCACGACACCCTGCAGCAGGTACCGCGGCGTCGTGGTGTTGGTGAAGTAGAAGGCAAACGGCGGACCGATCCACGCGAGGAGCGTGAGAAAGACGGCGCTGCGCGTGCGTTGCGACTCGCGCAGACCCGCCGCCGCGAACAGGAGCGGGAACGGCGAAATCGCCCAGAGCAGGAAGTCGAAGAAACGCGTCTTGATCGGATTGGCGATGTGCGACGCGAGCGCGTCGGCGACCGATGCCATGTACGGATCCCTCGCCTTGAGCGCGAGCAGGATCACGAGAATCGTCCCACCGACGATCGCCAGGGGAAACGCGGCGCGAATGAACGAACGATGGTGCCGCCACAGGAGGAAGAAGACGCCCCCCGACACGAGCACCGCGTCCGCGCGCAACGTGATCCCGAGCGCGAAGCTCGCCATCGCGAGCACCTCGCCGAGGAGCTTCGGGCGGTTGGAAAGGATCGTGATCGCCAGCGCCGTGCACGCCACCGACGGCATCGCCGTGTTGCCGTAGCGCGCGCTCAGCCAGATGATCGGGTTGGCGGTGAGGAGCGCCGCGACCAGCCACCGTTCGCGCACGGTGAGCTCGTCGCGAAAGGCAAACAATCCGCAGACGGGGATGACCACGCCGGCAATCAGGCTGAGCCACGACATCACGATCGGGATGCGCGTGAGGTCGCCCCCCGACAGCATCGTGAGCAGCGCCACCAGCCGGTAATAGCCGAACTGCACGCCGTAGCGATACGTCACGCCCGGCACGTCGCGCACGATGGCCGCGACCCCCGAGGCGATCGAGATCTCGTCCCCCTCCATGAATCCCCCCATCCCGGAGGCGAGGGCGCGGAGCACGAAGACGAAGAGTGCGAACAGTACGACGTCGCGCGTGGCGATCGGGCGCGGTACGACCCTCGCCTCGGCCTCGCTCACGAAGTCGGTCCCCCGGCAGCGGCAGCGCTGGTCGCGTGCGTGGAGGCGCGAAGCGCTTCACGCTCGCTCCCGCCGCGGCTGAGCAGGAAGGCGACCACGCCACCGAGCAGCCCCCCCGAGATCAGCACCACCTCGAAGACGAGTCCGGTCGCCACCGCCTTCGCCGCCGCTACGCCAAACGGCGCGAACAGCACCGCCTGGGCCGCCTCGCGCACGCCGATCCCGTTCTGCGTGAGCGGGAGGAGTGCGGCGATCTTGGCCAGCGGCCAGACAAAGAGCCAGACGTAGACCGGGATCTCGATCCCGATCACGCCGCCGAGCCACCAGTTGAGCAGGGTGAGGAGCGACTGCAGGAGCATCCCGAGCAGGAGCGCGAAGACGAGCGCGTGCGGGCGCTGCATCGTGGCGCGCACCGCGCGACGCACCTGCACGAGCTTGCGCCGCACCTTCCACGGAAAGCGGCGCACCGGAAGGATCGCCACCATCGCCAATGCGCCGATCCCGCCAGCCGCAAGCAGGGCGCCGAGCATCAGGAAGATGCGCCGGCTCTGCCCGTCGAGTGCGCGCGGGGAGAGCAGCGCCCCGATCCCCGCGACCGCCGCCAGCCCGACGATGTCGAGCAACCGGTCGATCAGAGAGCCGAGTACGAGCCCGCTCTTCGAACGCGCCGCGCGCATCGCTACACCCGCGCGCACCACGTCACCGCCAACGATCGACGGCAGGAAGGTGTTGCCGAACAACCCCATGTAATACGCGCGCACCGCCGTCTTGAACGACAATTCGGCGCCGGCGCTGTTCACCAGCAATCGCCACTTGGTGACGCCCACCAGGTGCAACGTCATGTACATCAGGAGCGCCGCCGGCCACACGCGGGGCGGCACGCTCCTGATCGCCCGCGAAATGTCGTCGAACGGCAGCGCGGTGAAGAGGAGCGCCAGCATCGCCAGGCTCCCGCCCCAGCGCACCGCCGGGTGCTTGATCCACGAGCGCTTCGGCGCCGCTTCCTTCGATGGACTCATTCGCCCGAACCGTCGCGGTCCAACTCGAGCTTGCGCACGCGGTACAGCGTCTCCTCGAGCATCTTCCGGTTGTTGGCGATCAGGTCGGCGAGGAGACCGATCAGGAGGATCTGGAAGCCGACGATGATCAGGATCGCCGCCAGGATCAGCGACTGCACGTGCCCGATCTTGTCGCCGGTGAAGAAGAACCAGAGAAAGCGAATCCCCGGAATGCAACCGGCGAGGATCAGCAGGACGCCGACCGTCATGAAGACGCGGAGCGGGCGGTACATGGTGTACGCCCGCAGGATCGTCACGCCGGATTTCCGGATGTAGTGCGGAATCGACTTCATCAGGCGCGACGGGCGCGTCTGCGGATTGATCCCGATGCGCACCGAGTCCACCGCGGTCTTGCGTGACCCGGCGTGAATCAGCGACTCGAGCGTGTACGAGTAGTCGCTCAGCACGATCATGCGGAGCGCGACCTCGCGCGTCATGGCGCGAAAGCCGCTCGTCGCGTCTGGCGTCTCGAGCTCGGCGGCGCGCCCGATCACCCAGCTGCCAAAGACCTGCAGCCGCCGCTTGATGTAGGAGAAGTGCGGGAGCTCGCCGACGCCACGATCCCCCACCACCATTTCCGCGCGGTGTGCGACGATCGGCGCGACGATGGTGGCGATGTCCGACGCCTGATACTGATTGTCGGCGTCGGTGTTGACGATGATGTCGGCCCCCTGACGGAGCGATTCCTCGACCCCCGCGCGGAAGGCCGCCGCCAGCCCGCGGTTGCGCTCGAACTGCACCACGTGATGCACGCCATTCGCGCGTGCGACCGCCGCCGTCTCGTCTCGGCTCCCGTCGTCGATCACCAGGTACTCGATGACGTCGATGCCTGGGAGCGAACGCGGCAGGTCGCGCAGCGTCGGCGGGAGCGTCGCGGCTTCGTTGAAGCAGGGGATCTGGATGATCAGCTTGGTCATTGCGTCGGGCTGCCGGATGACTGCGGCGCACCTTCCGTCGGCGCGTCCGACGCCTCAATCGCAGGAAGCGTGCACACGAGCACGTCCCCGCCCCCGACCGTGCCACGGAAGGTGCGGCGATCCGTGCACTGGTCGCGCAGGATGCGGTCGACTTCGGGGGCGTGGAGCTCGAGGTAGCGCGGGAAGGTCCACAACACCCACGTGCGCGCGCTGCGGCGCCGCACCGTGTCGAGTTCCTTCGCCGTCGAGACGTTCTCCCACTTCTGCCCGTAGAGCATGCGATACGGATCGGCCGGCAGCCCGGTCGTGATCACCGCGTCGCCCGGCTTCTGCTCGGCGAGCACGAGACGCATCGCTCCCTCGAAATCCTGCTTGGGGTAGCGATAGTCGTAGCTCAGCGACGCCGCCGACAGGAGCGTCACGGCGACGATTCCCGTCGTGGCCAGCGTGTCGCCGAGCGACGGGCGCGAGATGCGATGTGCGATCCATTCGCAGCTGGCGTATGCCCCGCGCACCGCGATGAGCATCGCCGGACCGATGGCGAAGAAGAAGAACCGCGGATACATCGTCCCGCGCGCCGCCGCGGCACCGGCGATCGTCACCACGCACGGCATCAGCAGGAGCAGCACAAACAGGCGATTGCGCTTCCAGAACGAGGCGAGCCCGCTCACGCCAACGACGAGCCCCGCTGCGACCACCGTGGCTCCCACCGCCGCCATCCCCGCCCCCAGCCCCAGCACCAGCACGCGAATCGTCTCGAAGAACGCCCACCGCGGCGTGGAGACGCCACGCAACTCCGACGGCCGATGCAGGAAGAAGTCGAGCACCTGCCGGAGCATGGGCCCGTACAACAGGAGCGTGAGCACGGCGGCGAGCCCGAAGGCGATGATCCCTCCGCGCCAGAGCGCGCGCACATCGCGCGGACGACCGGGCATGAGCAGGTACACCGCCAGCGCAACCGCATGCCCCACCACCACGAAGATCGTCGTCAGGTGCGTGTACGCGCCGAGCGCTGCCGCCACCGCATACCAAATGAAGTAGCGCGTCCGGCCCGTCTCCACGCCGCGCAGCAACGTCCACATCGTCACCAGTGCGACGAAGGCAATCGCGCTGTAGCCGCGCGCGTTCTGCGAGAACCAGACGTGGTGATAGTTCACCGACAGGAGCAACGCGGCGAGGAGCGCCTCGCGCTGCCGCGCGACCAGAAGTCCGAGGCGATACAGGACCGGAATCGCCGCGACGCCGAGCACCATCGCCGGCAGCCGCACCGCCCACGGCGACTCGCCGAAGACCGCGCGGCTCGCATGCGCGAGCACCGCGTACAGCGGATGATGATTGTCGCCCCAGAACTCGGTGAGTATCTGCGCGAACGGCGCGCGAAACGACCGCACGAGCGAATAGATCTCGTCGATCCAGAGCCCGCCGTTGAGCCCGATCGCTCGCGCCACCACCGCCAGCAGCACGATCACCACGAGCGCGACGGGCCACGTCGCCGCGTCGGGGGTGAACGCGGCGATCGCCCCCGACGGACGCAACGACCGGTCTGGCCGATTCGCGCGCGCGTCGAGCGCCGAAGCGCTGCTGCTGGACACGTGGGTCACGGGTGCCGTCACCTGCAACGTACCGGGGCGCCGCGGCGCTCAGTCCTCGACCACATGCGACTTGAAAATCTCGCGGTACCCGGCCCACTTCGCCTGGTCGAACGTCATCCCATCGAGGCAATCGACCGCGGAGTACGCCATGTAGAGCGCATGGTGCGTGTTGTCGTGCGCAAACAGTCCCTGCCGCCCGTACACGAGCACGTTGGGCTGCGCCGCCGCCCAGCTGTCGAGCGCGCCTAACGGCACTTCGTACCCCTTGAGGTAGATCGGGTACGCCTGCGGGAGCCGGCGGATCATGACGTCGGTGGGAGCGGCGGGGAAGGGAATCCCTGCCGTCGCAGCATCGCGCGCCATGATCCCGGCCAGGTCCTCGTCCGTCGCATTCCACAGTTCGTCGCCGATCGCGCACGGATACTCGCCGCACAGCACCGTCGTCCCCTTCGGCTCGGTGGAGCGGAAGTAGTTCTTGGGCTCCGAGAGTCGCGTGACGCGCACGTTTTCCTCGGGGAAGTAGTGTGCGTCGGTCGTGGTGAACTGGTGCACCGGGAGCTTCACGTACACGAGCACCATCGCCCGGTACTGGATCTGCGTCGCCGCCTTCATCACCGCCGACT
>CAZWVG010000142.1:0-14628 GCA_964637355.1 uncultured Gemmatimonadaceae bacterium
TCGAAGATGGGGCGCTATATACGGCGCTTCATCGCATGGAACATCGCGGGTGGCTCACCGCCGAATGGGGGGTCAACGACGAGAACCGGCGGGTGAAGCTGTACACCCTCACGCCCGTCGGTCGCGGCGAGTTGCAGGCGCGCACCGCGTCGTGGAATCGCTACATGACGGCCGTGCAGGCTGTTCTCACGACCACCTGAGCGCGGAGTCCAGCATGCGACCATCCGACCGACTCCGCCGCCTGGTCCGACTCCCCGCCCGGGCCAAGACGATTCGCATCGACGTCGACGCCGAGATCGCCCATCACCTCGAGCAGACCGAACGCGAACTGACCGCCGCTGGAATGTCGCCCGACGATGCTCGGCGCGAGGCGCGGCGTCGTTTCGGCGACGTCGAGACCGTACGCCACTCGCTCCGCGAACTCGATCGCACCGGCGCCCGTCGAGAGGCGCGCTCCGACTTCTGGTCCGGATGGTGGCAGGATCTCCGGCGAAGCGTGCGTTCGCTCCGGCGCGAGCCCGCCTTTGCCGCGGTCGTGGCCATCACCCTCGCCCTCGGACTCGGCGCGAACGCAACGATGTTCCGCGTCCTCGATCGCCTCCTCCTTCGCCCGGCCCCCTACGTCCGCACCGACGGGACGCTCTCGCTCCTCTACTTCCAGCAGGAATCGCCGCAGTTCGGCCACGTGACTTTCACGAGCCAGAGCTATCCCGCCTTCGAAATGTTGCGGCGGGAATTCGCCGCCAAAGGAGACCTCGCCGCCTGGTGGCAGGCGCAGGCGTCGTCAGGCGAAGGGGCGGACGCCCGCAAGCTCCGCGTCACCTTCGTCACCCCCAACTATTTCTCACTGCTCGGCGTCAGCGCCTGGGGGGGACGCCTCTTCGACACCTCGCAATGGGACGCCCAGCCGATACCGACCGCCGTCCTCTCGTACGAATACGCCACCGCCACCTACGGCGATCCGTCAGCTGCAATCGGGAAGACGTTTCCGATCGGCCCGAAGACCTACACCGTCGCCGGCGTCGCCCCGCCCGGATTCGTCGGCGCCGACCTGCGGAAGAGCGATGCCTTCGTGACGATGGCCACCGGGGTCGGTGCGACGATCGGTGACAACTGGCGCACCACCGCCAACATGCGCTGGCTCCAGATCGTCGCGCGCCGAGCGCCTAACGTGACCGCCGAGCAGGCTGGCGCGGCGATGACGACGGTACTGCAGTCGTACGGGCGCTCGCACGCCAAGGGCGACTCGACCGTGACCATCGTTGCCGGCTCGATCGTCCGCGCCCGCCGCCCCGACGGGATGGCCACCGCGCGCATCTCGCTCTGGTTAGGCGGCGTGGCGCTCCTCGTCCTCCTCGTCGCCTGCTCCAACGTCGCCAACCTCCTCCTCGCCCGCACCATGCGCCGCCGCCGCGAGCTGGCGGTGCATCTCGCACTCGGCGTCTCCCGCGCGCGCTTGACGAGGACGATGGTCACCGAAACCCTGATCCTCGGTGCCGCGGGCGGCGCGTTGGCGATCCTGTTGTCGATCTGGGGCGACGCGCTCCTCCGCCAGACACTTCTCGCCGGGATCCCGCTCGAGTCCAACCCGCTCGATGCGCGACAGACGCTCTTCGTCACCCTGCTGGTGGTCGTCGCGGCGCTCATCGCCGGCTTCGTCCCCGCGCTCGTCGCCTCCGGCACTCCGCTTGTGGAGTCTCTCAAGTCCGGTGCGAGGGAAGGGGGCGGGAGGCGCCACACCCTGCGCACCGCGCTTGTGGTCGTGCAGGGGACGCTCTCGGTCATCCTCCTCGTCGGCGCCGGATTGTTTGTCCGCTCCTTCTCGCGCGCTACCTCCGTCGACCTCGGCTACGAGTCGCAGGGACTCCTGGTGACGAGTCCCGACCTCCGCGCGAACGGTCGCACGCCCGAGGCACTCGAGGAAGAGTGGCTGCGCATGGCTGATGCGGTGCGCGCCATCCCCGGCGTCGCCTCGGTCGCCCAGAGCGTGACGGTTCCGTTCGAGTCGCAAATGGACTTCACGATCATTATCGACGGTGACACGCTGCGCCCGCCCAAGGGCGGGGGACCGTACGCCAACGGCGTCTCGAACGACTACTTCCGCACCATGAAGACCCCCATCCTGCGCGGGCGCGATTTCGCCGAGACCGACCGGAAGGGTGCCGCGAACGTCGCGGTGATCAACGAGGCGATGGCTGCGCAAGTCTGGCCGGGGCGCGATGCGCTCGGGCAATGCTTCAACATCACGGACCTCGAAGGCTGTCTGACCGTGATCGGGATCGTCCCGAATGCTCGGATGACCCAGCTCGCCGACGACGCACCGCCGCAACTCTTCATTCCCATCACGCAGTGGCACCCCGACTGGCGCACCCTCATGGTGCGGCTGGCCACGACCGATGAAGGGAGCGCTATTCCGGCGGTTCGCCGCGCGATCCTTACCGCCGAACCTACACTTCCCTACGTCGACGTTCGCCCGATGTCGGAAATCGTCGACGCCCAGGTCGAGACCTGGAAGCTCGGCGCCGCCATGTTCACCCTATTCGGTGCGCTTGGCGTCATCGTGGCAGCACTGGGCCTCTATAGCGTCATTGCCCACGATGTAACCCAGCGCCGGCGCGAAATGGGCGTCCGCATGGCACTCGGCGCTCGCCGCGAAGATGTGGCGCGGCTGGTGGTCGGGAGCGGCGTGCGGCAGGCAATCGCCGGGATGGCACTTGGGCTCGTCATCGCCTGGGCGGTGAGCACCCGAGTGTCCGATCTCCTTTTCCAGACATCCCCCCGCGACCCATGGATCTATGGAAGCGTGGTAGCGCTTCTATTGATGGTGGCGATTCTGGCGTCCTTCATCCCGGCTCGGCGGGCGTCGAAACTGGATCCAGCGGATGTTTTAAGGGACAGTTGACTGAAGACGAGAAGACGAGAAGACGAGTAGGGGCGTGCGCGGGCCGTCACCCGTCACGCTCGCCGTAGAACTCGTCTTCTCGTCTTCTCGTCTTCTATCTTCTGTAGCATCCAATGCGCGCCATCGTCATAGTTGCCCGGCTCTTCCCAATATTCGTCTCTGTCCTTCGAGACGTCCGCCGCTGGATTTGGTGGGGGAAGCCGGCTGAACGCGACTTCGCGTTCCACGAGCGTCGCGCGCGCTACCTGATCGACACCCTCACCGCGCTCGGCCCCACCTTCGTCAAGATCGCACAGATCTTCGCGTCGCGGGCTGATCTCGTTCCCGAGCCGTACGTCTCGCGCCTGAGCGCGCTGCAGGACCGGGTGAAGCCCGTCCCCACGCCCGCCATCCGCGCCGAGGTTGAGCGGGCATTCGGGAAGCCCATCGGGGAGCTGTTCGAGCGGTTCGACGACGCGCCGATTGCCGCTGCGTCGTTAGGCCAGGTGCACCGCGCGCGCTACCAGGGCGAGGAAATCGTCCTCAAGGTCCTGCGCCCCGGCGTGGAGGACCTGGTCCGGAAGGACATGTCCGTCGCCGTCCCCATCGTGCGCTGGCTGGCGCGCCGCTACCCTAACCCGCACGTGCGCAACGCGCGCACCGTCATCGAGGAGTACTCGGTCAAGATCGCCGAGGAGATGGATTTCGTCCTCGAGGCGTCGTACGCGCGGCGGATCCGGGAGAATTTCAAGGGACACAAGCGCGTCGCCATTCCCGCCGTTGTCGAGTCGTTGGTGACGCGTCGCGTGCTCGGCCTCGAGTACATGGAGGGGGTGCGCATCGACCAGGTCGTCGCGCGTCCGGGCGACGAACCGCACGATCCGCGCGGCGTCGTGAGCACCGTGATGGAGCTCTACCTGCAGATGATGTTGATCGACGGGCTCTTTCACGCCGATCCGCACCCCGGCAATCTCCTCGCCTCCCCCGACGGCAAGGTCGTGCTGTTGGACTTCGGCATGGTCGTCGACGTCCCCCGCGAGCTCCGCTGGCATCTCGTCACCACCGTCTTCGCCGCCATCCGTCGCGACACCGACGGCGTCATCGCCGGCTTCGAGTCCATGGGCTTCGTCGAGCCGGGCGCCGACATGACCAAGATCCGCGAGCTCGCCGATACGCTCATGAAGCTCGCGTACGAGAAGACTACAACGATGGAGCGCATCGAGCTCCTCGCCGACCAGGTCATGGCCACCATCTACGATTTCCCGATCCGGCTGCCGAGCGAGATGGTGTACTTCGCGCGGACCGCGGCGCTAATCGAGGGGTTGGGGACGCGGTATGATGCGCGGTTCAACGCGATTACGTTTGCGTCGCCGATTGCGGTAAGGATGCGGACGCGGATTATGGCATCGCTTTCTGCAGAAGGCGGGAAGAGCCCTGTGGACATGGCGACTGTTGTCGGCGCCGCGTTAGGGCATGTGGCCGGACTGGCGGTGAAAGCGGGGCGGGAGTGGCTGGGGCGGCTCTTCGCACCAGCTCCGAGCATCGTGACTGCGCCGGTGGAGTCGACGGCATTCCCGATTGCCTCGCGGCGCTTGCTACCGCCACCGCCGTCGCCTGACGAGCCGATGCCGCCGGAGAAGACGTTGGCGGCGGGGGACTGACCGCGCATGGGCGCCGGTGACGGGGTGCGCGACGTGAACGGCGCTCACGTCGCCGTGAGGTTCGCTATCACTCCCCGCCCGCGCTCGCTCCTGTACGCCATGATCGGCGTGATCATCGTGGAGTCGGCGGCGGTGCATGCACTCATTTACAAGCGGTGGCCGATGGCGTCGGTTGCGCTCCTCGTCCTCAACGTGTGGACGTTGTGGTGGTTGTGGCGGGAGTTCAGTGCGGAATCGTGGGTCCGCGTTAGCCCGGATTCGATTGAGGTGCGTGCGGGGCGGTCGGTTCGGATCGTGGCGCCGCGCGCGAGCGTGAGGTCGGTGCGGAGGCCTGAGTGGCGCGATCTGCCCCAACCTGGGACTAAAGGCTACTTGCGGATTGCTGGTGGGGAGGATCCGAATGTGTTGGTAGAGTTTCAGGCGGGGGTGGTGGCGGAGCTGCCCATGGGCATGAAGCGCTCGGTAACAACGCTCGGCGTTCACCTGATCGACCCTAAGGCGTTCGCCTCCCGCAACGAATCTCCATCCGCAGCGGATTCGGGAGATGCGGGGAGTCAGGCCGCCGTCCAAAGGTGAACCGCCACCGCCACCAAGAACACCGCAAACGCCCGCTGCAGCTGCCGCGGATCCATCGACAACGCAATCGACGCGGCCAAGTGATGAATAGTGCGGTTCGCGCCGACGCGAAGCCGCTCCTCTCACGCGCGAACGACACTCGATCCTTCCAGTAACGCGATCAAAGGCGACTCAACTCCCCGCAGCGACTAGCTAGAGCAAATCGAGCATTGTCCCTGTGGCTCCCTGCCACAGCCACAGTACACCACCATCACCAACGAAACTGGCACTCCAAAGCGGCTCTAGTCCACCAAGCGATCGACCATCCATCGACACAGGTCATGCATTGGAACACCCACGACCCGATCTGTCAGCGCACGCGCAAGACCAATGCTCTCGCCGCGTTAGCTCGCCTGTTCGGCACTAGTGGTCGAAACTCTCGCGCCAACACGCGCACAAATCTCTTGGGTGAATGCCACCGCACTCACGCGAAACAGCAATCGAAAATGTACTTGCCCAATTGTCGCCAGTGGCTCGACTTGTAGGAAAACTTGCCCGGACGAAAATCGAGATCGAGCTTCGCAAATCCGCGCTTGTAGCTCTCGAAATCGCCAAGCCGATTCTGCTCGATGAGCAGCCGCATGCAGAAGATTAATCCGTTAATCGTGGTTGTAGTCAGAAGACGGCTGCTCTTCCTATTTGTCGTCCAGAGCGAATCCTCCTGCGACGCCTTAAACGCACCCACGAAAGTGCTAAGCTGGGTTCCGCAATACTTTATATATCGATCAAGTGCATCACGGTCGCGCTTTTGCCTTACGGCGTCCTTGCCCGGTCCGGCCCACCTCTTGAACAGCGACACCTTTCCGTCAATCGAAACAATGTGTCGGAGGCCATAGCTCACAATAGACGCAGTCTTCAGCTTTCCTGTGTCGAAGAAGTGCAGGGCGAAGACTCCTGCCATGAATGATGCCGAGCCAAGTCGATGCAGCAAAGCCTTCGCAATCGCGACGTCTGAGTATGGGCTGAGGATCAACTCGATGGCCTGCTTCAGGTCACTTCCAACTCTCTTTTGCTTGTCATTGATTTCGAGGAACAGCTTCGCCTCAAAAGCCTCCGCTTCGTCATCGCTGATGCTTTTAGGGTAGATGATTCCGGTAACAAGCAAGTGCTGCCTCGAGCGGAGACGTCCGATCGTCTCATCCAGAGAGTCGTCGCCCTCGTGATAAGCATAGACTCGGTGCTGTCCATCGATAATCCCGATAGCGTCAAATCTACGCGGAATCGTGAGGTATCCGGTCGATATGCGCGACGCGCTGCCGTCAACGCGATCAGACGTCTCGCTCGGTTCGAAGTGTGCATCGTTTCGCAGTGTAACGATGATATTATTTATGAACACTCGTCGCTCGTCGACCAAATACTTACGCATACTGGCTATTTTGCCCCTTATCAGCAGTCGCTGATAGAGGGCTTCTTCGTCTCGCCAGGAATCTGAACGCAAAACGTAGGCGCGTTCTAGCAGTGTCGCCGGATCCACCAGAAACGACACGAGTTTGTGTCCCTTCGGAAACCCACTTGGGATATGCGGCAACTGAAGCGCCGAATAGCGAGACGCGTCAACTGCAGACCGGTGGCTACCGATTTGGTCTAGCGCTACTCCTAGAAATTTGCAGAGTTCGAAGCGCGCGCTCCTCCTAATTGTCTTTGATAGACTAACGAAGTACTGAAGGCTCGGGTACGAAAGCAGCTGACACCTTTGTCCAAACCGAGTCTGGTAATCGTCGGCCACAGTCTCCTTCGAGGCGTAGACAAAGCGTAGCTGAACTTCCTCAGCTTCGAAATTGGACTTCGCCCAAAGGTCGTCGAATCTTGGAAATGTCTTTCGAAGCATTTCCACGCATTCTACGCGGTGGTCGCGCAAGTGCTCGAAGAAGTCGACCTTCTTTCGTAAGTGATCTCCGATGGATCCGCTTGCCAGCTCCGTGTCTTCGACGATCGCCACAACGTTTTCGAATACAAACACCGAATCGAAGTCGCTCTTTCGACCCGCTACTACCACAGTGACGTCGCGTGTCGGCACTTGGACAAAGCCCGCATTGGCGAAAACGGTGCGAATGTCCGACTTGAATCTTCTGCTCTCCCGCCGACGGCGAGCTTCCTCGGGACTGAGCCGCTGCTTCGCGCGGCGCCCTTTCCTTGGTCGTGCACTCATGATTGCGGAACACTGGATGTCAACATCACTCTGTATCGCGAGGCGACTGAAGACGCGTGTTACGCCTAAGCGTGAGACGATCCAGCCTCTCGGAGATCAGAACGCAGTTTTGCATCTCTCTGTCTATGGCGATGAACTTCATCTTGCTTGATCGAGCGGCCATTATCGAAGTGCCGGTTCCGGCGAACGGATCAAGAAGCACTCCGCCACGCACGCCACTCACCGCCATCACTCGACTCATCAGCTTCATCGGCAGTTCATTCGCCGAACGATTCTTGTACTTGGCATGTCGAACAGGGCTCAAGTCGTCCCACACGTCAGAAAGATTTACTCCATTCTCCACATACTTTTCGTACCCACCGTAATCGCGGATGTATTCGTCACAGTGCGGACAAGTCGCTGGTTCCACCTTGGGCCTGCGAGCGACGGTCGGTACTCCCTTAGAGAAGTAGAGCAGCGCGTAGTGTGCTGGGTAAAGACCACGTCCTCGAACAAAGCCGTTCTTCATCGAAATCGCAATCCAATGCTGAAAGCTCAGCACTTCTTCGAGGCTTGCGGCGAAACGAAGAGCCCATTTGGGGATGTGGTAGAAGTAGAGGGCACCGCCGGGCTTTAGAACACGCGCGCTCTCGCGCAACACGTCGCCGACATACTGTTTGTACCTAGGCTCCGCTAGCCGGTCGCCCGCCTTGCCGTTTTGCCCGTAGTCTTTTCCTAGGTTGAATGGTGGATCTAGAAACGCCAGATCCACGGTGTCAGTGCGCAGCTTCGAGAGTGCGGAAAGCGCGTCTGCACACACTACCTCACCGGAGCGCGACGAAGAGACAATTCGACCGGGCGGCGCCGACCACCATTGCTTGGGCCTATGAGAGTCAGCTGTCACGAGAGTGATTGGTCTTGAGAAAAAACTGCGCGACATTCGGTCGCCGGAGAACGCAATTATAGGAACCCGGCAGCGCAGGATCCAGATGATTGTGGTCCGCCTCCAACATCGCGGACGGTTGGAGCTGAGCTCGCGTACATCCGGAGGCGATGAGCTTCTCGTTCCGAAACGTGGCGCTCGATGCCATTCCTTACCGATTGGTCGGCTGGGGCATGCGCGACGCGCGATACACGATCGTCGTGCTCGAAGCGCTCGACATGACGGCCGCCCCACGTCAGTCGCCCGGCGTGATTGAAATTCGGCCATGCGCCGGAATACCGCGAGATTGCGTTCGGACAACGATGTCGTGAGTTGCTCAGCTGTCCGTGCATACTGTCTCGATGCCACGCGCACGAACTCACTATGGTCGAGTGCTCGTTCTCGAGCCGCGGCCTCGAAAACTCGACTCGACATCCGTCCGCGTCACACACATACGCGCGCGTGTTTTCCGCAGCTACATGGAAGGATTCCTACGTACTCCTCCGGCGTCGCGAGTTCGGACAGAGCTCTCCACTTGCCTTCGAACAGGACCGTGCCGTACGATCTGCCATCGCCTGAACTCCAACCACCACGGTTCCGAACGGCAGGTCAGCACGGTGCACCTGCGAGCAGCTTTCGAAGCGCTTTCTGACACTTGCCGTGCTGACTCAAGTACACGGGTGCGCAGTCAGTGAGAATTGCCGGCACGACGCACCAGTGATCAATAAATAGTACCGCACCTTCTTCCACTACCGGAGCACAGCATGTGGATAGTTTCCGTCATCAACTATAAAGGCGGCGTCGGCAAGACCACGACCACTGCGAATCTCGCAGCCGAGCTGGCGTGGCGGGGGAAACGTGTCCTAATGATTGACCTAGATCCTCAGGCGAGTCTGACCTTCTCCTTCATTTCACCCGACGATTGGGAGACCCACTTTGCTGCGGATCGCACCATCAAGGCGTGGTTCGACGCGTTTACGAGTAAGGACGACGCGGACCTTGAAGACCTGATCTTCAGCCCACGTCGCGCTGCAGCGGCCCTTGGAGGTCGCGGTCGATTGGACCTGATCGCATCGCACCTCGGCCTAATAAATGTGGACCTGGAACTGGCGACGGAGCTCGGAGGCACGACGCTCACGAAGAGTAAGCTGAACTACATGCGGGTACACCGAAGACTTGCCGACGGGCTGGCACAAATTGACGAGGATCAATACGACGTCGTGTTGATCGACTGTCCGCCGAATTTCAACGTCGTCACGAAGACGGCAATCGTCGCCAGCGACTTCGTCCTAATTCCCGCGAAAGCTGACTATCTCTCGACGCTGGGCATCGACTATCTTCAGCGCAACCTGAGGGAGCTTGTCGACACTTACAACGAATACGCCAAGCTCGATTCGAAGGGACATGACAACTCGATCAACCCGGAAATTCTCGGAATCCTCTTCAACATGGTCCAGGTTTACGGAGGACAACCGATTTCCACAATCCGCCCCTTCATAGCGAAGACGAAGAAGCTCGGCTCACATGTCTTCTCGTCATACGTCCGCGAGAATAAGACAATCTTCGGCGATGCTGCCCAATTCGGCGTACCTGTCATTCTGAACGCGTATTCTTCCGGAACGCACAGTGACGTCCGAGCTGAAGTGGAGGCCTTCGTAACCGAATTCCAGGATCGGCTAGCTGCGTGGACGAAGACATGACCTCTCGACAGATCGGCGATCTGCTAAGGATGATTGCAGATTTTGTTGGACGGCTCACCGATTCTGAGATTGACGCGCTGCTCGCGAGAACGGTGCACCTCTCGCTCTCGGGCGACATCCCACCCTCGAAACGCCGTGCGCGCTCAAAAGAAAGACCGCGAGATACTGCGCCGCTGATTGCGGCACTGAGGGAAGCCAGAACTCGCGACGAGGCAGAGTCGGTGTTGGAGCGAGAAGAGATCTCGAAGTCTATGCTGGAGAGAGTAGCACGAGAACTTGACCTTCCAGTACTCCGCTCGGATTCGGTCGACCGCCTTCGGCAGAAGATCGTCGAAGCGAGCGTCGGCTACAGGATCAACTCTGAGGCCATCCAAGGCCGAGTATCGGGGATGAACAACCTGAATGAGAGGTAGCTGACCGTGCCGGGAGCTCGTTAAGTACACCTGCACGGGAAAGTTTGACACACGGCTCGTCGACCCGAGCCAGCACCTTCCTCCAGAAAGACACGATCTGAGGCCACCGTGAACCTGAGCGGCCTTCGTGGAGGGCTTGTGGCTGGGGTAAGCTCCCCCCCAACTGCCGGCAGATGTCGGCCACGGCGGTGCCGCTCTCCGCCTACCGCAGCGCATAGGCGATCTGTTCTTACGTAAAGCGGGACTTCTTCATCGGTCGATGCTCCGGGTGTCGCCCCCGGCGGCAACCTACGCTCCTTGTGGATTGCAGTCGAATTCGGGACCCGCACCAGCAGGCGCGCCTCTTGACCTGACTTTGTTGCTTGAACTCACTGGGCGTCAGGTGTACCACGGAGCTGTGCGGGCGGTGCTCGTTGTAGTCGTGCTGCCAAGCCACTGCTCTACTTGGCCAGCGGTTGCTGCGGACGCGAGGAGACTATCTCTCTTTCGGTGACAGGGGTCGTAGGGCCAGCATCCGACGCCACCACGAGAGCTTGGGCGGGATCACCAGCAACTCTCGGGCAGCGAGTTCGCGGCGGAGCTCCGCCGCGAGTTCCACTTCGCCAACGGACTCCACCTGGTGCGCGAGACCCTCGACCCGCTGGCGGATCCGTGATGTCAGCGTCGCCGCTGATCGGAACAGCGCGGTGGCAATCCGGGGAGCCGCCGCGGGCACGGAGAGGGTCCCGTTTTCAAGAAGCCGCTCGTAGAGTGTCGCTGCAGCATCCCAATAACCTTTGTCGAAACTACGCTGCGCAACCTCGAGAAGAGCGTCGCGCTCGACGAACTGCACGTCGGCCCGTCTACCCAAGTGGAGGCCGCGTGATGACAAATAGTCGTGCGTTGTATCAAGCAACCACTCGAACATTGTCGCTGCAGCATCTCGATTCTTTTTTTCATAGCTGGACTCCGCGACCTCCAGCGGAACGTCGCTGTCGGTGGAGTTCGGCTCGGCCCGTTCATGCCAGAGATTGGTGATCCATGACCAGTCGTCGAGGGCCCTCGCCAGCAGCCGAGGATCGCGACGCGACTCTCGAGAGAGCTGAACATAGCTTGCGTAGTAAATGCGCATTCGGTCGCTGAATAAGTGTGGATCGGTGAGGGCCAATACCTCCAACGAGGTCACGGCCTCCTCAGCCGCCGCTTGCGCCGCCTCTGGCTGTCCCGCGTTGCGCAGCAAGACTGCGAAGCTGTGCAGCGCCGCCGCCAGACCGGGGCCGAAGGCCGTTGGTTGCGTGTCCGCCAAGTCTCGATATCGTTTCACGGCCTCCTCGGCCGATGCCTGCGCCGCCTCTGGCTCTCCCGCGTCGCCCAGCCGGACTGCGAAGGTTTGTAGCGCCGCCGCCAGCTCGGGGCCGAAGACGTCCGGCCGTGCGTCCGCCAGGTCCCGGTATCGTGTCACGGCCTCCTGGGCCGCGGCCTGCGCCGCCGCCGGTTCTCCCGCGTCGCCCAGCCGGACTGCGAAGGTGTGCAGCGCCGCCGCCAGCTCGGGGCCGAAGACGTCCGGCCTCGCGTCCGCCAGCTCCCGGTATCGTGTCACGGCCTCCTCGGCCGCCGCCTGGGCCGCCTCCGCTTCTCTCGCGTCGCCCAGCCGGATTGCGAAGGTGTGCAGCGCGGCCGCCAGATCGGGCCCGAAGGCGTCCGACCGCATGTCCGCCAATTCCCGGTATCGTGTCACGGCCTCCTCGGCCGCCGCCTGCGCCGCCTTTGTCTGGCCTGCGTTGCCCAGTCGGATTGCAGAGTTGTGAAGCGCCAATGCGAGATCGGGCGAGCTGGCGTCTGGCTGCGCGCGCGCCCGTTCCCGGAAATGCTCCGCGCTCCTTTGGGCCGTTTCCGCTGCGCCTTCGGGATTCCCCGCCGACCCCAACGCCATGCCGGCCCGATACTTAAGAATTTCTTGGATCAATCTCGCCCACTCGGATTCGAAAGCATCCGGCCGCGCGACGCGCATGTCTTGGAATAGTTGCGCCGCCTCTGCAGACGCAAGAAGTGCCTCGTGCCACCGACCCAAGTTGGCCAGCCTGACCGCGACGTCTTGCAGCGCCCCCGCCAACTCGGGCGCTTCCTCTCGTTTCGCCACGTCGGCAATAGAATTCCTATAGTCTTCTTCCGCTGCCTGCCTTGCTTCCGGTTCAAGCGCAGCGAGCCTCTCAATCGCAAGAGGGAGCAGCGCGCCGGTCAGATCCCGATAACGTGTCACGGCCTCCTCGGCCGCTGCCAGCGCGGCCTCCGGCTGCCCCGAGTCGCCCAGCCGGATTGCAAAGTTGTGAAGCGCCGACGCCAAGTCCGATGAACGGCGCCGTTCGTCGGCTGGGTCGCTGCATTTGTCTGAGATCTTTCGCCGTTTCGCGTTCACGAGCTGCTGCGCCGTCACGACGCCTAACTCCCTCAGCGCCACGCTGCGTTTGGGCATCAATTCGCGAATACGCTCGGCGTGCACGCCGTCGGGCGCAGAACGGACCAGCTCGGCAACAATTTGGCCAATTGGGTCGCCCGTCTCGACGGCGACAGCAATGGCCGAAGGGAGGAGCGCGTCCAGGCGCATGGCCAGAGCGCGGCGCAGGAGATACGTCTCCTCGGGACGGCGCTGCGCAAGACGCGTCAGGAGCGTCAGTCCGTGCGTAGTGTCGAGCACGAGAGTCATGGGGCTCACTCGAGCAGGCCGCTCGAATTAGCAGGGCGACCCTTAGAACTTTACGTTCCTGAAACCCTGTCGAGCATTACTCGGCCTGATCCGAACGCGCCCCAAAAATGAGGTTGAGCAGCCGTTGGTCGTTGTCCTTCCCGAGCTCCACCTGTAGCAGGTGCTCGCCGAGCAAATCGGGCATCATTGGCTCGATCCACTGCTTCCCGGGATAGGCCTCGTGCAGCAGTCCCGCGATCGTTCGTCGCACGAGCGGCAACTCGCTGCACAGCAGCGGAATACGCCGCAGGATCTGACGCGCGTGCCGCGGGTCCTTGGCGCCGCCGCCCGCCGTGATCACCGTCATCGCCTGCGCGATTCCATCTTCTAGCGCATGAGGCAGTCCGGCCGCTGCCGCCTTCTTCGCCCAGAAACGCCGCTCGCGCGTGAGCACGTACTCGAGCAATCCCTGCTCGCCCTGGACCTGGACTCCCTCGATCGCCGCGAGCGCGCGCATGTGCAGCAACAGTACGCGCTCGTACACCGGCGAGCCCACGTCCTCGGGCCCCGCTTCCGTCACCGGCCTGCCTAACGCGTCGGCGAACGTCTTCACTGCGGCCCAGTACGACGCGGTGCGGTCAGCATCGTTCATCGCCAGTGGCCGCAGCTTGTGCCACTGCGTGGCCGGCCCCTGGAGGAGATCCCCGACGCCGTTCCCCTCGCGCTTCAGCCTCTCCCACCAGTCCCCGGCCGCGCGCGCCAGCAGCACTACGCGCAAGTGACACTCCGAAGCGCCCGACAACCGGTCGGCCGCCACAAGTAGCGGCACCAATTCGTCCTGGCGGCTCTCAGCGTAGTCCACCACCACTAGGAGCGGCTTTCCCTCCCCGAGAAGCGCGCCCCAGAGTTCCTCCGCCCCGAGCGCGATCTCGGGTCGCTCCGGGCGGAGGAGAAAGCCCGCCCGCCACCCGGCCTGCTCGAACCGCTGACACGTCTCCAGAAAGAGGCGCGTCTTGCCCATACCCCCGGCAGCCGTATAAAGCAAGATGCCCAGCCGGGCGTCACTCTCGCACCACTGATCGAGGCCCGCCCGCTCAGCGCCCCGGCCGTGGAAGGGCACCGCTGCCGCGCAGTCGGCGCGCAACAAAGCGCCCGGCGGCAGCTTCGCGGGATCCCACGGCCTCCTCGGGATCTCGAGCAGGCCGCGGGTGGTGGGGGAACGCAGCGTAATCGCCTCGAGCGGTAGGCCGAGGGCGTTCGCGATGCACGTGAGGAAAAAATCCCCGATGCGCAACCTACCGCGCTCCGCGTTCTCAATCGTTCGCTTGGAGCATCCGGCTCTGTTAGCCAGCGCTGCCTGTGTCCATCCCTTCGCGCGCCGCCGCCGCCTGATCCCAGCGCTGTCAGGCCAGTAGGACGTGTCCATTCGTTGCCACCCGGGTGCGACTCACATGTGACTCCGCAGAACTGAAGCTCCCCCATATCAAGCCGATCGCGATCACCAACCAGTCTCGCTCTGTCCTTCCGGCCAAAGGACGGGGCAAGACCTTCCTCATCTCTCTCAGGAGCTCACCATGAAGACCAAGATCAGCACCTTCGCCGCCGTGTCCTTCGCCGCGATCATGGCCGGCGCTCAAGCGGTGTCC
>CAZWVG010000143.1:0-14594 GCA_964637355.1 uncultured Gemmatimonadaceae bacterium
GCCCCGGTCGCGCTCGCCGCGCAGCGCCGCCCGGTCCCCATCCCCGCGCCCGCGCGCCCGGCATCGTCCTCGCCCTCGGCGCCGTTCTTCCGCCTCGTGGCGCCGCGCTACTCCGGCGACCGCGCCAAGGAGACGGTCGCCTTCCTCGACCAGTTTGTGCGATGGCCCGGCAACCGCGGCTTCGACGCCTCGATCGACCATGTGGCCGAGCGGCTCGAGCGCGCCGGCTACGTGCGCGAGGATCGCGCCGCCCCCGACGCGCGACTCGTCTATCGCGTCGAGCGCTACCCGATGGCGAACCCGGCGTGGGAGCCGCGCGCCGCCTCCGTGGAAATCCTCGGCCAGGTGCAACCGGTGTTGCAACTGACGACCAACCGCAACATGCTGGCGACCAACTCGTGGAGTACGCCGGATTCGGGCGTGACCGCCGAACTGGTCGATGCCGGCGATGGATCTCCCGGCGCACTCGATGCCGCCCACGTCGCCGGTCGCATCGTCCTCGCCGAAACTGGCGTCGGGCGCCTGTTCAGTGAGGCGGTGGTCAAGCGTGGCGCGCTCGGCGTCCTCGCCTATCACCTCCCCGACTATCTGGAGCCAACGAAGAACCCCCACTCCATCCAGTTTGGGGGAATCTCCTACGACTCGGCGACGCGCGGCTGGGCGATCTCGCTCTCGTTCGACGCCCGCGCGCGCCTGCGCGCAGCGCTCGAGCGTGGCCCCGTGCGCGTCCGCGTGAAGACCGCCGTCACCTGGACGCCTAACGCAGTCGAGCGCACCGTCGTCGCCGAACTGCGCGGGCGCACGAACCCATCGGAGCGCTTCGTCTTCAGCGCGCACGTGCAGGAGCCCGGCGCGAACGACAATGCGTCGGGCGTCGGAGCGCAGGTGGAGATGGCGCGCGTCGCCGCTGAGCTGCTGAACGCCAAGGCGATCGACCCGGCGCGCACGATCACCTTCCTCTGGGGACTCGAGATTCGATCGACCGACCGCTTCATCACCCAGGACAGCGTACGCGCCACCGGGATCAAGTGGGGACTCTCGCTCGACATGGTCGGCGAAGACACCAAGAAGACCGGGGGGACCTTCCTCATCGAGAAGATGCCCGACCCGAGCGCGATCTGGACGCGCGGTGACGACCACCACACGGAGTGGGGAGGCTCACCGCTCACCAAGGAGCAGATGACGCCGCACTACTTCAACGACTACGTCCTCGGGCGCACGCGCGAGATGGCGGCAACCAACGGCTGGGTCGTGAAGACGAATCCATTCGAGGGAGGGAGCGATCACACCCCCTTCCTCAAGGCGCACAAACCCGGCCTCCTGTTCTGGCATTTCACCGATCACTTCTACCACACCGACGGCGATCGTCTGGACAAGGTCTCCGCCGATGAGCTGCGGAACGTTGGAGTGAGCGCGCTCACGAGCGGGCTCCTCCTCACGTCGGCCACCGGTGAAGCAGCGCGCGCCATCGTCGCCGAGGTCGAGCAGGCGGCGCTCGCCAGGCTGCAGACGGAGCGCAAGCTCAGCGAAGGCGAGATCGCATCAGTCCGTGGCGACCGGGTGAAGGAACAGGAGATCATCCAGACGTGGGGCAATTGGTACGACGGTGCACTCGCCGCGACGGAGGACATCGAGGTCGGCGGTGCGAGTGCCGAGACGCGTCGCGCCATCGCCGAAGCGCGTGAGCGGGTGCGAGGCGCAACGGCGGTTCACGTGGCGGCGCTCGCCCGTTAGGACGGCGCGCCGCGGCGGGCGCCCTTGCCCCTGACGCGACCGCGAGCGGGGAGTAGTTTCCCCGCACGTCCCCTCTCGCGGAGCCTCACTGTGCGTCGTGCCCTCGTCACATCATTGCTGCTCGCGGCCGTTGCCGCAGCATCCCCGCTCTCGGCACAGGTCAACTACGACACCGTGCGCGTGCGCACCATGCCGCTCGGGAGCGGGGTGCACGTCCTCTTTGGAGTCGGCGGAAATATCGGACTCTCCATCGGCAAGGATGCCGTCTTCGTCGTCGACGACCAGTTTGCCCCGCTCACGCCAAAGATCCTCGCCGCCATTCGCGCGCTCACCGACAAGCCGGTGAAGTTCGTGCTCAACACGCACTGGCACGGCGACCACACTGGCGGCAATGAGAACCTCGGCCAGGCGGGCGCGCTCATCGTCGCGCAGGACAACGTGCGAAAGCGCATGTCGACCGAGCAGTTCATGGCGGCGATGAACATGAAGGTCGCCGCGTCGCCGTCAGTTGCACTTCCCGTGGTGACGTTCAATGAAGAGGTAACTTTCCACCTCAACGGCGACTCGATCGTCGTCGATCACGTGGCACCCGCGCACACCGATGGCGACGCGATCGTGCACTTCGTGAAGGCGAACGTGATCCACACCGGCGACGTCTTCAACAACACCGGCTTCCCCTTCATCGATCGCTCGAGCGGCGGCTCGGTGAACGGGATCATCAACGCGGCGGATCGCATCTACTACCTCGCCGACGCCAACACGAAGATCATTCCCGGGCACGGCGAGATCGTCGATCGAACCAGGGTTCGGCAGTGGCGCGATGCAGTCGCCGCGGTCCGTGACGGCGTGCAGCGTGAAATGCGCGCCGGGAAGTCGATCGACCAGGTGCTCGCCCTCAAGCTCACGGCGCCTTACGAGAAGGACTGGCCGGGCGGAGGCGAGCGCTTCGTGCGCGCCGTGTACGACGAACTTTCGGGCAAGTGATCTGACGCTTCTCACGCATGGTCGACGCTCCCTCAGCGGCGCCCGCCGCCGATGCGAACGGCGACCATGCGTGAGCGGAGTGTGAGCGGAGTGTGAGCGCAGTACGATCGGAGTATGAGTCGATCGTGAGGGCTGCGTAATCCGCTTCTGCTGTCCGGAGTGCGTTCCATTCGATAGTTTGCTGGGACGTTCGGTGCCGTCCCCATACGTCGCCCCTTGCCTGTGCGCCGCGGAACGTCGCGCGCCTCAACCGGTACGATTTCGCCAACCCGGCTCGAGGGGGTACTCCGAAATGCGCCTTATCCGTTTTGTCTCCGTGCTCCTGCTCGGCGCCGCGGCCTGCACCAAGGGCGCGGGCGACGGGAGCGCGGGCGCGCCCGACTCTGCCGCCGACTCAGGGGCTGTCGCGGGTACGGAGCGCGCGGTCACCCCGTTTCGTCTCGCCAACGACGGCACGCTCACGGTATTGACCATGAGCCCGCTCACGCCGTCGATGCGCACCGCCGCCGACTCGTTCTCGGTGCGCGAAGCCGTGCGCGTCTTGCTCGACACGATTCCGTCGCTGCGGTCGGGCGATTCCCTGGTCGTGCGCAAGGCCGACGTCATCGCGATCTCGAGCGCCATTCTCGCGCGACAGCTCATCGACGCCGATCGCGCGACCTGGTCGCTCCCGTTCGCCCGCAACCGCGTCGTACTCGCCTGGACCGATTCCTCGCGGCGCGCCGCCGACATCGACTCGTCGAGCTGGCGTCGGATCATCGTGCGTCGCGATACGCGCGTGGGGCGTGTGGACCCCGCGCGCGCGGCGATGGGAGTCAACACACTCCTCGCGATGCAGCTGGCGGAGTCGCACCTCGGCGAGAAGGGGCTCGCGCGCCGGCTCCTCGCCGCATCCCCGGCGAAGAACACCTTTCCGTCTCCCGACTCGTTGGTTGCAGCGCTTCGCGCGCATGCGCTCGACGTCGTGTGGACCTACGAATCCGTCGCGCGCGAGGCCGGGCTGCGCTGGCTCAACCTCGGGGCCCCGGTCGACCTCGGCGATGCGGGAGCGAGCGCGCGCTACGACTCCGTCAGCAGCATCGTGACCGTATCGCGCCCCGCCCCCGATTCGACGGCCGACTCCACGGCGATCGTTGCAGCTGTCGACTCGTTTGTCGTGCGCGGCGTGCCACTGCGCTACGCGCTCACCATTCCTCGCGAAAGTGCGAACCTCGCGCTCGCCGAGCGATTCGTGCGCTTCCTCTTCTCCACCGACGGGCAGCGCATTCTTCGCACGGGGAAGTTCGACCTGATCGATCCGCTCGTCGTCGTCGGGCGAGAAGTCCCCGGGGCGATCGCGGTGATCGCCGACTCGGTCTCGCGCGCCGCCGCCGCAGGTGAAGCTTCACTCGTGCCGCGCCCATGACGCAGGGACTCGCCCTCGTCCTCCTCGTCGTTGGTTCCTACCTCGCCGCCCACGTCGTCTTCGACTGGCTGGCGCGGAAGCTCATCATCGTCTCCGGCGCCGAGTATCTCCTGCTCGGCATCCTGCTCGGCCCCAATGTCTCGGGGCTCATCGACACCGCCTTCCTGCAGAACATCGCCCCCGCCTCGGCGCTCGCGCTCGGGTGGATGGGGGCGATCACCGGGTCGCGCTACAAGCTGTTGGAGATGGTGCGCATCCCCGCCGTGATCTATCGCGTCGCCTTCGCCGAGTCGTTCATTACGCTCGTGGTGGTAGGCGGGTTGCAGTACTTCCTCCTGCAGTGGCTCTTTGGGCTCGCGCCCGATAGAGCCGCCCCTCCGGCGGTTGCCCTCGGCGCCTTCGCCACACTCACCGGATTCGCCGGAATCGAGATCGCCGCACGCCGCTTCCGCGGGCGCGGGACCATCGTCACCGCGCTCCGTTCGACCACCGGGGCAAACGCCTTCGTCGCGATCTGCACATTCGGCATCCTCGTCGCCGCCGGCCATCCGCCTAACGCCGCGCTCGAGCGCCCGATCACGCCGACCGAGTGGACCGTCATCACCATCGCCCTCGGCATGGTGGGGGGCGCGCTGTACCATCTGTTCCTCGGCGACGAGACACGCATCGATCGCATCTTCATCTCGCTCGGCGGAATCCTCATCCTCGTGAGCGGTGCTGCGACGTATTTGCGCCTCTCGCCCGTCATGGCCGGGATGTTCTTCGGAATGACGCTCATCAACACGTCGACCAACCGGAAGGCGATCAGCACCGCGCTCTTCCGCATCGAGCGCCCGCTGTACTTCGTGCTGTTGATCTTCGCCGGTGCCTCGTGGCGCCCGAGCGCGCAGGGCGTCTGGCTGCTGCCGGTCCTGCTTTTCGTCGTTGCCCGGGCGATGACCAAGTTCGGCGGGGCACGCCTCGCGGCGCGGCTGAACGATCTCCTCCCCGCGCTCGGCCCCGACTGGGGGCGTGCACTGCTTGGGCAGGGTGGACTGATCATCGCCCTCGCCGTGAATTATCTGTACCAGGACACGCTCGCCCTCCCCAACGTCGTTTTCACGACCGCGGTGATCTCCGTGCTCCTGACCGACTTCCTCTCGGGGCGATTCGCGGCATCGGTCATTGCACCGGTGGCGAGGACTATTCGTTCGCGTGTGGAGACCGTGCTCCCGGGCGGATTGACCTCTGGACCACCGACCGGCGAGTTCACCGCCACGCCGACGCCGGCCGCGAGCCCCGCCGTGGCCACTCCGCCAGATGCAAGCGTGGCGCCGTCCACGCCGACGGATGCGACACCCGCTCACCCGGAGGCGAAGTAGGTGCGCCGCCTCATCATCCTCGTTCTCGTGCTCGGGGGGATGCAGCTCATCCTCCCGTTAGGCTCGCGCGGCTACGGCGGGCAATGGCTCCTCATCTTCGGCTTCCTGATCATCGCCGCCGAAGCAGTCGGCGGACTCGCCGGGAGCATCGGCCTCCCCAAGATCGTCGGTCACCTCTTCGCCGGCCTCCTGTTCGGCCCATCGTTCCTCAACACCGTCACGTCCGAGTCGATCACCCAACTCGCCCCCGTGAGCCAGCTCGCCATCGCGCTCATCGCCTTCCTGGCGGGCGCCGAGCTGCGATGGTCCGAGCTCAAGGAACGCGGCGTCCTGATCCTCAAGATCCTGAGCGTCGAGATGCTGCTCACCTTCGTTGGGGTGGCGGGGCTCCTCTTCGCGCTGCGCGACTACGTCCCGTTCCTGCAGGGGAGCACCACGCCGGTCGCCATCGTGCTCAGCATGATGTTCGCGTCCGTCGCGGTCGTGCACTCGCCCGCCGTGACCATGGCGCTCCTCACCGAGACGCGCGCACGCGGACCGGTGGCGCGATCGACGCTCGGCGTCGTCCTCGTCTCCGACGTCGCCGTGATCCTGCTCTTCAGCGCCACGCTCGCCATCGCCCGCGCCGTCGCCCCCGCCAGCGGCTCGGCGCAGGCGATGTCGGTCGGACTTCTCGTCTGGGAGATTGCCGGCGCGCTCGTCGTCGGCGCGGCGTTAGGCGGCGTCGTGGCGGTCTACCTGCGTTGGGTGCGGCGCGAGCTCTTCCTGTTCGCCGTCCTCGTCGCCTTTTTCGGCGCCGAGCTGGCGAAGCTGGTGCACGTCGAGGCTCTACTCATGCTCCTCACCGCGGGATTCGTTTCCGAGAACCTCTCGGAGGGAGACCGTGGCGAGGCGCTGCGCGTGGCGATGGAGCGCTCGGCGGCGCCGGTGTTCGTCGTCTTCTTCGCCCTTGCCGGCGCGTCGATGGAGGTCGGGCAGATCGTCCTCCTCTGGCCGCTCCTCATCCCGATCGTCCTCGTGCGCCTGGCCGCGCTCTGGACAGGTTCGCACATCGGTGCGCGGTGGGGCGGCGCGTCCGTCGTCGAACGAAAGTACGTGTGGATGGGGCTCGTGTCGCAGGCCGGTGTGGCCATCGGGCTCGCCACGATCGTCGCTGACATCTATCCCGAGCGGGGCGCCGAGATCCGCACGCTGTTCCTGGCGATGTTGGCGATCAACCAGACGCTGGGGCCGATTTTGTTCCGGCAAGCGCTCTCCCGCAGCGGGGAGTTGGCGGATGAAACGTACGTCGAGCCTAGGTCCGTGGAGGTGGGAAATACCGGGGAGATGGCGGCGGTGTCGTTGTTTGTGCCGCCGGATCCGGAGGGGGGGCGGAGGGGATGAGGCGGTTTCGCGACTGAGTTTCGTTCGCCACTCAGCTTCTGCACGGCGACTGCCATATTCGCGCCGGTTCAGGGGCTCTTGGGCAGCCGTGACGTCTAGGCGACCACGAGCTACATCCACATGCTCCACGGCGGGCCTGCTGTCCGGCGACCGCTCGCGCCCCCTTCGTCTGTCCCGTCTCGAAGCGAGCGCGATGCCGACCCTCCGCTCGGACCACTCCGGCGTTCATTGTGATTATTGCGAACCACCTGCATTGATACGTTATATCGAAGTTGGCGCAGTACGCACCTAAGTGTTTGTGGTGAGTGCGATTGCCGTGCGTGTAGCCGCCGTTGTCGATCGGAGTTATCCTGAGCTAGTTCAGGGGTCAATACTAGGCTTGCGAATCCTAGCCGGATTATTGGGAACTGGAGAATGGAGCGTTAGGCGCACCGGCATCACCGCTCGCTTCCTCTCCCCTCATCATATCTGCCTCGTATCGTGATGGCGTCCACTGTCTTCTCCGTTGGCTTGGAACTTCCTGGCGGTGCGGCGGAGACCGTGCCATTCCGATCGTCCCGGTCTGTCTTCGACGCGGATGTCGTTGTGTTTGCGCCGTCTATAGCCACGTACGACGCGTACGAGTCGTACGCCGGTCGTCGCCTGATAAGTGAAACTGACTCAGCGCATCTGACGAAAGACCTCGCCCACTGGAAGGCTGAACTGGGAACGGCGCTCGCATCTGGGAAGACGGTGTTCGTCGTGCTGTCTAGGCCAGAGGACGCCTACTACCACACAGGCAGCCAAGAGCACTCGGGGACGGGACGCAGCCGGGTCACGACAAAGCACGTTTCTCCGATCAGCTCGTACGCCTGTCTGCCGTCGCAGCTTCACGGCCTAGTACCGAGGTCTGGTACCGAGATTAGCGTCAGGGCCGATCTCGGACCGCTCGCCGGCTACTGGAGTGCATTCGGCTCCAGCAGCGCGTACGAGGTGTACTTCGACGCAACGGGAGTCCAACCCCTTCTGGGCACGAAGAAGCGCGAGAAGGTAGTAGGCGCGATCGTCACGGACCCCTCTGGCGGCGCGATCGTCTTCCTTCCACCGGTCAAGTGGGATGTCGATGCGCTCACGTATACTCGGGGCACCTCCAGCTTCTGGCGAAAGGATGCCGTAGCTCTCGGCTCGCGACTCTTGAACGCGTTCGTTGGCGTATCTGATGCACGGCGAAGGTCAAGCAGGCGCACGCCGATGCCCGAATGGGTACTTCAGCCACAGTGGGCGCTCGCCGAGGAACAGCGAGTGTTGGCCCACATTGCTAAGACGGATGCAACGATCGCAACTCTCGCCGCAAAGCGTGCAGACTTGGTCGCGGAGTTGGACCGAGCGCGGGAATTGTACGACCTGCTGTACGAAACAGGCCCCGTCTTGGAGCACGCGATTCGTCTCGGTCTCGGGCACCTTGGCTTCGAAGCCGAGCCATACAAGGTCGGTGAGAGCGAGTTCGATGTTGTTTTCGTTTCTCCCGAAGGGCGTTTCCTCGGAGAGGCCGAGGGAAAGGACACGAACGCTGTCAACATCGACAAGATGAGTCAGCTCGAGCGCAATCTTCAAGAGGACTTTAGTCGAGTCGACGTCACAGAGTTTGCGAAGGGGGTGCTGTTTGGCAATGCACATCGCTTCAAAGCGCCCAACGATCGAGAGGACTTCTTTACGGCCAAGTGTACGTCCGCTGCGAGACGACTGCATGTCGCTCTCGTGCGCACGACCGACCTCTTCAACGTGGCGAGGTACTTGGCGGATTCAGCGGATGAGGACTTCGCTGCCAAGTGTCGGCAAGCCATTTTCGATGCCGATGGTAGCATCGTGACGTTTCCATCACCTCCGGCACCAGGGGGCGCCTAACGGTGATTGCACCAGACGGGCGATCTTTCGATGGCGACGGCTGCGCCGCCGCTTTTATTGACCTCGTCCGCAGGTGAAGCGGGACGTTAGACAGCGCTGAGCGGATCGTGCAAACTCTTCGCCACATTCGCATCTTCCTATCTTCGCCGGGCGGTCTCGAGGAGGAGCGCTCGTCCGTCAGAGGCGCCGCTCGTACGATCAACCAAGTGCTCGAGCCCACCATAGGGCTCTCCTTCGACGTTATGGAATGGCCGGGTGATTTCTATTCCGGCGTCGGGGTTGATGGACAGCAGGTCATTAATGCTCAGAGCGATGGACGCTATGACCTGTACCTGGGCCTGGTGCGCGATCGCGTTGGTACCCCAACATCCCGAGCGCCCTCGGGCACGATCGAAGAGTACGAGGTCGCGCTGGAAGCGCACCGTCGTGCTCCAGGGCGCGTCGGAGTCATGTGGTACCTCGCGCGAGACCGAACATGGCAACGCCCTGCCGAGTTGGCAGCGCTCAGGGACCGTCTGCGCACGGATGGTGTCCTCTTCCATGAGTACGCATCACCGACCGATCTCGAAGGACTCCTTATGCTCCACCTGCCCCTCGCCGTTCGCGATCTGCGGCGCGGTGCTGAAGACTCGGACCATTCGGAGGCGACACAAGCGCGCATCGAGCTGCCCGATGCGGACGCCTCAGCGCTTCTGAAGCATGCGACCGAGGCTATGGGGCGGATCACTGCTGCGACGCTTACTTGGACTTCACAGATGGACGCGGTCAATCGACGCTTGGACGCAACGAGCGAGGCAGTGAATCGTGCGGCCCGGCGACCGAGCACGCCGCCCGCGGTAGTGATCGCGATGGCGACCAAGTTTGCGGCGGATGTTCGTGGACTTGCCAAGTATTCACGAGAGTGGAGGGAAGCCTGCATGCCGGAAGTCACCACGACGCACGCAGCACTCTCGCGTGCGTTGTTACTCGCCGTGGCGGAGGTCCAGACGCTCCATCAGGAACCTGAACTACGGCGCGTGACTGGTCTGCTTCTGCTGGCGATACGAGCAGCGCAGGCGAGCCTCGTGGGCCCCATAGAGAAGTTTGCGGCCTTGGCGGCTGTCATCGACACCCTGTCAACCATCAAGCCCATCCGGGAGGACATGACGCTATCCGGGCGCCAGCTTGGGAAGACCAGAAACGCCCTTGTAGACGTTCATACGACCTTCGGTGAGCTGGTCGGCGCAATAGAGTGGCACTTAGCCGACGGTACCGTAGCTGACAAACCGTCGGTTGCACCCCGCGGGCCGTAGGATCGTCTGATCCGCTCGCGTGTGAACCGAAGTCGTTAGGCCGCGTGCCTCAAGTATGAAGTCTCCTCCCATGCCTGATAGCAGACGACATCACTATTTCCCGCAGTTCCACCTCGCATACTGGGCGCGTGACGACGAACGCGTAGTCACGTATGATTCGCTGAATGCGCTGGTACCGAACCCGAAGGCGATAGCACCGGTCAATATCGGTCTTGAAGCTGGCCTCTACCTTGATGACCATCCTGAGAATCCGCTTGAGGGCGTAGAGGAGTGGCTGGCAGTGGAAATAGATGCTCCGGGCGCTCGTGCACTCTCGCTCCTCGTTCGGCAAGGTGAGCTCCCTGATGCGAATCGAGTCTCGCTAGCCCGTTACATCATGTCGCGCGACCTTAGAGTTCCGAAGACGCGCGATTTCCTCATGACCCGCGGCCAGCGAGAGCTCGACGAATGGCGCGAACGAATCCTTCGCGATCCCACCTCCTTCCAGCGCGAGGTTATCCAGGACGGCGGCCCGGTGCTCGATCCCGACGAGATTCAGACCTTCGCCGAGGGCTGTTCAATCAAACTGCGGCGGGGGTTCTGGCTTGCGTTCCTGAAGCACTACATCTCTGCCGCGAGCCCGAGACTACTCGGGTACGGCTGGGCGCTCGTACACGCCGATCAAGACTGCCGCTTTATCACTACCGATCTGGGCATCGTCAAGTGCGCAGGAAGCTTTGCAAACGTCGTGTCCCATGAACTCGGTTGGACCACTAACGACGGAGGCTGGTTGGTACCGCTGACTCCGACGATTCTTCTCGCGGTGGCGCCGGGACTTCATCCGACCCCGAAGCTCGCACAGATGCCATTCGTGTCGCATGTTAATCGGGCGTTGATCTCACAGTGTTCGCGCTTCGCCTTCGCAGGTTCGGAGCACGACATCTACGCCGCACTCGCATAGCGGCGAACGTAACCGAACTGGCGTTGGGCGGAATTCCGCCAATGGTCACATGTCATCGAATGCACCGATAGCGGACAAGAACTCTACGCACCTTGCCGGCGAGTATTTCGTCGCCGCGGAGCTCTATCGTCGCGGGTACTCTGTGGCCATGACTCTCGGCAACGCGAAAGCGATCGACCTGTTCGCAGAACACGATTCCAGGACCGTCAACGTTCAGGTCAAGGCGATACGCGACAAGAAGAGTGTCGGGTGGCCGCTGATGAAGGACAAGATCCTGGAAGGTGTCGTCTATGTTTTCGTCTGCCTGAACGCGCCGGGCATCCCACCCGACTTCTTTATCTGTACCGCCGACGAGACGCGAGCGCGCGTGAAGCAGTACGCGACGCGTGGTATTGTTGACCTGAGCTCTCTCAAGTCAGACGACTACCGGGAGAGATGGGACAAGCTCATGGTCGCCCTCGCTCCCGTCGAAGCGAGGCGCCAGCTGAACGTGCGTTCGCGGCGGTCGCGACGCGCGCCGCCCGACACACGCTGAAGCAAAGAGCGACGCTGTTGATGTATGCGGCCTTTGGCCACACTCTATTAACTTCCCTTTGGTTGACCTAAGCGTTTCGCGCAGCAACGGGAACGCGCAGTGAGCGAATAGGAGGACGCTTGAGCGCCTTGACAAGGTCACGTGTATTCTTCGTCAGCCTAGTCTGCGTGCTGCAGGCATGTGCCAGCGCATCATCGATCCGAAGCGCACCACTCACTGCTGGCGTAACGCGCACATTCGGTGCCGACCAGCAGCTGATGCGACGTCTCGTACGCATTGCCGTCATTGAGGTCGGCTTGCAGTTAGAGAACGTCGAGGAGATCGATGAGCGGACGTGGACCATCATCGCGACTAAGCCGGCCTCTACCTTCTCGTATGGCGAGATTGTACGAGTCGCAGTGATCGCCGAAACGGCGGGGCGCACTAGGGTTCTTGTTCACACCAAGCGGAGGCTAGCCACCAACGTCACGGCAAAGGGGGACTATTCCGCCGCGGTTTTTGCGAGTATCGCGTCGAAATTGGAGGAGGCAGCTCTAGCCGCGCGAACAGACTCCGCCCACGCTCCGAAACCTGCCACTCCTACCTCACCGCCAAGAGGTCCGTCCGCGTCCGGCAGCGGATTCTTCGTCACTTCGGACGGCTTCATACTCACAAACGCGCATGTTGTGGACGCGTGCGAGGAGGTGAGAATCGCGGGTCAGCGGTATCCGGCAACCCTTGTACGGAAGGACTCCGAGAACGACTTGGCTCTCTTGCGATCGACTGAGGGACGCGCCGAGGCGGCCGTGTTGCGCGCCGGTCCCATGGTTCGGGCGGGCGACGCGGCCATCGCGGTGGGATTCCCGCTCGCGGGCCTGCTCGCAAGCGAACCCAATGTTACAGTCGGCGGCGTGAGCGCCCTCGCCGGACTTCGGGACGACTTTCGGTTTCTCCAGATCACCGCGCCCGTTCAACCAGGCAACAGCGGAGGACCACTTCTTGACGTCAGCGGCAATGTGATTGGCATTGTAACGGCGAAACTCGACGCGCTTCGCGTGGCGCGTGCCACTGGTGACGTGCCGCAGAATATCAACTTCGCACTGAATGTGTCAGTTGCTCGTGTCTTCCTGGACGCGCTCGGAATCGCGTATAGATCAGCTCCATCAAGCGGCTCCTTGGAGGTTGCCGAGGTAGCGCAACGAGCAAAGGGCTACACGGTGTTGGTGGAGTGCTGGCGTTGAGCTGATGGACGGCGCTTGCGGTCCGAGAGTACGAGCGGGGAGCGAATAGCTCCCGCTGAAGCGGGAAGCGGAGCCTGCATCAGCTTTGTAGACACTTCCACCTCACTCGATCGGCGGTGTCTCCTGGCAGGCGCGGGACTGCGGAAGATTCGGAAGGTCAGTGACACGCTGAACCTGTCCGCGGCGCGGATGTCGGAGGTGCTGGACCTGCAGGTCTAGACCGTTGCTGCGAGGTTCGACATTCACCACTTCATGCTGTCGCGATGACGCAAGGAAGTGCGCGATAATGTGCTCCGCGGCCGGTTGCCGCGCCGCGCGCCGGAAGAACCGACGGAGAGCTCGCCCAGCTCCAGGCGCTCGAGCGACATGACGCGTTGCTTCAGTAGGTGCATGCGGCCCGGACGACAACGCGCAATGAGAATGGTTCTTCCCCCAATCAGCGCGGAGGTCGTCCGCCGCGACACGTGTCCCATCGAGTCCGCGCTTCGCCGCGCGCTCCGACACTACTTCCGGTAGTACAACCACACGCGCCTGCCCTCGGCGCGTAGCTTTCGCTCGCCCGTTGACTACGAAGCCGTTAACTCGGAATCGCCGGCAGCGAAATAACAAGCGTGAAGCAGGACCCCGCACGCCTCATTCATACGAGCGCCCTCCGGGCGCACGCGATTTGGTGCCCGCGAGGCTCGACTGGGCGCCAGGCTACCGCAGACAGGAGTGAACGCATGCAAGCATCCTACGGGGAGTCTCAAATCGTTGTCAACGGGAGCAACCTGGGTAGGGTGCGCGTGCTCTCAGTCCATCCCCTCTCTGCGCTCTACCCGCGAATCGGACTGCGACTTGGCGTCACACTTCACGAGTCTGACGTTGAGTTCCTGCCTGGACGCCCACGCAAGAGATTCTCGATTCGCGTACCAGTTGGCGAATTCAGGCTCAGCGAGCATGGTGATGTCATTGGACCAGTGTACTCACTGGGTGGCCACGATGTCGCCGAGTCTTCTATCCATGCGCATGAGCGGCAAGTTGAACTCGCTTGCGATCTCGACGAGGCGCGACTTGAGCAGATCGAGGTAGCGCGGGATGGCGGACCGCCCACCTTCTGGATCGCTGCTTGGCCAGTCGTTGCTGACTCGACCGGCTCGCTCCCTCTTCTTGTCCAGTGTTCCCCCATCCGTACGGACGTACCGCGCGACAGTTGGATCGCTGTTCTCAGCAAACTCCAGCGTCGGCGGATTGCCCTGCTTGAGGTTTCGTTCTCGCCGGCGGAGGTGTCGCGCTTCGAGGCCGCGATCAGTCATATAAGGCATGCGCACGAACGAATCCGCGTGGGCGAGTACGACGACACTCTTCTCTGTTGCCGCCGGGCCCTCGAGGCGCTGAGCGGGTCCCTTCAAGCGAGATCGGCTGCGGAGATCACTGAACTCCTGAGCCGAGCTGTTGGCGATAGACAATCGAGTGCCTACGCGTCTATTTACTCGCAGCTGAAGGCGCTGGCGAATGCGACGGTGCATCGCGGAGGTCCAAGCGAACTCTATTCTCGAGCGGAGGCACGATTCGCGGTAAGCCTGGCAGAACAGCTGATCATGCTGTGCGGCGCGCTAACCAGCGAGCTTGAAGGTGATGAACAGCCGGGATGATGGGTAACACAAGTGTCCGAGTACATGGGTAACACGTAGGGTCACCTGCGGATGATGTAGTCGCGTTCGTCGAGCGTGGCAAGCAACACGGTGTTGAAGTAGATCGCCACACGCCATCGTCGGTTTCCTCGAGGCCGATGTGTTGATCGACGAGGGAGTTGGCGAGATAGAGCAGGCGCTTCTGAAAGCGGAACGTCCCGGCATCGGTGATCTTCTTCACCA
>CAZWVG010000144.1:0-14434 GCA_964637355.1 uncultured Gemmatimonadaceae bacterium
CACGCACCGACGGGCGACTCAGCCGCGCGCCCTCGAGCCGCGCGCCTTCGAGCCGCGCGCCCCGCATCTGAATGGCGCTCAGGAGCGGGTGCCCAGCGCGCGCCACCGCGCCTTGAGCGAGGTCAGTACGGTCGGGAAGTATCCCATCTGCGAACGCTGATCGGCCGTCGGTGGCTCGGAAACGCGCACCGTGTTGCCGTAGAGCGCGGCGATGCGCTGTACCAGCTCACCCGCCGTCGCCGCGATCGTGCGCGCTTCGCCCAGCACCCGCTCGTCTCGCGGCGTCGTCCCTTCCAGACGCTTCACCTCCGCGCTCGACGAATCGGCGAGCGCCACCGCCTCGCGGTACATCGCCGCGATGCGGTCGAGCGACTCGTTCCATTGGCGCCGCGCCACCGCCGTCAGGCGCACGCGCGGATCCTCGCGCACCTCGAACGGTCGACGCGACTCGCGTCCGCCTAACGTCACACGCGCTTCGTAGCGCCCGGGCGCGACGAAGCGTCCGGCCATGCCGTTCCCGCCGCCATCCTCGTCGTCGCCGGCACCCGCACGCGGGAGACTCGGGAGGCGCAGGTTCCACACCGCTCGCGTGACGCCGGCGCGCGATGACGCCGCCAACGGCACACGCGCAACCTCGGCGCCCGACGCGTCGTGGATCGCGATCGAGGTCCCGTCGGGAATGCCATCCTTCGCCCACACGTCGATCATCGCGCCGACCGGCGGGTTCGTCCCGCGAAAGATCATGTCCCCCGCGTGTGCCTTGGTGCTCGATCGCCGCGCCATCGTCGCTGCGCCGATCGTGAAGATGTGTCCTGGCTCGTCGCGAACCGCCGCCGTGAGCTCCTGCAGCGCACCGATCTGGTCGATGATCCAGACGCCGCGCCCGTGTGTCGCCAGCACGAGATCGTTCTCGCGCGGCTGGATGACCAGGTCGTTGACCGGGACCGTCGGCATTCCGTTGCGTAGCGCGCGCCAGTGCGCGCCACCGTCGAGCGTGAGGTACAAGCCGAACTCGGTGCCAAGGTAGAGCACCTGTGGATTCTTCGTGTCCTCGACGATCGCGTGAATCGCGCGCTCGGCCGGAAGATCGCCGACGATCGACGTCCACGTCGCGCCGAAGTCGGTACTGCGATAGAGATAGTTGGTGTAGTCGTCCGCCTGGTGACCGTCGAAGGCGGCGTAGACGGTGCCCGTGTTGAAGCGCGAGGCGGCGAGTGCGGCGACCCACGTCCCCTTCGGCACGCCGGCAAAGTTGGCCGTGAGGTTGGTCCAGCTGCGTCCATCATCGCGCGTGCGCTGCACGTTGCCGTCGTCGGTCCCGACGTAGAGCGTTCCGCGCGCGCGTGGCGACTCGGCGAGCGCCGAAATCGTCGGGTAGTACGAGACACCGTCGTCGAGCGAGAGGGTATTGGCGTCGGGGTCCTGTCCCATGATGCGCAGCGTGCGGCGGTCGACCCCCGTCGTCGGATTGCCTAACGAACGCCAGGTGTCGCCCCGGTCGTTGCTCGTCCAGAGCACCGCCATCCCGGCATACACCGTCCGGGGATCGTGCGCCGAGATCAGGAAAGGGGAATTCCAGCCGGCCGGCGGGATCTTCTTCCCCACCAGCGGGTCGGGCGCCCCCCAGTTGCCGAGCTTTGGACCTTCGCCTTCCTTCACGGTCGGACGGATGTTCTTCGCCTCGCGCGTCTCGACGTCGACGCGGGTGATCCCGAGATACTGGGACGACGAGTAGACGGTGCGATTGTCGGTCGTGTCGATGACGTTGTTGAAGCCGTCGCCCCCGCCGACGCGGTACCAGTCGTCGTTGAGGATTCCCTGCGTGGAAAACGTCTCGCTCGGCCCGCACCAGCTCCCGTTGTCCTGCAGCCCGCCGCAGACGAAGTACGGGGACGAGGTACTCGCCGAGACGTGATAGAACTGCGACACGGGGAGCGAGGCGATATAGAGCCACTTCACGCCGCGATCGTAGCTGATCCCGAGGCCGCCGTCGTCGCCCTTGATGAGATGGCGCGAATCGCGCGGATCGACCCAGACGACGCGGTCGTCGCCGTGCAGCGACTGGCGAGGCTCCACGAAGGTCTTCCCGCTGTCGTCGGAGACGGAGTACTGCACCTCGTAGATGCGGCTCTGGTCGTTAGGGTCGACGCGAATCTGCGACGAATACGCCGGGCGGGGGTTCCAGTCGCCCATCTTGCGCCAGGTCTCGCCCTTGTCTTCCGAGCGGAACACGCCGCCGAGTCGCCTGCCGTAGGAGATCGATGAGGTGTAGCGCTCCCCCTGCTCGAGCGAGATGTACACCACGCGCGGATCGCGCCGATAGATCGAGATCCCGATGCGCCCGACGATCCCTTCGGGGAGTCCGGTCGTCAGGCGCTTCCAGGTCTGCCCGGCATCGCTGCTCTTGTACAAACCGCTCCCCGGACCGCCGCCCACGAAGCCGAACGGCGCACGGCGACGCTGGTAGAGCGCGGCATACACGATGTTGGGGTCGGTCGGGTCGATCGCCACGTCGACGGCGCCCGTGTCCTCGTCGCGCGACAGGACGAGCGACCAGGTCGCGCCGCCGTCGGCGCTCCGATAGAGTCCGCGCTCGTTGCTCGGTCCCCAGAGGTGCCCCGGAACGGCAGCGTACACGACGTTCGAGTTGCTCGGGTCGAGGGCGATGCGCGCGATGTGCCGGCTCTCGCGCAGCCCCATGTTGGTCCACGTCGCGCCACCATCTGTGGACTTGTAGACCCCGTCGCCCCAGCTCGAGCTCTGCCGGTTCGTTGCCTCCCCGGTCCCCACCCAGACCGTGCGCGGGTTCAGTTGGTCGACGGTGATCGCCCCGATCGAGTGAACAGGTTGCGAGCCAAAGAGCGCGGTCCAGGTCACACCGTTGTCGGTCGTCTTCCAGATGCCGCCCGTCGCGCTCGCCGCGTAGAACTCGAAGGGGTTCGACTCGTTCACCGCCACGTCGACGATGCGGCCACTCATGTTGGCCGGGCCGATGTTGCGGGCGCGGAGCGCGGAGAACTCGTCGGCGGACTGTGCCTCGCTCCCCCTCGGCGCACACAAGGCCAGGAGCGCCGCGCACGACGCGAGGCGCACGACGCGCGAGAGCCGACGGCGTGCGGCGGGCTCGGCACGACGCGGGAGCATGCGATTGCACGCGACGGAAGCGACTGAGGAAGTCAACATCTCTGGGGGGTGAAGGGCGACGCGCATAGGCTATCGCCCTCACACCCCCCTGTCGAGCGCTACGGTACGGCGAATTCCGGCGACGAGCGCAACTCGGGCGCGACGCAGTAACGCCTCCTTCCGCTCCTCAGTCGAGCCTCAGTCGCGCGCCACGTGCGTGTCATGCGCACGTCACGCGCGCTGCCAGTTCCCCTCGTACTCCATGTAGCGCGCGGTCTCGCGCGCGAGGTCGTCACCGAGCAACCGAGAAACGACGTGCAGCGACATGTCGATGCCCGCGCTGACTCCCGAACTGAGGATGACCCGTCCGTTGTCCACGATGCGCTCTCCTTCGCGGATCTCGGTACGCGGCGCGACCGCCCGCAACTCGGGGAACGCGAGGTGATGCGTCGTCGCCGCGAGTCCATCGAGGAGGCCGGCGCAGCCGAGGATCAACGCCCCCGTGCAGACCGACAGGAGATACTCGCTCTTCTTCGCGGTGCGCGCGACGTACTCGAGCATCACCGGATTCTTCATCTCCCGTCGCGTTCCGAAGCCTCCCGGGACGAGGAGGATGTCGGGCGTTGGGGCACTGTGGAAGGAATGCAGCGGCGTGACGATCAGTCCATTGCGCGCGCGGACGGTCTGACCGCGCTCGGAGAGCGTGTACACGTCGAATGGATCGAGCTGCGAGCGGCGACCGCAGACGGAGAAGACCTCGAAGGGCCCGGCGAAGTCGAGCACCTCGACCTCGTCGAACATGACGATGCCGACGCTCCGGCGCCGGAGCGTCGCGGCGCCGTGGAGCGGCGTCGGAACGGTCACCGCGTCCCCCGCGCCTCGGGCGCCGAGGAGGGCGCGCTCACGGCGCCGAGCCTAACGCCGATTCGAGCGCCCGGGTGAACGTCGAGTCGCTCGCCCGGATCACCCCCAGGTGCTTCCATCGCACGACACCCTCCCGGTCGATGATGTACGACGCGGGGACGCCAAGCGCGAGGAAGAGCGTCTGCACGCGCTCGTTGGGGTCGAGCCAGATCGGATACGTCATCCCGAAATCCGACGTGAACTCGGTGATGGTCTTCTCCGAGCCGGCCGCGTCGACGCTCACGCCGACGACCTGCAGGCCGCGCTTCTCCTCCGCCACGTGCAATGACTGGAGGTAGGGGATCTCTTCGCGACACGGATCGCACCACGTCGCCCAGACATTGAGGAGGACGACCTTGCCGCGCAGCGAGACGAGCGAGTCCGTCCCGCCGCCCAGGACATTCGCGCTGTAGGGCGGGGCGACCTTTCCCAGCTCCGCCACCTTCGATGCCGCCCCGGCGTCGCCGCACGCCGCCGCGGCGAAGATGGTAGCGGCGAACGTGAGCATCCGGGACCTCGCGGACGTGTGCCGGCTCATGGCAGTGCCGCCAGCGGCAACCTGGCGACGCGCACCTGCGACGCTTCCCCCACGTCCGTCCACGCGACGATCAGTGCGTCGCCCTGTCGTGCGATCTTCGGAAAACCGCTTGCCCGTGCGCCAGCCGAACGGGCGAGGACGATCGGCGCCCCCATCGACCCGTCGCGCCGCACGCGCCGCATGCGCACTTCGGCCGAGGCGCTGTCGGTGCGCTCGAGCCACGACACCGCCGCGCTCCCGTCGTCGAGCGTCTCGATGTCGACTCGCCCGGCCGGGAGTCCGCCGTCGATGCGCACCGGTGCGGTGAAGTGCGCGCCGGCATCGGTGCTGTAGGCCACGCGGACGCGCGCGGTGTCCTGCGCCCCCGTGAACCAGGCAATCGCCACCGTGTCGCCGCGCGAGGCGAGCGCCGGCCCGTTCACGGGACACGCGGCGATCTGCCAGTTGTCGGCGTGGACCAGCGCCGGTTCGCTCCAGGCATCGCCGACACGTCGCACCACGGCGATGTCGCGCACCTCGTCGGCACTGCGGTCACGATACGCCACCACCGGTCCCGACGCGGTGAGCGTCGCGGCCACCTGGCAGCAGTCGCACGTGCGGCGGTCGAGCGCGCGCTCGGTGCCGAGGGCGCCGTCGGCACCGATCGTCGTCGTGTAGACGCCCATCGCGCGCGCCGAACTGTCGCCCGATGCCGTCCCGCGTCCATCGAGCCAAGCCGCCTCCGCACCACCGCTCGGCGGTGTCCAGATCGCCACGAACCCATGCTCGGCGGAGACGCCATCCTTGTTGAGCAACGCGCCAGGCGACCAGCTGCGCCCCGCATCCGCCGAGTGCGAGACCACCACGTCGTAGCTGTACTTTCCTCCAGCGCTCCGCTGCAGCCAGTGCGCGATGAGCGCCCCCTCCTGCGTCGCCTGCACCGATGGGAAGTCGGCCCAGTTGACGAAAAAGTCCTTGCGCTCGGCGATAGTCGTCGCGGGACTCCACGTGTCGCCGGTGAGCGAGGCGTAGCGCAGCGCGACCGACGAGTCGGCCGACGGCGCAAGCCACGAGAGGTGAACCACGCCGTGCTGGTCGGTCGAGAGGAACGGCTCGCCGCTCGGGGCGGCGGCGGGCGACGTGAGCTCGACGAGTGTCGCCGATGCCGGCGTTGCCTCGTTGGAGGCGCACCCCGCCGCGACGCTGGCGAGCACGAGTGCCGCGACGCAGCCCGCGCGGCGCCTGCGAAGATGGTGAGTCATCGCAGCAATCTGCGAACGGGGGCGCGGGGGCGTCAATCGAGCGACGCGCCCTACGCGAGACGGCGGACGGTCGCTAGTGATTTGCAGCATTCCCGCTCGCTCCATCGTTGCGGTAGACCATGCCTCCCTTCATCACGAAGCGCACGCGCGTCGTCGCGTTGATGTCGCGCGTGGGATCGCCGTCCATCGCCACGAGGTCGGCCCACAGCCCCGGTTTGACGCGTCCGAGCCGGTCGTCCATGTGGAGCATGTGCGCCGTCGTCGCGGTGGCGGTGCGCATCGCCTCGAGCGGTGTCATCCCGTAGTCGACCAGCAGCTGCAACTCGCGGGCGTTGTCTCCGTGCGTGAACACGCCGACATCGCTTCCATTGCAGATGGTCACGCCTTGCTTGCGCGCGAGCGCAAAGCTTTCGCGCTTCGCCTTGATGCGCGCCGGCTCGGGGTCCACGCCCTTCTTCCACCCCGCGTACTGCGAGGTGGCGTCGCCAGCCGCAAGCGTCGGGCAGAGCGGCACGCCCTTCGACGCCATCAGTGAAAAGACTTCGGCGGTGCCGCCATCGCCGTGCTCGATGTTCGTCACCCCGGCCATCGTGGCGCGACGCATCCCCTCGGGCGACGACGAGTGCGCGACCACGTGGCGCCCGCTCGACTCGGCGATCTCGACGGCGGCGCGCAGCTCCGCTTCGGTGAAGCCGGGACGCGTCTCGCCGTCCGGCCCCCAACGATAGTCTGCATACACCTTGATCCAGTCGGCGCCGTGCTTGATCTGGTCGCGCACGACCCAGACCAACTCTTCGAGGTTCCCCGCTTCCTGCGCCCCCTGCGGAATGTCGACGTCGTTGGCGAAGGAGCGAGGGCCGTAGCTTCCGCGCCCAACGATTGCACGCGTCGTCACCAGCATCCGCGGCCCCGGGATGATCCCTTGTTCGATCGCCTGCTTGATTCCGACGTCGGCGTACCCCGCGCCTTCGGTCCCGAGGTCGCGAATGAGGGTGAAGCCGGCCATCAGCGTCGCGCGCGCGTGGTTCGTCGCGCGCGCCACGCGGAGCGCGGTGGGCTCCTTCAGTACCTGGTCATCCCATGTTACTTCGTTGTAGGGGTGCAGCAGCACGTGCGAATGCGCCTCGATCATCCCCGGCGTGAGGGTGAGCCCCGGCAGGTCGATGACCTTCGTCCCCGGCGGTGTCGTGACGCTCGCCGCGGGCCCAACCGCCTGTACCTTGTCGCCCACCACCAGCACCACGTATCCCTCGCGTGCGGCGTCGCTCTCGCCGTCCCAGACGCGCGCCGGCCGGAGGAGTGTCGGCGGCGCCGCGTTCGCGGCTCCCCCCCTCCGCCCCTGCCCTAATAGTGCAGTGCCGGGAACGACGAGCGATGCCGCGACGGCGGTGGCGAAGGCGAAGCTCCGGAGCGTGGTGCGGGACGAACGGGGAGACAGCGGCATGAGTCCGTGGCGAGAGTGGAGTGGCGGTGTCGACGAGCGTCGTCAGGGAGTCGGCGGAGTGTGCGGGGAGTCGCCGCGATCGGGAAGGGGAGTGGGGGGCGCGTTCACGGCGGGAATCCCCGTCACGCCACCCGAGACGATGAAGGCCATCATGTCGGAGCTGTTGGCGTCGATGCGCTGCACCGCCGACGCGGGAAAGAGGTACATCTGCCCCGAGAAGTTGTAGGAGTGCGGCATGTAGACCGAGACGTATCCTTCCGTCCCGAGCGCGCCCAGCGCCTCCTGCGTGACGAAGCCGAGCGCGCGCGCGTTGCCCCCAGGGAAGAGCTCGACAATCACGGGCTTGTCGAATCGCCGCTTTTCGCCGACGAAGGCGTTCACCAGGTCGCGCGTCGACGAGTAGAGCAAGCGTACGAACGGCAACCGTTCGAGGAGGTCGTCGAGCGCGCCGATCAGGCTTCGCGTGATGAAGCTCGAGGCGAGGAAACCGAACAGCGTGATGACGCCGAGCGAGATCGCGAAGCCGGCTCCCGGAATCGAGAGCCCCAGCCAACCGTCGATCGCCTTGAAGACGACGACGCAGATGTATGCCGTGATCCCCACCGGCGTGAGAAAGACGACGCCGCGCAGAAAGTACGTCAGGAGGCGACGGGCGATCCCCTGGGCTGCGGTCTTGGGCCTCACCTAACGAGTCACCGCGTCGGCGGGCGACTCGACCGGAAGATCCTGCGCCTTCCATGCGTCCATTCCCCCGCGCAGGTTGGCGACGACCTTCCGCCCCGACAGTCGCGCCAGGCTCGCGGCGATCGCCGATCGACCCCCTCCCTGGCACTGCATGACGAGGCGCGCGTCGGCCGGGAGATGCGCCAGCGCCTCACGCAGCCGGCCGAGCGGGGCGTGCACAGCACCGGGAACGTGCCCGGCATTCCACTCGTCGATCGCGCGCACGTCCACCACCACCACATCGTCGCTCGCCATCGATGCCGCGACTCCGGCGGCGTCGACCTGCTCGAGCGCACCGAACGACCGACCTGACTCGCCCCAACTGGCAAAGGCATCACTGCCGAACCACCCGCCGACGCGATCGATCCCGATCATTGCCAGCTCGGCCGCTGCCGCGCGCGCGTCCCGATCGTCGGCCGCGTCGGTCAGGAAGAGAATGTCGTCGTCGGCGTCGAGCAGCCATCCGGCCCACGCCACGAACGACTTGTTGAGCGGAATGTTGAGCGTCCCTTCGACGAAGCGCTCGGCGACCGACTCGGCACGCCGGAGGTCGACTATCGTTGCGCCGGCGTCGATGCGCGAGGGGAGCGAGTCGGCGGCGAGCCGCTCGGGTTTCGGGAGTGAACCGAGAATCGCCGGCCACGCGCGATTGAGCCGCTTCATCCGAGCGAAGTAGGGAGGCGGATCCGGCTGCCCCTCCAAAACCGACTCGATGAATTCCTCACGGTCCTCCACCTGCAGCGCCCAGTTGGCCAGGCGCTCGTAACCGAGCGTCGTCTGCGGCACCGCGCCGAGCGCCTTGCCGCATGCCGAGCCCGATCCATGTCCGGGCCAGATCTGTAGATGCACCGGAAAGCGTGCCACGAAGCGCTGCAGCGAATCGAAGAGCTGCGACGCCGCGGCACGCATCGTTCCTTCGAGATGCGCGGCGCGCTCGAGCAGGTCGGGACGCCCCACATCGCCAACGAACAGGAAGTCTCCGGTAAACGCGCCCACGGGGTGCGGCGACGCCGGTGTATCGGTGACGACAAAGACGAGATGCTCGGGTGTGTGCCCGGGCGTGTGGACGACGTCGATCTGCACGCGCCCGATCATGAAGCGATCGCCGCCGTGCAGGAGCGTTGCCCCCGCGTCGGCGGCGAATTCGTACTGCCAGTCACGCCCCCCCTCCGCGGAGAGGAGGAGGCGCGCCCCGGTGCGCTGCGCCAACTCGCGGCTCCCCGAGAGGTAATCGGCGTGGATGTGCGTCTCGGTCACGTGCGTGATGCGGATCCCTTCAGCCTCCGCGGCGGCGATGTACTGCGCGACGTCCCGATTTGCGTCGATGACGAGTCCCTCTCCGGTCGACTGACAGCCGAGGAGGAAGCTCGCCTGCGCGAGACCGTCGTGATAGAAGCGCTTGATCAGCACAAAATTCTCCTGGTTCCGTTCGCTGGCGCTTGGCGTGCCGCGGCACGCATTCGCCCGAGCGAAAGGTACCGGAGGCGCTCGGTCGAGGGAGGGGGCGCGCGGGTCGCAAACGCGTCGGCGCGGACTTCTCCCCGACGCGGCGTGAGGGATTAGAGTTGTCTCGACTGCGCGCGACGAGAGCGGCGCACGCTGCGCATATCCCCTCGATGCATCTCATGCCCGACGCGATCACCACCGAGAATCTCCGAAAGGTCTATCCCGCTCCCGCGCTGCGGCGAATGCGAGGTGCGGGGGGACGGGGCGCGCCCCCGCCGATGTCGGGAGCCCCGGTTCCGGCGCGATCGCCTGATGGAGGAGTCGTCGCGCTCGACACGCTCGACCTCAGCGTGCGGGAGGGAGAGTTCTTCGGACTCCTCGGGCCCAATGGCGCGGGGAAGACGACGACGATCGGGATCCTCACCACGCGCGTTACGCCGACGGCGGGGCGCGCGCTCGTCGCCGGGCATGACGTGCTCCAGTCGCCGGAGCGCGTGCGGCAGCGCATCGGTGTCGTCCCACAGCGTCCCAATCCCGACCGCGCCCTCTCCACACTGGAGAATCTCGTCTTTCATGCGGCGTACTTCGGAATTGCGATGGACCGCGCCGAGCGCCACGCGATGGAGTTGCTCGAGCGGCTCGGGATCGCCGACAAGGGCGAGGCCAAGGTCGACGCGCTCTCGGGTGGGCAGCAGCAACGCCTGATGATCGCACGGGCCCTCATTCATGAGCCGGCCGTCGTCTTCCTCGATGAGCCAACGGTGGGGCTCGATCCCCAGGCGCGCCTCGATCTCTGGTCGATCCTGCGCGATCTGCACGCCAACGGGCGCACGATCGTGATGACCACGCACTACATGGAGGAAGCGGACCAGCTCTGCGAGCGCATCGCGATCGTCGATCGCGGGCGCCTCCTCGCCTGCGATACGCCGGAGCGACTCAAGGCGAGTGCGCCGGGTGGGACGCTCGTCGACATCACGCTCGACGGCGCGGCCGATGACGTCGTTGCCGCTGCGCGCGCTGTCGCGGGCGTCACGCGCGCCGAGGCGCACGGCAACGCGCTGCATGCCTACAGCGAAAGAGGAGGGGAGGCGATCCCCGCGCTGATCACGGCCGCGCAGGGCGCTGGCCGTGCGGTGACCAACATCCATCTCACCAAGCCAAGCCTCGAGTCGCTCTTCATCTCCATGACCGGGAGGAAACTCGATTGACCGCGTCACCACTCCCCGTCGCCGAGCGACCGCCGGTTTCCGCGGCAGCCGTCTTCATCGCGTTGCTCCGTCGCGATGCCCGCGCCGCGCGCCGTGAACTTCCGTCGTTCCTCGTGCGCACGATCATGCAGCCCGTGCTGTTCATCATCGTCTTCGGCTACCTGCTCCCGCGCATGGGATTCATCCGCGAGGGGTACACCTCGGCGCTCCTCCCGGGGATCCTCGCCGTCTCGCTGACGCTCTCCTCGGTGCAGTCAGTCGCGCTCCCGATGGTGCAGGACTTCGGATTCACGCGAGAGATCGAGGATCGCCTCCTCGCGCCGATCCCGATTCACCTCATCGCCGTGGAAAAGGTGGTGTCGGGCGCGCTGCAGGGGGTGATTGCCGCGGCCGTTGTGCTCCCGATCGCGCGCCTCATCATGGGGCCGATCCAGGGATTGCACCTGCCGAATGCCGCCCTGGCCCTTGGCGTGACGCTGCTCGGCTCCGCGGTCTTCGCCTCGTTAGGTCTCGTCATCGGGACGGCGATCTCGGCGCAGCAGATCGGGCTGATGTTTTCCATCATCATCGCCCCGATGCTGATGTTCGGCTGCGCCTACTATCCCTGGCGCGGACTCGACGCCGTCCCGGCGTTCAAGTACGGCGTGCTGATCAACCCGCTGGTGTATGTCGCCGAGGCAATGCGCGGTTCGCTGACGCCGTCGCTTCCGCACATGCCGCTCGGCTACGCCGTAATCGCGATGGCGCTCCTGACCGCGCTCTTCCTCGCGCTCGGCCTGCGGACATTCGCGCGGCGCGCGATGTCCTGACGTCGCGCATCGTCGTTTGCGACTGACAGACACACCACGGGCCGAAGCGTCCCCGCACGCTTCGGCCCGTGTGTACGATGTATGCCTTCAATTCCGCGGCGTTTCCGCGATCCGGATCTCGCTTCGCAGTTTCTGCGATCGAGAGCTTTCAACCGCGGAGTTCGCGGAGTTCGCGGAGGGCGATATACCTGACTCCGGGAGTCGGCTGTCCAGCAGTCTTCGACGCAGAGGACGCAGCGGCTGCAGCGCATCCCTTAGACAGCGTATTCCCTCCCCCCAACTTCCAAGTGTCCTGGCACTCGCTCCTGTCGTCGCGACGAGTCTCCTCCGCGTTCTCCGCGGACTCTGCGGTTCATTGGTCTTTCTCCGCCAGGAGGAAGGAGAATCCGAAGCTCGCTCCAAGCCTTCCGTGCCCGCCTCGCTCAGTGGCCGCCGACCACAGCGCGCCTGGCTTCGCGACAAGTCCCCTCCGCGTTCTCCGCGGACTCCGCGGTTCAATGCTCTTCCTGCAGAATCCGAGGTTTGGCCCGAACCGCCGCTCTCTTCGGTGACCTCCGTGGTATGAGGCCTTGCGCCACGGAAGTCACAGAGAAGCGTTACGTCAATGCATCCTCAAATCAGGGAATGTATCCCATGTAGAGGAGCCGGTTCGGCGAGCCCGCGCCCGGGCCGACCACGATACCCGGCGTCGAGTTCGCGAGCACGTTGTTCTGCACTGCGACCGCGGTGGCGGCCGGCGCCCACTGACGCACTAGTGCCAGCGTGCCGGCGACGTGCGGCGAGGCCATCGACGTCCCGCTCAGGACCGCCGTCGCCGCGTTGCTGGTGAACCAGTCGCTGGCGATGCTCACGCCTGGCGCGAAGATGTCGAGGCAGGGGCCGAAGTTCGACCAGGCCGGACGCACGTCGTTGCTCTGCGTCGCACCGACCGTCAACGCGTTCGCCGCGCTCGAGGGCGAGCTCCCGCACGCGTTCACGCCGCTGTTGCCCGCAGCGACGGCCGTCGCGACGTTGCCGAGCGTGACGAGGTTGTTCACGGCCAGGTTGAGCGCCGCCGAGAATCCGCCGCCGAGGCTCAGGTTGGCGACCGCCGGCTGAATGCGGAAGGCGCGCACCCAGTTCACCCCGTTGATCACGCCTGCGATCGTCCCCGAACCCGCGCAGTTGAGCACGCGCACCGGGTGGACGATCGCCAGCTTGGCGACGCCATAACGAGTCCCGGCCGCGGTCCCGGCAACGTGCGTTCCGTGACCGTTGCAGTCCGCGACGCCGCCGCCCACGAACGACACGCCGGCACCCACGCGGCCCACGAAGTCGTTATGCGTCGTACGCAGGCCGGTGTCGATGATGTAGATGTGCACGCCCGCACCAGTCTTGTTGTACGTGTAATTCGCATCGTTGGGGAGGAAGCGGTCGTCGATGCGACGGAGCCCCCACGAGGGTGCGTTGATCTGCGTGGCCGTCGCCTGCACCGGCGCGTCCTGCTCGACGATCTGCACTTCCGGGCGACGACGCAGCTGCTCGGCGGCGTCATCGCTCATCGTCGCCACGAAGCCCTGCAGGGCATCCTGCCACTCGCTCTTGATGCGCGCATTGACGCTGGCGGCGAGCGACGCGTTCATCGCCGAGACGCCGGCGCGATCCCCTTCCTTGAGCACGACGATGTAGTCATGCGTGCGCGCCGCCTCGGCCTGCGCCAGCGAAGGCGAGACGTCGGGGGACGTGGGCTCGTACTTCTTGTCCGAGCACGCGGCGAGCAGCAGCGCGCCGAGCGCCAGGATGGGACGGATTCCAGTCCGGAATTTCATGGAAGTCTCCTCCAGTCGTGGGACGGCGCGCCCGCCGCGCCGGGAGTTCGCTCCCGGATGTGCGGGGCCGACAGCGCGCCGTCGGGGGTTGATGCCGCGCACCGCATTCGCGGCGCGTGGTCGTTAGGCGCCGGCCAACGCCGGTCGCCGCACGCGTCACCCGGGCGGGGAAGAGGAGGAGGGCCGGCGGAGCGAGCGGCGGGTCGGGGGACCGGCGCCGAGCACGTCCGGGCCGATAACGCCCGCGCCTCGTGTGACGGAGGCAACCTGTGAGCGACTGGATTTCCTGTCACCTCGGGGAACTACCAAAGGTGCGGATGGACTCGGTTCCGCAACTTCACGCCCCGCCCGGTACCGTCGCCGCCACCAATGCCCTACGTTTTTTCGCCATGACGAGTACCCGAAATCCCGCCGCGACTCCTCCGGCTTCCTCGCTCCCCGCTGTCCCCGTCGCTGCGCCAACTCCGTGGCACATCGAGGACGCGAAGGAGCTCTACAACATCGACGGGTGGGGTGCGGGCTTCTTCGACGTGAACGAAGCCGGCCACGTGATCGTGCGCCCCGACCCCGATGCGCCGGAGCGCACGCTCGACCTGTTCGAGATCGCGGTCGATCTCGAGGCACAGGGCGTTCCGCTCCCCGTCCTGCTCCGCTTCTCCGACATCCTCAAACGCCGGATCGAACTCCTGAGCGAGTCGTTCGCCTCGGCGATCCGCGAGTTCGACTACACCGGCGGCTACACGACGGTCTACCCGATCAAGGTCAACCAGCAGCGGCACGTGGTCGAGGAGATCGTCGCCTTCGGCCGCAAGCACGGGGTCGGGCTCGAATGCGGCTCCAAGCCGGAATTGCAGGCGGTCCTCGGGCTCTCCGAGAGCACCGAGCACATCATCATCTGCAACGGCTACAAGGACGAGGAGTTCATGCGCCTCGCCCTCATGGGGCAGAAGCTGGGACACAACGTCTTCATCGTCCTCGAGCAGTTGAGCGAGCTCGATGTGTTGCTGCAGGCGGCGAACGACCTGGGCGTCACGCCGCGCGCCGGCGTGCGCATCAAGCTCGCGTCGGAGGGGGCGGGGCGCTGGGCGCAAAGCGGCGGCGAGAAGAGCAAGTTCGGGCTCAACAGCGCCGAACTGATGAAGCTCATCAATCGCCTCAAGGACCTCGGGCGCCTCGACATCCTGCGTCTCG
>CAZWVG010000145.1:0-14393 GCA_964637355.1 uncultured Gemmatimonadaceae bacterium
CGCCTGCTGCGCGAGTTGGGGCCGCAGGTCCTCGGCGCGGTGGCGCGCCGGCACGGCGACTTTGCCGACGCCGAGGATGCGGTGCAGGAAGCGCTGGCCGCCGCGGCGGCGCAGCGGCCGGCGCGCGGGATCCCCGACAATCCCAGCGGATGGCTGTATCAGGTCGCGCTGCGACGCCTCGCCGACCAGGTGCGGAGCGAACGCTCGCGCCGCGCGCGCGAGGAGACGGTGACGATGGACCCCTCGCTCGAGCCGGCGCGCCGCGACGCGAGCGACGACGACGATCGCCTGCGCGGCGACGGCGATGACGCGCTCCTCCTTCTCTTCATGTGTTGTCACCCCGCCCTCACGCCAGCGTCGTCGGTGGCGTTGGCGCTGCGCGCGGTTGGGGGATTGACCACGGCGGAGATCGCGCGCGCCTTCCTCGTCCCCGAGGCGACGATGGCGCAGCGAATCAGTCGCGCCAAGTCGCAGATCAAGGCATCGGGCGTTCCGTTCGAGCGGCCCAGCGAGGGCGAGCGGGGCGAGCGACTCGCGGCGGTGCTGCACGTGCTCTACCTGATGTTCAACGAAGGGTACGCCAGCAGTGCGGGTCCCTCCCTCGCCCGCCCCGACCTCTCGGGCGAGGCGATCCGGCTGGTGCGCGTCGTGCACGCGCTCCTTCCCGACGAGGAGGAGGTCGCCGGCCTCCTCGCCCTGTTGCTCCTGACGGACGCACGCCGCGCCGCACGCACCGGTCCCGACGGAGAGCTGATCCCGCTCGACGAGCAGGACCGCTCGCGCTGGGATGCGGCATTGATCGCCGAGGGCGTGGCGCTGGTCGAGGCGACGCTCCCACGCGGGCGGGTGGGGGCGTACCAGCTGCAAGCGGCGATCGCCGCAGTGCACGACGAGGCGCCGAGCGCCGAGGCGACCGATTGGGCGCAGATCTTCGCGCTGTACTCCGTGCTCGCGCGCCTCGCCGACAACCCGATGGTCGAGCTCAATCGCGCGATCGCGGCGGCGATGGTGCAGGGGCCAGCCACCGGGCTCGCGATGATCGATGCGCTCGAGCAAGACGGACGATTGGCGGCACACTATCGCCTCGACGCCGTGCGCGGGCACCTGCACGAACGGCTCGGCGACGTCGCGCGCGCGGTGCAGCACTACCACTCGGCAGCAGATCGGACCGCGTCGCTCCCCGAGCGGAACTATCTCCTGACGCGCGCCGCGCGGCTGCGGCGTGGAGCGGACGACGCGCCGCCGCTCAGCGCCCCGGAATGAAGATGCGGAGGTTCACCTCGGTCGGCGGCGGGACCTCGCCCATCGGGACGAAGTGGAGCACGACGCGCGAGGTGTCGAAGTACGCGGCACCGGTAAAGTGGCGCGGATACTTGGGGGCGCTGGCGAGGGCGACCACCGTGGCGGTCGCCGTATCGGAAAAGCCGCGGCTCCGCGGCAGGCGATGCACGACCAGTGCGTACGTCCCGTTGTCGTCGCCCTCGAGCCGTGGCGACGAACAGGTACAGGCGTCGGAGAGGCGCACCAGGCCGTCGATGCTGTCGAGCGGCACGCCGGCGCTGTCGGTCACCTTGCCGAAGACGTATGCGCAGCCGATGGCGGTAGGGTAGCGCGCCGAGGGGGCACACGCTCCCGCCGCGGCCGTCGCGGCCTCCCCCGAACAGGCGGCGAGGACGGCGACGGCACAGACGGCGGCGAGGAGGGCGATCCCCCTACATTGCCGCAGCGTCACGCGTGTGCTGCTGATACCAGCTCAGCCTGTAGAGCTGTGTGCGCATGAAGTTGCTCGGCGTGGCTGTGGAGTGTTTGGGAAAGCGCGAAGCGGGGAACGTCGACCGGTGCAACACGATGCGTCAGGCGAGCGCGTAGAAGAAGTCCACGAACGAACGGGCGGAGCCGTCCATCCCCGCGACCTTGGGGTTGGACGACTCCACGATCCAGTACTCGTCGGGGGCGTGCGCACCGCCGCCATTCCCGAGGCCGAACATTCCGGCGGGGAGCTTGAGCGGGGCGCCGGTGAAGGTCGAGCCCGGCCAGGAGCCGGCAAGGCGCGGCCACAGCAGCGGGTCGATCCCGTTCTTGCGATAAGCGGCGAGCATCGCCGAGATCAGCTTTGCATCTGACGGCGTCTCGGTGGGGTCGTAGCCGCCGGTCATGTTCACCTCGATATCGCCGAAGCCGTGCGAGGCGAGGTGCTGCTTCACGAGTTCGAGTGTCCCCTTGGCCGTCATGTCGGGAACCAGGCGCATGTCGATCTTGGCGACGGCGCGGTGCGGGAGGATCGTCTTGCCGCCGGGCCCGGTGTAGCCACCCACGAGTCCCTCGATGTTGATCGTCGGCTGGGTGACGAGGCGGACCAGCGAATCGTGCCAGTTCTCGTCGGCAATCCAGTGTTGGACTCCGAAGGCCTTCCTGGTCGCCGCCTCGTTCTTGCGCGGGATCGCTGCCTCGAGGATCCGCTTCTGCTCGGCGGAGAGCGGGCGCACCTTGTCGAAGAAACCGGCGACGGCGGGGGTGTGGCCGTCGGCCTTCACGAGCGAATTGAGCGCCTGCACGAGGTGCCACGCCGGCGAGTCGATCTGCGCGGCGTAACTGGAGTGCACATCCTGCGCCGGCCCGCGCCCCCACTTCTCCCCGCTGGCGACCAACTCCAGCTCGCAGATCCCCTTGGCGCCGAGGTTGACTTCGACGGAACCGTCGAGCGCCTGGTTGCCTAACGGGATGACGATGCCGACCGACTTGCGGAGGGCGGCCTCGACGCGCGGGTCGAAGACGACCTGCGGGAAGTTGGGCGATCCGATCTCTTCTTCCCCTTCGCAGACGAGGACGAGGTTGACCGGGAGCTTGACGTTGGCCGCCTTGAAGGCGTTGAGCGCGGCGAGGCAGGCCATCTGCGGCCCTTTGGTGTTCGTCGCGCCGCGCCCGATGATGACCTTTCCCATCCCCGGCTTGTCGACGAGGCGCCCTTCGAGCGGGGGCGAGCTCCACTCCTTCGGGTCGTACTGCTTGACGTCGTACATGAAGTAGATCGCCAGCGTGGTGGCGGCGCCGGCGTCGAGCGTCGCGAAGACCCCCGGCTTTCCCTTGGTAGGGATGACCTCCACCTGCTGGAAGCCCGCCTCGGTCGCGAGGCGCTGCATGAGCTCGACGCCTTTCGGATAATTGAGGTTCTCGGCGGCGATGGTGGGGAGGGCGATCCACTCGCGCAGCGTGGCGAGCGTGGCGTCGTGCTGGCGCGCGATCAGTTCGACCACGCGTTGGTAGTCGTCTGCGGCGAGTGGTGCGCCCAAGGGGCGCCCAGTGGGCTTGCCGTTCAAGTACAGGGCGGCGGCGCCGGCCGCCGAGCCGTAGAGAAACTCGCGACGGGAGATCTCCTGCGCCTCCGGCGACGAGGGGCGACGATCGATGGGCTCCAAGGCAGACCTCCGGCAGCGGCGAGTGGAATGTGCGGACGCGCGCGAAAGTGGCGAGCGGGGGGTCGGGGCGCCACCCGGGATCTAGTTCTCTGAAGACGAGAGGACGAGAAGACGAGAACGAGGGGGGCGATTCGACCGGTCGGGGAGGGCATCCCGGCAGGAGTCGCCGGGCTTCTGCGACGTCAGGCGGTGCGGACGTGGTGGCGCAAAGTGTTGTAGCGGTGTGGGATACGGCATCGAGCCGGCGCAAAGCGGGGTGGCGCGGGCGTTGCTTTGTCTCGCGGGCGCGCGCGAGCGATCGCGTTCGATGATCTGCGCGCAAGCGCGTCGTCAGTCGCGCGTGCACCACCCCGTTCTCTCTCAGGAGCCGTCGCATGTCCAGTCCGTCGCTCGCACCCGCCGACGCTCGCAGCGGGCGATTCGAGGCGTTCCTCGATCGTCTGCGCGACGACGTCTATCCCGAGCCGCCGTCGCCGCAGCACACCGAGCTCGCGCGGCACATGTGGGGGATGCTGCAGCAGACGGTCGCGCTCCCGCCGGGGCGGCGCGTCCTCGACGTGGGGTGCGGGCAGGGGTTGGCGCTCGAGTTCTTCCGCGCGAGCGGGCACCACGCCATCGGGATCACGATCGGTGCCGAGGATCTCGCCGCGTGTCGCGCCCGCGGTTTCGAGGTGCGGGACATGGATCAGTCGTATCTCGACTTTGCCGACGAGAGCTTCGACCTGGTCTGGTGCCGGCATGCGCTCGAACACAGCGTGGCGCCGTACTTCACGCTCGCCGGATTCCATCGCGTCCTCGCGCCGGGTGGCGTGCTCTACGTCGAAGTCCCGGCCCCCGATACGGCCTGCCGACACGAGACGAATCCCAACCACTACAGCGTCCTCGGACGCTCGGCGTGGCAGAGCCTCATGCAGCGCGCTGAATTTGAGGTGGTCGACGTGGTCACGATCGACTTCGCGGCGGACGTGGGGCCCGATACGTACTGGGCGTTCACGTTGCGGCGGGCTGGCTAGCGTTTCGACACGCGGCGCGCGACAGAAAAGCTTTGAACCGCGGAGTCCGCGGAGACTGAAACTCATGTGCCGAGGTGAGTCGCGGAGAGATGCTGGCGCGCGGAGTAGCTCTCGGCGGGCGGCGCGCGGGAGAAAAGCTTTAAACCGCGGAGTCCGCGGAGAACGCGGAGACTAGGAGCCAGCTGTCGGCGAGAGTCACGGGCGTCGGCTGGTACGCGGCGTTTGCTGCGATCTGGGCTTCGAACCTGCGGACGCGGGAGAGCAAAGAGCGCTTTCGACACAGAGGTCACAGAGGTCACGAAGGTCACAGAGGTCACGACGAATTGCGCGTCCGGCTTCCGATCCGCGCCGACACTCCTCCGCGTACTCCGCGTTCTCTGCGGTTCAAAATTCTTGACGCAGAAGTCACAGAAATCGCAGAGGAATAACGGCCCTGCGATCACTGCCTACTACGCATCGAAGTCCCGATCTGCGCCGACACTTCTCCGCGCTCTCCGCGGACTCCGCGGTAAAACGGTCTCACCAAGGACACGGCAGAAGCTTCGGCGAAGCGCTCGCGATGAAGCGCTCGCAACGAAGCGCTCGCGATGAAGCGCTCGAAACGAAGCGCTCCCAGCGAGCGACTCGGCGATAGAAGCAGTACGTTGTGCGGGAGACCTCACCCACCCGGTTCCCGCGACGCCATGACCGCTCTCTCTCGACGCCTGATCGTCCGTTCCGCTGCGCTCCTCATCGTTGCAGCTGCCGGGTCGGCAGCCTTGGCGGCCAATGTCTCCGCTCGCGGCGCCGACTCCCGCGAGGCGATCCCGGCGCCGCAGCCGCGCAAGCACCGCCTCATGCCGTCGCCCTCGACGGTGGCATACGGCTACTACTGGGCAGAGGCAAAGCCCGTGTTGCATATCGCCTCGGGTGACGAGCTGACGATCGGTACGCTCCTCACCTCCACGCCCTCGCGCCTCGAAGGGGCAGGCGTGAAGCCCGAGGACGTCGAACCCTCGCTCCGGGCGATCGTCGACAGCGTGAAGGATCGCGGCCCCGGTGGCCACATTCTCACCGGGCCCGTCTACGTCGACGGCGCCGAACCGGGGGATGTGCTCGAGGTACGCTTCAAGAAGATCGATCTGGCGATCCCCTACTCATACAATGCATTCGGGCGCACCTCGGGCTTCATCCCCGAGGACTTCACCGAGCCAAAGATGCGGATCATCCCGCTCGACAAGAAGTCGATGACTGCGCACTTCGCCCCCGGGATTGACGTCCCGCTGCATCCGTTCTTTGGGAGTGTGGGAGTGGCGCCGCCGCCTGAGCGCGGGCGCGTGAGCAGCGCACCGCCCGACATTCACGCCGGAAATCTCGACAACAAGGAGTTGGTCGCCGGGACGACGCTGTACATCCCGGTCCACGTGCCGGGCGCGCTGTTGCAGCTGGGCGATGGGCACGCGGCGCAGGGAGACGGCGAGGTCGACATCACCGCGCTCGAGACGTCGCTCGTCGGGACGCTCGACGTCATCGTGCGCAAGGACATGCACCTCACCTGGCCGCGCGGCGAAACGCCGACGCACTGGATCGCGATGGGGGCCGACAAGGATCTCGTCACGGCGACCAAGACCGCCGTGCGCCAGGCGATCGACTTCCTCGTCACCGAGAAGAAGCTGTCGCGCGAGGACGCCTACATGCTGGTGAGCGTGGGGTGCGACGTGAGCATCACGCAGTTAGTTGATGGCAACGTCGGTGCGCACGTGATGATCCCGAAGACGCTGTTCGCGAAGCAGGGGCGATGACCGTGACGCGCGAGTTCGCGTAGCGGCGACCGCGCGACATGCAGCGACGCGCCGAGGCGAATCGAGGCATGTCCGAGCGGCGTGCCGAGCGATCGGCACGGCGCTGACGACGAACCGGACGGAACGCGCACGCACCCCGCACCCGCACGCGAGGGGGCGCGCGTTGCCCTGACGGTGCGGTAGCGGCGGCGCGGACGCGAACGGGCGCGCGTGAGCGAACTCTCATGGGGGCTCACACAGAAGCGCAAGCCGGGGCTCGCAGAAGAGCGCGCTCGGCGCTCAACGGTTCACCGGCAAGCTCTCTCAAGCTTTTCCCGCGGGCTGGCGATACCTGCACGTACCTCCTCGCCATTTCTTTGCGCCAGCTCCAGTGCGATGGACAACCTCATCCACCTGATCTACACCAGCGCTGCCTCGCATCCGTTCGCGGCTGATGAGCTCATGACCCTGCTGCAGGAGGCGCGGGAATCAAACGAGCGAATGGGCGTGACAGGGATGCTGCTCTACAGCAGCGAGACGTTCTTCCAGGTACTCGAGGGGACGGAGCCGGTGATCGATGCGCTGTACGCACGCATTCGGCAGGATCCGCGGCATCATCACACGGTCGCGATCGTGCGCGAGCCGATCGCGAAGCGCGCCTTCGCCGAGTGGTCGATGGGTCACGCGCCCCTGGATGAAAAGGAGGCAACGGCGCTGGTCGGGATGAACGACTTTTTCGCCAGCGGCACGTGCTTCTCGCGGCTGACCTCGGGTCGGGCCAAGAAGCTGCTATCGGCGTTCGCCAGCGGTAGCTGGCGCGCTCGCCTCCAGGCGTTCGATTCTCGCCGACACGCATCGGCCGATCGTTGAATGGCGAGGCTGGACAACGTTCGATTCAGCTACGCCTTTCAGCCGATTATCGATGTCGATGCACAGTCGGTCTGGTCGTACGAGGCGCTCGTCAGGGGGACAGCGGGGGAGAATTCCGCGCGTGTCTTCTCCTGGGTAGATCCTCGAGATCGCCATGAATTCGATCGGAGCGCGCGCATGCGGGCGTTGGAGATCGCCGGCCAGCTCGGCGTGACCTGCTCGATCAACCTCAACACGCTCCCCGGATCTTTGACCGACGGGGCGCTCGGCGTTGACCGAACGGTCGCGGCGGCACGGGGCGCCGGTCTCTCGCTCGAGCAGGTTGTGCTCGAAGTAACAGAGAGCGAGGCCATCGAGGATCCCGGCCAGCTGCGCGAATGCCTGAATGCCTATCGCGCCAAGGGGATCCGCATAGCGCTCGACGACTTTGGCGCCGGATACGCGGGGTTGAACGTCCTCGCGGAGTTGCAGCCGGATGTGCTCAAGCTCGACATGTCGCTCGTGCGCGGGATCGAAGCGCGCGGTGCGCGCCAGAGCATCGTGCGTGCGATCCTTCAGGTGAGCATCGAACTTGGCATCGACGTCATCGCCGAAGGCGTCGAGACGATCGGAGAGTACGAGTGGCTCGTCGAACACGGGCTCGTGCTGTTTCAGGGATACCTGATCGCCGAGCCGGCGTTCGAGTCACTGCCGCGTGCCGCGTTTCCGGAGATATCGCGCGCATTCCGGCGTCAAAGCGCGTAAGGGACGCCGCCGCCCAGACGGCGCCTGGTCTCCCATGGCTGGCGGAGCGTCGCTGATGGCGAGACGTCGAAGCGGTGAGATCGATTGCGACACTTGCACGAGAATTGGCGCTATCCCTTGGCGATCGCCGCCGCCGTGCGCAGCCCGACTGCCACGAACGTCAAAGTCCCGTTGCAGCACGAGGCGCTGACCTGGCTCGGCGCCCCTGCCACCCAGAGGTTCTCGTGGTCGTGCGCGCGCCCCCACCCGTCGACCACGCTCGTCGCCGGGTCGTCGCCCATGCGGCACCCGCCCGTGGGATGCTCCTGCCCGATGTCGTTGGCGCTGTTCTGCAGGCGGAGCATTCCGTTCCCCGCCTTGGCCATCTGTTCGAAGAGCGACTTGATCTGCTCCTCCTGCCACCCGCGCGCCGCCTCGCTCTCGGGCGCATCCTTGAACGTGACGTTGGGCATGGGATCGCCGAACCGATTCGTGTGCGACGGGTCGAGCACCAGCTTGCTCTCGCGATCGGGGAGGACGTCGTAGTAGCAGCGCACGCGTGCGGTGGCGCCCTTGGCCCGCGCCCGCCAATCCGACAACAGCGCATCCCCAAACAATGGCGTGCCGTCGTCGCCACGCACCCGCGGGCCGCGCCCGGCGGCCGACTCCCAGATGCGCAGGTCGTGCCGCAGGTAGCGCCCCTTGTAGCTCGCCCGCTGGAACTGCTTGGACACGAGCGAGTGCTGCACGTTGATCCCCGGAAACAACTCCATCGGCAGTGTGATCTGACCGCCGATGTTCCGATGCCCCGCGAGATACTTCCCGACCAACCCGCTGCGGTTGGCTAGTCCCAAGGGGTGCGCGGCATCGCGCGAAAGGAGCAACAGGTGCGGCGACCAGACGAAGCCGCCGGCGAGCACGAAGGTCTTCGCGGTGATCGTCACTTCCTCGCCGCTTGCATCGGTGCGATTTCCCGTGGCGCGCACGATGCGCCCGGTCGCCGGGTCGGCGACGAGCCGCCTGACGAGTGTCTCGGTGACGAGCGTGACCTTCTTCGCCGCCACCAGCGCATTCCAGGTGAAGTCCGGCGAGTATTTCGCTCCCGTCGGGCACACGGGATAGCAGGTGTCGCAGCGCTGGCACTGCGCCCGCCCGTCACGTGCAACGGAGTTCTTGGCCGATGGCGTGCTCCACGTCGTGATCCCCGCCCCGGTCGCCCACCCTTGCAGCTGTGCGAGGTTGTAGTTGATCGGGAGCGGCGGGAGGGGATAGGGCTTCCCGCGCGGGTCGAGCGCTGCCGGTCCCTGTTCGCCGGCGACACCCATCCGCTCCTCTGCCTCCTGGTAGAAGGGATCGAGTTCCTCGTACGTGAACGGCCAGTCGGTGCCGATCCCATACAGTGAATGCGTCCTGAAGTCCTCCGGCGAATAGCGCGGGGTCACGCCCCCCCAGTGCATCGCCAATCCCCCGACGTGCATGTTCGGCGAGAAACCGTGCGTCGTCCCGAAGGCGTTCTGGTCATCGAGGTGATCGCGCCGCCACGGATCCTCGCCATACGCGAGGTAGCGATCGCGCACCTTCGTTCGCTCCGAAAAGACCGTGGTCGGCCGCCCCGCCTCGATAACGGTGATGCGTTGCGACGTGGTCTCGGAGAGTCGCGCGGCCATCAGCGCGGCGGTGATCCCGCTCCCGACGATGACGATGTCGCTCTCGATCGTCTTCATGTCGTCACTCCAACGATCGGAAGCGGGCGCGTGGTCGCGCCCGCCAGCGGACGGCAGGTGAGCGGGGCCACCTGTACGCCGAGCGCAAGATCCTTGGCCGCCGGGCTCGCCGCCCAGTGCGCCAGGAGGGCGATCGCGATGTGCGAGGCGCCTAACGGGTCGGGCATCGCGGTCTCGCGCGTCCCCGACAGCGCGGCGCGCACCACCGCGCGCCGTGCATCGACATCGAGCTCGACAAACAGCTTTTGCTTCGACTTCCGGGCGAGCGTGTCGAGTGCATCGAGCTGCGAGCGCCACCCCGGCGCCGGGTCGGCGGGGAGATAGCGCACCTCTGCATACCCATACCCGTGCATTTCCTCGGCGACGGGATCGTACCCGTCGACCCACTCGACGAACGCGTTCACCGCGGCGAGACGCCCGGCGGCGCCGAGCGAGTCGGGGAGGATCGCGTCGCCGAGCCGGTCGAGGAGCGGACGATTGAAGCCGACCTGGCGCTGGATGCTCGCCCCGAAGGCGGATTGCCGGGCGTCCTGCTCCACAGGCGGAGAACAGGCAGCGGTGGCGGCGACCGCCGATCCCGCAACCGCCGAAGCGGCCGCGGCACCGGCGACCTTGAGGAAGCCACGTCGTGAGGGCGATCGGCCGGCGGGCGCCGGCGCCGGAGGCGTGGAGTCGTCGGTCACGGGGGAGGGGCCGAGAAGGTGAGGTCGGCGCACGCGCTTGCGCAGCAGTCTTCGCAGTATCGCAACGGGAGCGCACGACGTCGAGTGCTCCCGGCGAGACAGTTAACGCTCCCGCAAGGTGGCCGCCGCCATCTTGTCATCGAGCAGTGCGCACAAACACGCGCTGCGAGACGAATCCGGCAACGCGACCGAATCGATCGGCCGCGGACGCGACTCGACCCTAAACTCGAGAAGCAACCATGTTGACCCGATATGCACTCCCCACCCTCGTCACGGCGCTCGCGTGCACCGCGACGCTCGCCTCGATACCCACGCGCGCGCAGGCCATGACGCCGGCGGCACACACCGTCACCCGCGCCACCATCCAGGTCCAGAACGATCGCAAGGTCCCGGTCACCGTCTTCATCGAACGCGGTGACTTCGATGTGCGACTCGGCAAGGTCGCCGCGATGCGCACCGCGACGCTCAACCTTCCCGATTGGGTCGTTTCGGGCGACGCGAGGATCGAGATCTTCGTGCATCCCGACGGAGAAACCGACCTCGCCTCGCAATCATTCGACGTGACACCCGGCGCGAAGCTCGGGATGATCGTGCAGCCGGGCGACATGCCAGCATGGTCTCCATCGCCTGACGATTCGATGTCGGCCGTCCTCGATTGCGGCGACCTCAAGGCCACCACCGTGACGGTGGAGAATCCGCGGAAGGAAAACGTGACGGTGTACGTCGAGCAGGGTGACTTCGACATCCGCATCGGCAGCGTGCACGCGGGACAGACCAAGACGCTGCGCATCCCCGAGACGATCGCCGAGAAGCAGGACGACGTCGAGCTGTTCGTCACCCCCGAGCATGGACTCGACCTCAGTAGCCAGGCCTTCCAGCTGACGCGCGGTGCGCACCTCGGACTGAAGGTCCCGCTCTACTGAGCCCCTCGACGGCAGCGGAACCAGGTGCGAGGCGGGCGTCGGCCATCGAGCCGGCGCCCGCCGCTCGCGCGTGACGCCGTCAGCTACTCGACCGCTCCGGCGCCGCTCTCTCCTTGCTGCTCCTTTCGAAAGAGCTGTTCGAGAAGGCGAATCTGGTCCTGTTGCATGCGCACGAGCTCGGCCCATTGCGCTTCGCGCAGCACGTCGAGCTTCTCGTGCAGCTCGCGGATCTCCAGCTCGGCCTTGAGGTTCACTTCATAGTCGTTCTTCGCCTCCAGCCGGTCGCGCTTGGCCGCACGATTCTGCGACATCATGATCACCGGCGCCTGCAGCGCCGCGATCATCGAGAGGAGAAGGTTGAGGAAGATGAACGGATACGGATCGAGCGCATCCTTTCGCGCCCCCTGGATGACCGTGTTGCCGATCGTCCAGACGATCAGAAAGGCGATGAAGAGGAGGATGAAGGTCCACGATCCGCCGAACGACGCGATGCTGTCGGAGACGCGCTCGCCGAGCGACCGGGATTCGCTCAGCTCCTTGTTGATGTCGCGGGCGACGACGCGATCCGGCGCGATGCGCGCCGCGACACGCTCGATCACCGCTCGTTCATCATCCGAGAGCAGTTCCCATTCGGCGCGAAGGATTCGTCGAGCGAGCGAGCCACGGATCCCGCCGCTGTGGTGCGCGGGTACAGTCGGGGGACTCGCGTCCTTGTCCGACGGCGAGACGGGGGGCTGGTCGGGTGTCATGGCACGTGGGATGAAGTCGTGAGCGACGCGAGTGGCGATTGCCGGGCGCAGCCGCCGGAAGGTACGGCGGGAGTGGAGGATGTCGGATGCGCGGAGAGATATGCGCTCCGTCACGACTCAGGGGAAATCCCTCCTTGCCGCCCCGCCCTCCGCGCCCACAGACTTGCCCTACTCAACTGAGGGGCTACCGCATCATGGGCGCGACGGACGTCTCGAATCCCCGGTACTACCACAAGGTTGTCGACTGCCAGTGGGCCTGTCCGGCCCACACCAACGTGCCGGGATACCTGCGGCTCATCGCACAGGGGCGGTACGCCGACTCGTACATGCTCAATCGCGAGTCGAACGTCTTTCCCGGAATCCTCGGCCGCACCTGTGACCGCCCGTGCGAGCCCGCCTGCCGGCGCGGACGCGTGGAAGAGAAGCCGGTCGCGATCTGCCGCCTCAAGCGCGTCGCGGCCGACCATCGCGGCGACATCACCGACCGCCTTCCCAAGGCGCCAACCGAGAAAAACGGGAAGCGCATTGCCCTGGTTGGCGCCGGCCCGGCATCGCTGACGGTCGCTAACGACCTTCTGCCACTCGGCTACCACGTCACCATCTTCGAGAAAAATGCGCAGCCGGGGGGATTGATGCGGGTGAACATCCCCGCCTTCCGCCTCCCGGCCAGCGTCCTCGACGAGGAGTGCGGCTACATCATCGACATGGGGGCCGAGATGAAGTACGGCACCCCGGTCGAGAGCATGAAGGCGCTGCTCGAGGAAGGGTACGACGCCGTCTTCGTCGGGAGCGGGGCGCCCAAGGGGAAGGAGCTCGATATCCCCGGGCGCTGGGATGCGCCGAACCAGATCCACATCGGGATCGAGTGGCTGGCCAACGTGCACTTCGGCCACGTGGAGAAGATCGAACCGCGCGTCCTGATCATCGGCGTGGGGAACACGGCGATGGACTGCTGCCGTTCGGCCAAACGATTGGGAGCGACCGACGTCAAGGTCATCGCCCGCCGCGGGCGCAAGTACTTCAAGGCGTCGCCGTGGGAGCTCGAGGACGCTGAGGAGGAGCAGGTCGAGATCGTCGAGAACCTGGCGCCCAAGCGGATGGTGGTGGAGAACGGCGTGCTCACCGGGATGGAGTTCGACCGGCTGGAGTGGACCGTCGACGACAAGGGAAAGCAGCGCAGCACCGTGATCGAGACGGTGATCATTCCGTGCGACGCGGTGATCCTCGCCATCGGGCAGGAGAACGCCTTCCCCTGGATCGAGCGCGACATCGGGATCACCTTCGGCGACTGGGACATGCCGGTGGTCGACAAGGTGACGCACCAAAGCTCGCGTGCCGGCGTCTTCTTCGGCGGCGATGCGGCGTGGGGGCCGGAGAACATCATCTGGGCGGTGGCGCACGGGCACCAGGCGGCAATCTCGATCCACGCGCACTGCGAAGGACGCCCGGTCGAGGAGCGCCCGCCCGAGGGGATGACGCTGGTGAGCGCCAAGGTCGGGATGCACAGCTGGGCGTACGAGAACGACTACGACGGCTCCAAGCGCGCCAAGATGCAGCACGAGGAGCTCACCAAGCGCTTCAGCGGCATTGGGGTCGAGGTCGAACTCGGCTTCACCGCCGAGCAGACGGCGACCGAGGTCGAACGCTGCCTCAACTGCGACATCCAGACGCACTTCACCGCGCCGTTGTGCATCGAGTGCGACGCCTGCGTCGACGTCTGTCCCACCAATTGCCTCACGATCACGACCAACAGCACGCCGATCGACGAGCTGCGCACGCGGCTGTCGGCGCCGGCGCTCAACACGTCGCAGGAGATCTTCGTCTCCCCCGCGCTCCCGCAGACCAAGCGGGTGATGGTGAAGGACGAGGATGTCTGCCTGCATTGCGGGCTTTGTGCGGAGCGCTGCCCGACGGCAGCGTGGGACATGCGTACGTTCGACCTCAAGCTGCCGTATGCCGGCCAGGTGATGCGATGAGCGGCGTGAACGACTTTGCGTTCAAGATGGGGACGGTCAACGGGACCGGCTCCGCCAGCGCCAACAGTCTCCTCATGCAGGCGATCTTTCGCATGGGGATTCCGGTCACGGGAAAGAACATTTTCCCGTCGAACATCCAGGGGCTCCCGACCTGGTACGAGATCCGCGTGAGCGGCGCGGGATACACCGCGCGCCCCTCCGAGGTGGACCTCGTGGTCGCGCTCAACCCGGCGACCTACGCCAAGGACGTCGCGACGGTACGCCCGGGCGGCTACCTCCTGTACGACTCCACCTGGCCGCTCGATCCCGACCTCGTCAAGGAAGGGATCACCGTCATGGGGATCCCGTTCGGCGGGATGTGCGTGCAGGCCTTCGAGCGCGATCGCGATCGCACGCTCCTGCGCAACATCGCCTATGCCGGCGCGTTGGCCGCCTTCCTCAACATCGACATGGACGTCGTGGAGGTGATGCTGAACGAGAAGTTCAGCAAGAAGAAGCGCCTCCTCGACGCCAACCACACCGCGATCCACCTCGGCTACGACTACGCCAAGGCGAA
>CAZWVG010000146.1:0-14374 GCA_964637355.1 uncultured Gemmatimonadaceae bacterium
TTCCCCTGGATCTGGTTCATGGGGAGAAGCCCGAGGAGCGCGGTGGGGATGGAGAACTTGCCGAGCCGGATGAACTTCTGGTCGATGCCGTACGACGAACCGCCTTTCGTCTTGTAGGTCCAGTCGCCGCGCTCGAACTTGTTGGGCTCGTAAGTGTTCGCCATCACCGAGTCGCGATACTTCATGATGCTCGCGGTGACGGCCGAATCGAGGCGCTGCTCGTCGGTTTTCGGCGCGTAGGTGAGGGCCGGCGCATCGACCCAGAGTCGCGGGTCGACGTACCCGGGCTGCAGCCCCTTCACGGCGCCGCGCCCGCTGGCCATCGGCCCAGACTGCGGCGTCCCCACGTTCACATCGAAGCCGTTCCCCGGCGCGGGAATCGTTGACGGGACTTCGGTCGGGGCGCGGAGCGGGACAGTGGGGATCGCGGGACCTGGGGCGCTCTCACCGCTCGTGCGTCCCGCGCGCACCGCGCCATCACGATCGGCCTCGCCTGCAACCGGGCGAGGAGCGACGTCGGTCACCTTGGGCGGCGTCACCGCGATGTACTGGAGACGCTCCTGCGGCTGCTGGAAGGTGAAGGTCGTCGGGCGGGTGAAGATTCGCTGGATCGCCCCGGTCGACTTGAGCGCCTCGACGAGCGCGAAGATCAGGACGACGTGCAGCAGCACCGACACCAGCGTCGAGCGCGCCGAACGCCCGGCGCCGTCGCCGGGGATCGTTCGGTTGTGGCTCTTGCGCAGTGTCAGCATCGCTTGAGAAGACGAAAGGACGAGAAGACGAGAAGACGAGAGTCGGCGTACGTGAAGCGGGCGGGCAGTGGCTCGTTCCGTTGCGTGTAGGCGCGTCAAACTCCTTGGCCCACCCCTTTGTAACCGCAGCATGCCGGCGGGTTTCCCTACTCTGCCACCCTGCTCGAAATCTGGGCCGAGGAGCGGCAATTGTCCCGCTTTTTCTCGCCCGAATCGCTCAGCGGACGACGTTCTTCACGCTGCTGACACCCACGATCTCGACTTCCACGACATCGCCCGGCGCGAGCGGACCAACCCCGGCCGGCGTTCCCGTGGTCAGGATGTCCCCGGGCTCGAGCGTCATGACGTGGGAGACATACGACAGCAGGAATGGGACCGAGAAGACCATGTCCGACCCATGCGCCCGCTGGCGTTCCGTCCCGTTCACCCGGGTGATGATCTCCATCGAGGCGAAGTCAAACGAGGACCCCTTCTTCGGCGTCCCGATGGCGCAGAACGTGTCGAAGCCCTTGGCGCGGGTCCACTGCGAATCGGCGAGCTGGAGGTCGCGCGCGGTCACGTCGTTGAGCGCGACGACCGATTCGATCGCGGCGGTCGCGTCGGCTTCGCTCGCATCCTTGAGCGCCGTGCCCACGACCACGGCGATCTCGCCCTCGAACTCCACCCGCTTCGACTGAGGAGGAAGGACGATCGCGTCGCCATCGCCGATGATCGACGACGGCGGCTTGAGGAAGAAGAGCGGTTCGACGGGAACGTCGTTGCCGAATTCCTTGGCGTGGTCCACGTAGTTGCGGCCGATGCAGACGATCTTTGAGGGGCGAGTCGAGACGGCCATTGGCGACGGGACGGGAGACGGGGGACGGGAGACGGGAGTGGCTGACGCCGTTCTTCTACGACTCGAATCTAGTCGCTCATGGACGAAGTCGTCGCCCTCGCGGCGAATAGAACGCGGTGATTTGTTCCTTCACTTCCGACCACGGCCCGATGATGCGCTTGGCGGGGGGGAGCCCTTCGACGAGTTCTCGGCCATAGGACTTGGACTGCGCGCGGGGGTCCATCAGAAGGACGGCGCCGTGATCCGTCGCGGTGCGGATCAGGCGGCCGAAGCCCTGCTTCAGGCGCAGCGCGGCGTGGGGGATCATGTACTCGCGGAATGCGTCCCCTCCCCTTCGCTCGATGGCCTCGCAGTGCGCGGCCGTCAGCGGCTCCGTGGGGACCTTGAAGGGGAGCTTGCTTAGCACCAGGGCGCGCAGCGGGTCGCCGGGGACGTCAACGCCTTCCCAGAAGGACGCCGTTCCAAGGAGGATGGCGTGGCCAGCGTCGGTGAAGCGGCGGAGGAGCGCGTCGCGACCGTCTTCGCCGTGCACCATCAGCGGGAAGCGCTGGTCGAGACCGCGCTCCCGCAGGACCGTTGCGGCTTCGCGCACGTCGCGGTGCGAGGTGAACAGCGCGAACACGCCGCCTCCCGACGCCTGCGCCACGGCGACGATCCCGTCGACCACCGCCTCGAAGTGCCGCCGCCCGTCCACGTTAGGCGCGGGGATGTCGGTGGGGATTGCGAGCAGCGCCTGGTGCGGGTAGTCGAACGGCGACGGGAAGACTTGCGTTTCCGGCTCGACTTCGTCCTCGTCGAGCCCAAGGCGCGCGCGCACGAAGTCGAAGCGTCCATCGGTGGAGAGCGTGGCACTGGTGACGATGGTCGTCTCGAGGCGCTTGAAGAGGTCTTCGCGGAGGATGGGTGCGAGGTAGAGCGGAACACTAGTGACGGAGAGATTCCGTTCCTTCCCGCGCACCTCGAGCCAGCGCACCGTCGCCTCTTTCCCCGCCGGCAGCAACCCTTCGCGCAACGCGTCGCCCACATTCTCCAACCGCCGAGTGACGCCGCGAAGTTCGCCGAGGAGCGGGGCGAGCGACTCGGCGGCCTGCTCGTCGGTCTCCAGGCGCTCGCGCACGAGGCGCAGCGAGTCACCGATGAGCGACAGTTCTCGCAGTAGGTCCTCGAGCGCTGCGGTCAACCCCGCGCGCCAGACGGGATGCTCGGCGAAGTCGTCGACCAGTCGATAGACCGGTGCGCGCGACTCCTCCATCACCCCCGACAACAGATCGAAAACGACTCCCCCCTTGTCGCGTGCCGCCACCACCGCCGGAAAGAGCCGTGCCTGCACGAGGTCGAGCGAAGCGACACTCAGCAGGTCCTTCCGCGCCTGCAGTCGCGCCATGAGCGTCGGGAGCAGTCCCCTGCCTCGCCGCTCCAGTCGACCAAAGAGGCGCAGCAGTCCACGGCGCGTGGCGGTTGCACCGAGGTGCGAAGCCGCCGCGTCCTCCAGATGATGCCCCTCGTCGACCACCAGGCGCGTGTACGGCGGGAGGACTGCCGCGTCGTCCCACTTCTGCGAGGCGCGCCGCACCGCGAGGTCCGCCAGGAGCAAATGGTGGTTGACGACGATCACGTCGGCCTGCGCCGCCTGCCGGCGCGCGGCAAACAGGAAGCAGCGGTCGAAGTGCGGGCATTGCAGCCGCAGGCACAGATCCGGCTCGGCGGCCACCTCGTCCCACACGTCCGGCTTTGGGGGCGTCGCCAGGTCGCTGATGCTCCCGTCCGCCGTATGTTCGGACCATTCGACCAGCGCCTCCACCTCCGCGACCGACCCCTGGTCGAAGAGTGTCGCACCCGCGCCGCGCGCCTGGTCGAGGCGATAGAGACAGACGTAGTTGTGCCACCCCTTGAGGAGCGCGAAACGCACCGGCTGGTCGTCGAGCGCGAGCGCGAGGAATGGGAGGTCCTTCCCGACGAGCTGCTCCTGCAGGTTGATCGTATTCGTCGAGACGACGGTCCGCTCACCGTTCTGCGCCGCCCAGCGGAGCGCCGGAATCAGGTAGCCTAACGACTTTCCGACCCCCGTCCCCGCCTCGAGCACCCCGATCCCGCCGCCGTTGTAGAGCCGCGCGATCGTCCGCGCGAGCCCGCGCTGGGACGCACGATCCTCATAGCGCGCATGTCGCGCCGCGACCTTGCCTCCTGCGCCTAACAAGCCGTCGATCGCGCGAATGTCGAGCGCCGCATTCCGCTTCTCGCGCGGCACCTCGACGACGACATAGAGCTCGCTCGCCTCGTTGTCGGTGATCGCGAAACCGACTCCCGCATCGTGCATCCGCGCCGCGATCTCCAGGTCGGGCGACGACGGCTCGAGATTCCCCGACGGGTGGTTGTGCAGCAACATCTCGCCGCGCTGCGCGAACCCCGGGAGCGCCAGCACCGACCGCACATCCCCCCGCGCCACCACCCGCGCCGACACGATCGCGTCGCGATCGTCGATCGTGCAGACGAAGCAGACTTCGCGGCCGCCGGCGAGACGGATCGCAGCTCGAACGGCGGTGGCGACGTTGGGGGTGAGGGCGGGCACTACGGGCGGGACGGGAGACGGGGGACGGGAGACGGGAGTGCTCGCCGCAGAGCGGCTCGCGGAGCTGGACGAGGAATGTACTGGGCGCAGCGCCACGCCGTCGCGCACCGCGCGACGGCACTCCCGTCCCCCGTCTCCCGTCCCCCGTCTAAGTCTTGAGCGGCTTCTTCTTCGCCGCCGGAAACAACACGTTATTCAGAATCAGCCGGTACCCCGGCGAGTTCGGGTGCAGCGACAGGTCCGTGGGCGCTGCGCCGATGTTGTGCTGGGGATCCTCGGGATCGTGCCCGCCGAGGTAGGTCCAGGAGCCCTTGCCGTAGTCGCCGTGGATGTACTTGGCCCACGGCGCGCCGTCTTCCTGGGCGAGGATGGTGACGCCCTGCTTGATGGTCGCCTTGTTGAACGACGTCGTCACGCCGTAGAAATCGGGGATGACGGTGCGGTGGTCCTGAACGAGCATCGACGAGACGGGGTCGAACTTGGCGGAGAACTGGAAGAGCGAGAACTGCCCCAGAGGCTGCCTCCGCCCGGGAACGTTCACCTGGTGCCCGTCGATGTCGCTCATCGAGTTCACGAAGGGCGACGGCTCGAGGTGCACGTCGTGGAAGGCGAACGAGCGGTCCCAGTCCATCTTGGCGTCGGCGTTCTCGTCGACGGGAGTTCCGTCGGCGAAGGTCCCGGCAATGTCGACGTTGTAGGCGGCGATTGCGAGGGAAAGCGTCTCGGTGGCACCACACATCGCAAACAGGAACCCGCCGCGCTCGACAAACTGTCGCATCTTCTCAGCGACGGCCTTCTTCATCGCGGGGATGTTGGCAAAGCCCAGCTTGCGCGCGCTCGCCATGGCGATGTCGCGCTGCTCGATGAACCACGGCGTGTCGCGGAAGCCCAGATAGAGCTTGTTCTGCTGCCCCGTGAAGTCCTCGTGGTGCAGGTGCAACCAGTCGTACTTCGCCAGGTCGCCGGCCATGACCTCTTCGTCGTAGACGGTCTCGAACTGGATCCCTGCGTACTGCAGCGCCAGGGTCACGGCGTCGTCCCAAGGCGGTGCTTTCGCCGGCTTGTAGATCGCGATCTTCGGCGCGCGCTCCAGCGAGATCGCGTCCATGTTGCCGCCGGCGATCTCGGCGCGGATCGCGGTGAGGCGCGCGTTATCGACCGGCTCGAACGAGACGCCGTCGAGCGTGGCGCGCTTGCGCAGCTCCGGCAAGTCCGGAAGGAGATACGACCCGCCGCGATAATTGATGAACCACTCGGCCTTGTTGCCGTCGCGGAGCGCGTTGAAGGTCAGCCCGTACGCCTTGAGCTGGTTCGACTGGTCGTCGTCCATGGGGACGAGGAGGTGCTGGGCGCGGGCGATCGTGGGGATCGCAGCGATCGCTGCCGACGCGGCGGTTGCAGCGACGCCTGGCGCAACGACACCGGCGACCAGCCCGCCAAATGCGAGGGCAATGCGACGTAGGCGCGTGGCGAGGTTAGGCGCGACGTTGAGCGCGGTCCGGCTACCGAGTTGAAATGATGACGACGGCAATGAAATGATGAAGTAGAAGCGGGAAGGAAATGTTATCGTCTGTTTGGGGGGGGCCCCCCACGTCCCAACCGACATTCGAAAAAATCCTGCGAGAGCGCAGCCCCAAGCGATCCGCCCTCCCACATCTACCCACGCCCCGGCGGCACTGTGCCGCGCGCCAGCTCGAGCTCGCGCCGAGCCTGCGGCACCAATGAGCTCTGCGTGTAGGTGAGGATCATGTGCTCGAGATGCTCGATCGCTCCGGCGCTGTCCCCTTTGGCCCGCAGCACCCGCGCCCAGTCGAGCTCCGACTCCGGCGCCTCCGGAGAGTCCGCATACTGCGCGAGCATCCGCTTCCAGAGCGACTCGGCGCGCGGGGTGTCGCCGCTCGCCTTCGCCAGTCGCGCCGACACGAGCAACAGGAACGGCGCCGCGTCGCTCAGCGAGTCCGACGCGACTTCGAACGCCTGCGACGCCTTCGCCGAGTCTCCCTTGGCCAGCAGCAGGAACGCCCGCCCCGCAGCCGGCGCGAGCTCGGCGCGCGTGCGCGAGAGAAAGGCCATCGCCGTCACCACGTCACGATTGGTCTCGTCCGTGCGCCTCAACCCGCCGCGCGCGGTCTTGAGGTCACCATCGTACAGCGCGAGCCAAGCCTCGACGCGCACGTCCTCCTCAGTACCGCCCCCTCCGGCCAGGAGCGCCTTGCGTGCCTTGACCAGGTCACCGCTCCGGATCCACGCCCACGCCAGCGTGCGTTGCGCCTGCTTGACGCCCTGCTCTCCCAGCGGCCCGGCGCGCTCCTCGAGCACCTTCTCGATGTCGGTCGCCCTGCCTAACGCGGCGAGCGCCCGCACCTCGAGCAGCGCCACCGCGCCAGCGGCGGTCGAGTCACCCGACGCGATGATCGGCTGCAGCAGCGCGAGCGCCGAGGCGGCATCGCCTCCAGTGAGCGCGGCATTCGCCGCCTTGACGCGAAGCGCGTGATCCTTCGGGCGACGCGCCGCTGCCGCTGCATAGGCATCGCGCGCGGTGAGCCACGACTCGTTCAGCTCCGCCTCGGCCCCGAAATCGATCCAGGCCGACACGGCCGAGTCGGTCGGCGCGACCTGTGACAGCACCGTCCACCCCGTGCGCGCCGAGCGCCAGCGCGTCTCCAGCGTGGCGAGGATGCGACGCGAAGGGAGCGCGGGCGGGTCGGCGGCGAATACGGCGCGTATGCCATCGCGGAGCGAGTCGGGCGCCTGCACGAGCGAGAAGACGGCCGCCTGCACCATGTAGTCCATCGTCTCGCTGGCCTCGCGCCAGCTCTGCGCCGAGGCGACCCACATCCCGAGCGCCGCCTGCATCTGCGCGAATTCGGACGCTAGCTCGCGCGTCCCGCCTAACGCCGCTTCGGCCCGACGGAGCACCGTGTCGGCTGCGGCGGCGCGCCCCGACTCGAGCAGTTGCCGCGCATAGATCCGGTACGGCGCCGGCTCACGCGGCGCGGCGTACAGCCACTGCGCGAACGCCGTGTCTGCGGCACCGGCGCGCCGCAGCGTGGTGAGGGTGCGCAGCTGCACCGTCCGGAGCGTCGGGTCGGTGGGGCGCTTGACCAGCATCGAGTCGACCAACGGCAGGATCGCCTCGCTCCCCCCTACCATCGCATAGCAGCGCTCGAGCCCGAGCACGGCGCTCACCGGATCCTCGCCGTTCACCGACTGCCGATAGAGCGGGATCGCCTCGCGACACTTGTTGGCGCTCTCGAGATCGAGCGCGAGGACGAGGGGAGATTTGGGTGGGGCTGCGGCGTCTTGACCGTGAGTCTGGTGTACGGGCGAGACCAGGAGCGCGCCGAAGAGGACGGAGACGACAAAAGGACGGGAGACGGGAGACGGGGGACGGGGGATAGGGCGACGGGGGCTTCGGGAGTAGGCGGGCGCGCTCAACTCCGCGCACCGATTCTCACACTGTCGCCGTCCGAACTCCCGTCCCCCGTCCCCCGTCCCCCGTCCAGTCTCCCTACTTGTCCTTCCCATTGATCCTCTTGAAGTATTCCAGCACCAGCCGCCGCTCCTCCGGCGTCAGGCCGCGCAGCTCGTTCCACGTGGGGGGCGTGAACTTGGATGCGCCCTTGCCGCTGGCGGTGCCGCCCTGAGGCGTGAACGTCTCCGTTCCGGTCCACGACGTCGCTTCGCGCTTCCCGGTGTCCTCGCGCTGGTCTTCTTCGAGCAGGCGCCCGGCATCCAGCATCTTCCTGAACAGGCGCTGCTGACGCTCCAGCACCGAGGCGTCGAGGTTGGCCGACTCGAGCTGCTGCGCGATCTGCCGCGCCTCGCGCGCCATCTCGTCGGCACGCCCGCTCTCGTCGTTGTTCCCCTGCTCCTCCAGCTTGGCCGCCACTTCGCGCTGCTGCTGGGCGAGCGCGCGTGCGTCGTCCTGCCCCTTGCCGTCCATCTTGCTCCCCGGCTTGGGCATCAGGTCCTGCGCCGCCGAATTGAGCGCTTGCTGCTGGCGGGCCATCTGTTGCAGCTGCTCGAGCATCTCGGCGAAGCCGGTCGACGACTCGCTGTTCTGCGTGCGCTCGCGATCGCGCACGAGCGACGCGCCAGCCTGGTTGAGCGACTCGCCGGCCTCGCGCATGGCACTCGCCATCTGTTGTCCGTTCTGCGAGCGCTGCGCCTGTGCGGTGGCCTCTTCGACCTTGCGCTGCGCATCGTTCATCATGCGGAGCGAGCGCTGCGACAGGAGGTTCGACTTGGTCGACGCCTGCTGCAGCCGCTGCATGGTCTTCTCGACGCCCTGCTGCAACGCCCCCTGCTGCGCGCGCAGGTCATTGGCCGACGCACCGGCGCGCGCCTGCTGCTCGAGCTTGTCCTGCTCTCTCCCAAGCTGGAGCATCTCCTGGATCGACTGGTCCAGCTCACCGGTGAGTTCCTTCTTCCACTCACCGACTTGTTGCTCGCGCGCCTTCTGCAGGTCGTTGGCCGCGTCTTCCATGGCCTTCGCTGCCTGCTCCGCCGCCGACTGCTTGTTCAGGGGATCGCCCTTCTGCGTCCCCTGCTGTCCCGCTTTGGTCGGATCCTGCCCCTGCCCCTGCTGGTTCCCCTGCTGCTGCTGGCCTCCCTGCCGCTGGCCGCCCTGCTGTTGCCCTTGCTGTCCCTGCTGCCCCTGTTGTCCCTGCTGCCCCTGTTGTCCCTGCTGCCCTTGCTGCCCTTGCTGCTGCTGGCCGTCCTGCTTCTGCCCGCTCTTGGCCTGTTGTCCGTTCTGCTGCTGCTGGCCGGACTGCTGTTGACCGGACTGCTGCTGACCGTTCTGCTGTTGTCCGTCCTGCTGCTGGCCAGCCTGTCGCTGCTGTTCCTGCATCGCCTGCTGCAGCTTCTGCAGCGACTCGTCGATCTTCTCGGTGGCGTCTTTCGCCTTGTCCGCGCCAGCCGCCGCCTTCTCCTTCTCCAGGCGCTCCTGCAGCTTCTTCACGTCGTCGCGCAGGTTCTTCGCGCGGTCGGTGAGCTCCTTGGCCATGCGGTCGGCCGCTTCCTTCTCGGCCTGCTGGTCGGCGGCGCGCAGCGAGTCCACGAGCGAGCGCTGGTTCTTCGCCAGCTCGCGCGCCTCGTCCTTGAGCGTCGACATCTGCCCCTCGAGCGCCGCGCGCTTGAGCATCTCCACGCTCTTCTCCAGCTGCTCGCGCAACCGGCGCTGCTGCTCCGACAGGTCCTGCAACGCGCGCTTGGAGTCCTCGGGCGACATGTTCTGCGAGGCCTGCTCCAGCTTGCGCAGCTTCTCCTGCAACTCCGGCGTCAACGCATCGCGCAGGAGCTTCTGCGCCTCGCGCAGTCGTTCCTGCAACGCGCTGTCGAGCGCGCCGGTCTGCTTGAGCGACTGTTCCAGCTTCTGCGCGTTCTGCTGCATCTGCTGCATGCGATCGGCGAGCTGCCGCTGTTCCTTGGCGAACTGCTTCGCCTGCTCGGCCGCCTCGTACGACATCGCGTCCTTGCCGTTCTTCTGCTGCTCGCGCTGGCGGGCGCGGGCGGCGTCGGCGGTGCGCTGGGCGAGTTGCTTCTGGGCGTTCGCCGTCGCCTGCGCTTCGGCCACGGCAGCGTCGGCCGCCGAGCGGATCGCGTCGCGCTGCTCGGCGAGCGTGGGAAGCCGCAGCGTGATCCCCGGGCTCTCGCCGACCTGTCGCCACGGCGACGCATCGGTCGCGACGGCGACGACCTTCATCGCATCGCCCGGCGTGAGCGACGACATCGCCAGGACCATCTGCCCCTGGAACTGCTCCCCCTGCGTCGCGCCTAACGCGCGGGTCACGTTCGACTTGACCTCGCCGCGCGAGTTGGTCACGGTCACGCGAAGTCCGGCGGAGGCGAGCCCGTGATCGTCGGTGGCCAGTACCGATATCCCGATGCTGTCGCTGACGCTCACCAGCGTGTCGCGCCCCGGGGAAAGGATCTCCACCCGTGGCGCCGAATCCGGCTGCACTTCCAGCTGCAACGACGGCGGGAGGTCCTCGATGGGGGCATTGCGCCCCTCGGCGGACCAGGCGAACGACGCCGCAGTCGTCGGCGTGAACTCGCCGCGGAACTCGCGCCCGTCGATCTTGAACGGGATTTCGGTCGGGCCGCTCGCCAGGTGCACGGCCGCGAGTTCGGCCGAGGAGTGCCCTTCGATCGAGAGCACGGTGCCGCGCGGGACACGGACGATCTCGCCTAACGGGATCTGCTCCGCCTTGCGCGCCAGGTAGCCGGGGAAGGTCGCCTTGACGGTCACGTCGCCGATGAACGGGCGATCGACTACGCGCACCGCCATGGTGTCGCTGGTGCTCCTCCCATCGGTCGCGTAGATCGCGAGGTCGGCATCGAGGGGGCCGAGCGCGACGACGGCGCTGTCGCCCACAAGAGTGAGCGCGCTGGTGCGCCAGGAGCTCCCCGTCACCCGCTGCGCCACCGTCACCGCCTTGCGTCCGGGGGCGCGCACGGTGAGTGAAACCTTCTCGCCACGCAGCACCGAACGCGGCGCCTTGCTCAGCGTCACGCCGCCACGGAGCGTCCCGGTCCACGCCTTCACCGGGTGCACCATCGCGTCCCAACCATCCGGAGCAGCAGCGGCGGCCGACACCAACCCGAGAATACCAACGACCGCGAGCCCCGAACCGATCATCGCGCGGCGACCGACGTCCTTGCGGAGTGCCGGTGTCAGCGGCGCCGGACCCTTCCCCAGCTTGCCGGCGACCTGCTCGGCGTTGAGCCTGCCTAACGCTCCCTTGTCGGCCACTTCGAGCGCCACCCGCACCGAACCGTCGCGCATCTTCCCTTCGACTTCGACCGCGCGCGCGATGCGCGTGACCGAGGTCTGCTCCGTGAGGCGGTCGCGCAACCAACGCGCGCCGAATGCCGCCGCAACTATGGCGAGGCTCCAAAGGAGGAAAGGCGTGGCGCGCGGGAGCCAGAGCCAGCGACTCTGTCCGAGCGCGAGTGTCGCGATGAGCAGGACCAGGACGACGCCGGTGAGCACCAGCGCAGCCCCCCCGGTAGCCAGCTGCCGAGCGATTCCCTTGCGTTCGCGTTCGACGAGATCGAAAAGCGTCATGAGACTGGTCGGCTGGTGACGGCGTACACGAAGAGGTTCACCCCCATGCGCAGGGCGGCTTCGTGCAGCTCCGGCGGATCGCTGTAGGTCCCGAGGTCTTCCCACCCATTCCCGAGATCGCTCTCGTTCGTGTAGTACACGGCGAGGCGGTCACCGATGAAGATCCCGTAGCCGCGCGCGGGCTTCCCGTCGTGCTCGTGAATCTTCGGGACACCCTTGGGGAATTCGTACACGACGTGGTAGATGGGGTGCGAAAGCGGGACGTCGACGAGCGGGCGCTCCGGAAAGACCTTGGCGATCTCGCGCCGGAACGACTCGTCGAGCCCGTAATTGTCATCGGCATGCAGAAAGCCCCCGCGCAGGATCCACTCGCGCAGGTGCACGACATCGCTGTCGCTGAACTTGATCTCGCCATGCCCCGTGATGTGCAGGAAGGCGTAGTCGTACAGGCGCTCGTCGGAGAGCGTCACGCGCCCCTCGGTCGGTTCGACCCGGAGCGTCGTGCGCTCGTTGATCGCCTTGAGGAGGTTGCCGAGGCTCGAGGGGTTCGCGTACCAGTCTCCTCCGCCATCATACTGCAGCCGGGCGATGCCGAGCTTCGTGGTGGTGGACGGTGCGAATCCCGTGAGGGACAGGAGGAGGAGGGGCGCGACTACTCGACGAAGACCTTTCATGCGTCCTGCGCTAAACGGTAGGCCAGGTTGCGTGGAGCTCCGTGCCGCTCGACCAGCGATCGCACGATTTCTCGCGTGGTCGCTCCCTCGCGCCGCAGCAACTGCGCCGAATCGCGCAGTACCGACTCGTCGAGGCTCTCCTCGGCACGCCCCTCCAACAAAATCACGACTTCGCCACGCGGTGGTGTGTCACGGAACTCAGCCGCAAGCTCGGCAACGGTCCCGCGACGGAATTCCTCGTATCGCTTGGTGAGCTCCCGCGCCACGACCGCGCGCCTGGTACTCGCCCCTTCACCCATCACGCGCACCAGGTCGTCGAGGGTATCGCCCACACGATTCGGTGACTCGTACACTACGCCCGTATGCGACAGCTCGCTGAGGAACGCCAGCTGCGCCGTGCGCTCCTTTCCCTTGCGCGCGAGGAAGCCGACGAAGGTGAACGTGTCGGGCGATAGTCCGCTGCCGACAAGCGCCGAGAGGATCGCCGACGCGCCCGGAATCGGTGTAACGTCGTACCCCGCGTCGAGCGCAGAGTGCACGAGGCGAGCACCGGGATCGGAGACGAGCGGCGTTCCGGCGTCGGAGATGAGCGCGATCGAATCTCCCGCGGCCAGCCGTTCGAGGATGCGAGCAGTCTCGCGCACCTCGTTGTGCTCGTGAAGTGAGGCGACCGGCGTCGTGATCGCGTAGTGATCGAGAAGCCCGCGCGAGTGCCGCGTGTCTTCGCAGAGAATGAGCGCCACCTGCCGCAGTGTCTCTACGGCGCGATACGTGATGTCGCCCAGGTTGCCGATGGGCGTCGAGACGACGTAGAGCGTTCCCCCCGAGGGTGGTGTGATCACCTCGGAAGAATATCCGGAGAACGCCTATCAAGAACAGATGGCCGGCGGGCAGATGCCCACCGGCCATGCTCATCCGCTCGATGAGCGGGACGAGTCGCGATTCTCTTCCAGACCGCGCAGACACGCGCCGCATCCCGCGGCGACGAGTTACGCAGCGGCCGAGTGCTGCTTGAACTTCTGCTCGAGCGCAGGCTTCGGCGCGAAGCCGATCACCGAATCCACCAACTTCCCGTCCTTGAAGAACAGGATCGTGGGGATCGACCGCACGTTGTACTTCATCGCGGTCTTCTGATTTGCGTCGACGTCGAGCTTGGTGACCTTCGCCTTCCCCGAGTACTCGGCGGCCAGCTGGTCGACGATCGGACCAACCATGCGACACGGGCCACACCACTCGGCCCAGAAGTCCACCACCGCGAGTCCCGACGCCCCTTCGATTTCGGTCGCGAAATTCGCGTCCGTCACCGCCATCGTGTTCGACATCCCGTTCGCCTCCGTCGCGGGGATTCTTCCCCGCAACACTCAGATTAACTTGCGCGCGCTCCGAACCTTTCCGGAACGCTGTCTTTCCTTCCGACTGCTGATGTCAGCCTCGCCCGACGAACACCGGGGCCAACCAACACCCATCGATGCTCCCCGCCGCGGAACGCGAATCGCACACATAGGTGTGGCGGTGCGTTCGCTCGAGGAGATCCTGCCATTTTACCGCGACGTGCTCGGCATGCCGGAGGCTCCACTCGATGATTCCGACGGAGCCCGCATCGCGGGACTCGTCGCCGGCGAATCGCTCGTTGAACTTCTCGAGGGGGAAACCCCGGAGTCGCCCATCGGCAAGTTCGTCGCCAAGCGTGGCCCAGGCATCCATCACATCTGCTTCAACGTCGACGATCTCGAGGGGACGCTCGCACGCTGTCGCGCCCGAGGGATCCGCCTCATCGACGAGCAACCGCGCCTCGGGGCGGAAGGAAAACGCATCGCCTTCCTTCATCCGTCGGCAACTGCCGGTGTGCTCGTCGAATTGTCCGAGTACTAATCTAACGTGAGGGCGAAGGGTTCCGCGCTGAGAAACGCGCGCTCGGCTCCGCTGGCCTCAACGATCTCTCACTCACTCACGACCGGTTGCAGAACTCCTTCATCGCCGTGATCCCGGCGTCACGCACGTACCATCGATTGGAGGGACCCTTGATCACCATGAAGGTCGGCGTTGCGGTCTTCTTCCCACGCGACACCTCCACGCGCACGGCGCGCTCGCCATCGGGAGCGGGCCCTTCCTCGAGAATCCTGAAGGAGTCGTGATCGTAGCACCCCTGCATGATGATCTCGCGCTTCTCGAGGTCTTCGCGCTCGAGCTGGTCGCGCGCGGGCCCCTTGGAGGTTCCCCACACGACGGACATCGCCTGCAGGTCCTGCGACTTCACCGCCGCCATGAACTGCTCGACCGCGGTGCGCGGTGCCACGGCACCTGTCATCGAAGCCCCGCCTGCCGGAGTGGGCGCGGTGGTCGCCGGCGCCTTGTTTCCGCCGCAACCCGCGAGCGCGATGAGCGCACCGCACAGCAAGACGTTCCCCTTCATTACGCGTATCTCCCGGCCAGAATGCGAGCGAACGTAACCCGCCTCAATTCCACGGG
>CAZWVG010000147.1:0-14271 GCA_964637355.1 uncultured Gemmatimonadaceae bacterium
GGTGATTGAGGTCGGTGCGCAGGTCGGAGAAGGCGCGATCGAGCTCGTCGTGCAGCCGCTTGTCGCCCTGCAGCGCCTCGTGAGCCGCCTGCGCCTTGTCGTACTCCTGTTGCGCGCGCTCGGCCTGCTGCAGCGAAACGGTCGCCGACTGCTGCTCGGCGCGCGCCGATGCGACGGCGATCTCGGCGGCGCGCGCCTCGGCAAGCGTCATCTCCTGCCGTTCGCGCAGCTCGAGGTAGTCCTGCTCCGAGAAGGCGACGGCGGCGCGCGCGGTGCGCAGCGCGTCACCGCGCTCCTGCAGCCGCGCAGCTTCACTCGCGGCGCTGGCGCGGCTCGTCGTTAGGCGCGGCTCGCGCTCCAGGAGGGTGCTGAGCCTCGTGGCGCGGTCGTTGAGCGGGGCGAGCCGCCCCGTCTCGGCGCGCAGCATCTCGTGCCGTGCGGCATCGTAGCCGGTCGGGATCGCGGCGAGATCGCGCTGCAGCGTCTCGTGGCGCTGCTCCTTGGTCGCAATCTCGCGCCCGAGCTGCGTCACCTCCTGCACGGCGGCCTGCACGCGTGCGAGCTGCCGCTCGAGCGCCCCCACCTCGGCTTGCAGCTCGCGGCGCCGCTCGTCGAGCTGGCGCACGTCGGCCGGGAGCTGTTCGAGTTGCTCCAGCCGCGTCCCATAGTAGCGTCCGTCCACGGTGATCGTCTCGATCTGTTCGTCGAGGCCGTCGAGCACCGTCCGGAACGATTCCCCCAACACGCGCGTGCAGGTGGGACAGACGCCATCCTCGCCGAGCTCGAGGACCTTCTCGCGCTGGACCTTGAGTTCCTGGTACTGGCGCCGGAGCGCGTCGCGCTTGGTCTCGGCTTCCTGGCGGTCGCGCACCCATTCGGTGCGCTGCGCCTCCAGCTCCCCCATCGACTCCTCGAGCGCCCGCCGCTTCTGCTCGAGCGCCTCGGTGACCTCCTCTTCCTGCTGCGGAGCGCGGGCGTTCTTGTCGCGCCGCTCGCGCAGGCGCACGAGTTCCTCCCCGAGTGCGCGCTCGGCGTCGGCGAGCGTCTGCCTGCGCCCCTCTTCGCGGGCCAGTTCCTCGAATCGTCGGAACTCGTCGGCCACCATCGCGAGGGGAACCAGCTCGACGGCGAGCGCCTCGAGTTCGAGCCTCGCCGTGGCGATTTCGGCGAGCTCGCCATCGAGCCGCTCCAACTCGCGCTTGCGGGCGGCCTCGTCGTTCTCGACGACGCGCAGCTCCCCGACGATTTCCTGCAGCTTCTCGCGCGCCGCCTGCGCCTCCTGCCAGCTCGGCGCCATCGCACCGAGTTGCAGCCCGGCCTCCTGCAGGCGGCGCTCGGCGTCCGTCAGCTGCACGTCGGCGCCCTTGCGCCGCTCGCGCGCCGCGTCGAGCGCGCGGGCGATCACCGCCGGGTCGGGCATCATCGTGCGGAGCCCGGAGAGCTGGGCGACGATCAGCTTGCGCTGCTCGCGCACGAGCTCCTGCGCGCCGCGCAGCTTTTCGTAGCCGAGCACCCGGGAGAGGAACTGCGCGCGCTCCGACGGCCCCATGGCCGCCATCACGTTCAGTTCCTTTTGTCCCGTGAAGTACGTGTTGAAGAACTCCGAGCGCGACATCCCCAGGCGCCGCTGCAACAACTCGCTGACGGCGGTGAGGGAGTTGGCGATCGGCTGGTCGGCACCGTCGAGGTAGAGTTCCGCGCTCGTGAGGCCGCGCACGACGCGATAGCGATGCCCCGAGAGTTCGAAGTCGAGCTCGACCTTCACCGACGAGCGGGCAGGGGCGCGGTGGTAGCGGATCGAGTCGCGCGTCCCGCGCGCCGCCTGCTGTCCGTAGAGCGCCCAGGCGATCGCCTCGAGCAACGTCGTCTTCCCGGCACCGTTGGGCCCGATGATGCCGGTGAGTCCGAGGTCGAATTCGATGCGCGTGTCGGCGTGCTGCCGGAAGTTGATCAGGTGAAGCGAATTGAGCCTCACGCGTCACCCTCCGATGCCTGGGCGGCGGCAATTCCGATGGCCAGCGTCCCCTCGCGCTGTTCTGCCTCGGCGAGGTAGGCCAGCCCGCGTTCCACCAGTCGCTCGCGATCGATGTCGTTCGTGAGCGGACGCCCGCGGAGCTTGTCGCGCACCATGTCCATGAGCGAGGGGCGCCGCCCGGCGGCTCCCTGCCCAACTCCCGAGCGCATCAGCTCGGGGCGACGCGTATCGAGATGGAAGTGCAGCGTGCGCTTCTTGAGCTCGCGCAGGAGCTTGTGGTCGATCTCGCGGGCAATGTGGCGCGGCACGTCGCGCACCACCTGCCGCACGATCTTGTCGTCCACGCCGCCAGGCACGCGCGCGATGTTGGCGCGCAGCGCGGCGTCGATGTCGGCGGCCGCGAGCCCTCGCCCGTCGATGCGCGGCAGGTCGACCAGGTCGCGCGCGCGCTTGATCGGATGGAAGGTGCTCTTGCGCGTCGTGAGGTCGAACTCGAGGAAGCCCTTCCCGCCGAGGCGCGCCTTCTTCTCCTCGTCGAGCTCACCCCATGGGTTTGCGCTCGTATAGTCCAACGATCCGCAGTAGTACGCGTTCGGCGCAACCTGGCGATAGACGTGATAGTGCCCGAGCGCCACGTAATTCCAGCGCGCAGCGCCGAGTTCGTCCGGCGTGATCGTCACCGCCACGCGCTCGGCGTTCGCCGCGGTCGCCGGGATGATTCCTTCGACCTCGCGATGCAGGAGGAGGATGTTGTACTGGGCCGACGGATCGGGGTCGAGCGCCACCTGCTGCGGCACGCCGGTATCCGGGACGGCAAGGATCGAGAGCTCGCGATCGGGGAAGGCGAGCCGCTGCGCTGCGCCGTCGACCACATGGATCCCGAGCGGAGAAAAGAGCTGCAGGATGCACCCCGTCTCCGCCGCGCGCGGCGAGTCGTGGTTCCCCGCGATCATCACGACGATCGCGTCGGGGAGCGCCTGCGTCAGCCGCGAGAACTGCCCGAACGCGTGCAGGATCGCCGGGTTCGGCGGGCGGACGTTGTGGAAGATGTCGCCGGCCAGGAGCACCACGTCGGGGCGCAGCTCGATGACCCGGTCCACCACCCCGCGGAAAACCGTCGCGATGTCGGCTTCCCGCTGGTTGATGCCCGCCGGCGTCTGCCGCTGGAACTGCCGGAAGCCGAGGTGCAGGTCGGAGAGGTGGACGAGACGCATGGCCGGCACAATATACGTCTGCGCTTAACGCGGGGTGACGCTACCGCAACACCTTCGTGGCAGTGCAGGAGTGGCGCGGTGACGGCCGCGCGCAACGCCACGCTACATCACGCGCATCCACTGCGTGATCTTCATGCGCACGCGGAGCGGCGCCGTCTCTCCCCCCTTGGCGTTCTTCCCCGTGACGAGCGAGCGAAGCGAAATCAGCGTCTTGGCGTCGGCGATCCAGCCGCGCCGACGGTCGAGGAGGAGCGTGGCCGTGACGCTCCCCGACGTTTGCACGAAGCCGCCATCTCCCTTCTTTCCCGGCGCGCCAGGCTGCGTCGGTCCCGATCGCACCAGTCGCCCCTTCATCGACAGGTAGGCGAATTCTCCGCTCTTCGAGAGCGAATCGAGGCGAAAGACGGCGGTCAATGTCGCGGACGTCTTCCCTTCGGCGCTCACCGCGAGCGGAATGTCGACCGAGCGATTCCAGCTTGCCCCGGGCATCACCGGCTCGGACGGCAGCGTCGCCGGGAGCTGCGAGAGGAGCGAGCCGACTGCCGGCCCCGCCCACGCGTCGACGCCGGTCACCGCCGTGGAACCATCGGGGCTCACGCGAAAACGGAATCGCTGTCCCTGCAGCGCGCGCGCCTGCCGCAGCACGTCGGACTGATAGCTCCCCGATGACTCGGTGCGCACCGAATCGGCGACTGCCATCACTGTCGCACCGTCGACGTCTGCCGACTCGACCGTAAGGCGCGCCAGCATCACCAGCGTCGTCACGTCGGTGGTAGTGCTGTCGTCCTCGGGGCGCGGCGACACCCCCATTTCGATGGTTTGGTCGAGGCGCAGGTGCAGGAGATCGCCCGGGCGCGGGCGCAGCTGCAGGAGGACGGGAGCCCCCGAACCGGTCACCTGCGCCGTCACGCTGCGCGGGACTGACCCTCCCGCGCCGATCACCAGCAATCCGAGCAGCAGTCCTCGCGCTCTCTGCATCACTAGGTCGCGTACGGATCGCCGATAGGCGCAGGGCGCAGTTGGCGCCCTGGCAACGGTGCCGCGGCGCGCGCAGCCACGAGCGAGCGAAACTGCGAGAGGAAGTGCGCCTTCACGTCCGACGGGCGCTCGCGAAGGGTGCGATCGCGCGCGCGGAGAATCTCTTCCTCGCCGTACAATCCATCGAACACGCTCCCCAGCGAAGCGAGGGTGAGTTGCGGATCGAGCGCGCGTAACTGGCGAAGCACCGCCTCGGCCAGCGTCGGCTCGCCCGCCTGCGGAAAGCGCTCGGCACCCTCGCGTCCGGAGAGGACTGCCGGACGCGGAAAGCGCACGAAGATCGGTTGGGCGAAGTGCGGGTGACGCACCATCAACTGCCCCTTGTCCAGCGTGGCGAGCTTGATCTTGGTCGAAGCGCCGAGCACCGCGTAGCCTGGCGTCGCCAGCTCATCGGGGTCCATGCGCCCGTAGATCGCCGTCCCCGAATTCCCCACCACGCGCCGGTGCACTTGCGATCGGAACTGCTGCGCGCTGAAGAGGACGAGCCCCAGGTATCGCCCGCGTTCGGCGATGTCGAGGAGCATCTTGCGCACGTACGTCTCGGGACCATCGGATGGTGCGTATTTGTTGAGCTCATCGACAAACACTACGAGGTGGTCTACTCCGAGCGCTCGGCGTTCCAGGAACTCGCGCAGCTTGGAGACCACACGCGCGAAGATCAGGTCCTGCGCGTCCTCTTCCAGGTTGGCAACGTCGATCACATACACCGTCCGATCCTCGAAGCTCCCGAAGGGGAGGTCCGATGCGAGACCATCGTTCGTGACCAGGCCGGCGCAGCGCGTGGCGATGTTCACGAGGCGATTGCGCACCTTGCGGATCGTTGCGACGTGGTGCGTGCGCCACTGCTCGCGATTGGCGCCTTCCATCGCGTCGACGAGGTCGCGGAAGAATCCATCGAGATCGGAGAACGAGCGCACGGCATACTGGCGCCCGCCGAGGAGCGGGTCGCTGAACGGCTGGTCGACCACGCGCGAGGCGACGAAATCGATGAGCGCATCGGCCTTCGCGTCGATATCGTCCTTGTTGAGCAGCACCTCGGCGAACTGCATCACCTCCCGCAGTCCCCACGTGAGCGGCGACACATTGTGCTGCAGCGCGGCGTTGGAGCGGAGCGTGTTGAGCGTGAGTCCGCGCGCCGTGTACGGGGCGAAGTAGTGCACCTTGGGAAACGGTGCGTCGGGAATTCCCAGCAGGTCGTACACCCGGCGGTCGCGCTCCTCGAGTGCGGCGGGCTGGTCGAGGAAGCAGAGGTCGGGCCCCTTCACGTTGAAGCAGACGGCCGCCACCGATCCCTTCTTCGCCGGGAAGTGCGCGAAGATCGAGGCGAGGAGCCACTCCACCGCTGAGGTCTTCGTCGCGAGCCCCGAAACGCCAGTGATGTTCAGGTGCGCGGCTTCGGGGCCGAGGAGGAAATCGGCATCGAGGAAGACTGGCGATTCGATGCCCCCCGCCCGATACATCCCGATCGGGATCCCGGTGTGCGCACCCTCGCGCAGGTACCCGTCCATCCGCAGCGCGACCGCCACGTCGTGATCGTCGCCAAGGAAGACGCGCCCCATCGGGACCGGCTGCAACGGTTCGTCGGGGACATGCCGCAGGACGGCCGCCGAGTAGAGCCGGATCTCGGCGCGCTCCGTTGGAGCGGCGACCGCGCGAGCGGGATCCGCATCGGCGCTGATCACGTCGTGCAACGGCGAAGCCAGGTCCGAATAGCTCAGCCCCTCGGTCACCACGCCGTAGATCTGCGGGAGCTGCCCTTCGATCGGGTGCGTCCCCTCCACGCGCACGATCGTCCCGATCCCGACCGGGCTGTCGAGCGCCGTCCAGAAGTGGAATTCGTGAGGGGTGTTGGGCCTGCGCTCCGTGGCGACCACTCGGCCGAGCAGGCGGGCGCCTGCAGGGTAGGACGGCGCGAGCGGCGACCCGTTTGAGCTGGAGAGCGCGTCCGGAGAGTCGGGCATCGGGGGTGGTGCGGGGAACGGGCGGCGAGTCCGCCGACCAGAAGCTAGCGCCGGGTCCGCCGATGGGGAGCCGAGGCAGGAGCGCGCGTCGCGGGACAGATTTGTCGCTCACTCGGCCGGGTGCCGTGCGCGCCGTACCGGTGGCACGTCCCCTGCCCAAGTGGCGCAGCGCAATACCTTCGCCCCGCGACTCCGTTCCCAGTTTTCTCGCATGACGAGTTCCGCATCGCAACGCACGCCCGACTCGCCCTCCTCGCTCTCGCTCCCCTGGCTCCTCCTCGGCGGGGCGATCCCGGCGATGGTGATGGCGTCGGCGCTCGAGTTCCTGCCGCTGCACCAGCTCACCCTGGAGGTGTTGGCGGGGGTGCTGCTGGCGGCGATGCTGGGCGGCGCGATTCGCGGTCGGCGCGTGCTGCTCACGCGCGAGTACCTGCTCCCCGTGGCGCTCCTGATGGTCGTCACGGTGGTGATCGCGGCGGCGTTCCCGCTGCTCGACGGGATGCAGCCCCGGAATGTCTCGGTCTTCGGGAGCGTGGCCCCCACGCTGATGGGGTGGGCGCTCTTCTTCTGGCTCCTCGGCTCGCGCGAGACCGGAGAGCAGGGGCGCGACTGGCTCGCCTGGACTCCCGAACGGTGGGCGACGCCTGCGCTGGTGATCGCCGCGATCGTGGTGATCGCCGTTGTGCACTGGCTCGCCGTCGGTAGGCGGGCGATGGTGAGCGACGAAGTGATCTACCTTCTGCAGGCGAAGTGGTTCTTCAAGCCAAACTATTCCTGGCATGTGGACGCCGATCTCCTCCCCTTCTTGTCGATGCGCAAGCTCGGAGTGACGCCGAGTGGGGGATTGTACGGGCAGTACACGCCGGGGTGGCCGGCACTGCTGGCGCTGTTCGATGCGGTGGGGCTGCGCTGGTGGAGCGGTCCGATCCTCGGGGCGCTCACAATCTGGGCGACCACGCGCCTCGGGACGTTGCTCTATTCACGCGCAGCTGGCGTCTTCGCCGGACTCCTTCTCCTCGTACAGCCGTGGTTCCTCCTCCTGCACGCCGGGTACATGGCGCACCCGGCGAGCATCGCGGCGTTGGCGCTGGCGGCCGTGTGGCTGCTGGAGAGCGAGAGCGTGGAGGGGTGGAGCCGGACGTGGCGGTGGCTGGCGGTGGGGGTGGCGATCGCCGTGGCGGTGACCGTACGCACGCTCACCGGTGTCGCGTTAGGCGCCTCGCTCGGGTTGTGGCTGGTGGTGCGGCAGCGGATGTCGATCGCGACGCTGGTACGCTGCGCGGTGACGGTGGTGGTCGGATCGATCCCGGTCGCCGCGTGGTTCCTGCAGTACAACGTGGCGACGAACGGGGAGGCGCTGCGCGTGAGCTACCAGGCGCTCCACGGCGACGGCTTCAACCTCGGCTTCGGAATCCGCGGCTTCACCGGCTTCAACGAGCAGATGCAACGTGTGCGCATCCCGGTGACCTTCACGCCGCGTGACGCCATCTCGCACCTCCTGCAGCGCATTGCCGGGATCAACCTGACGTTCTTTCCCTACGCGCTCCTCGTTCCGTCGCTGGTGCTCTTCGCGGCGCACCGGCACCGCGTGCGCTGGCTCGCGGTCGCCGTCTTCATGATCCTCCCGGCGCTCTACTTCTTCTACTGGGGATCGGAGATCCGCTTCTACTCGGAGTTTCTTCCGTTCCTCGCGGTGTGGCTCGCGGCGGGCATCCTCGTCGTCCTGCGCGAACGTCCGCGGCTGGGGAGCGCGCTCCTCGCCGCATCGATCGCGTCGAGCGCCGTCCTCATGGTGCCGAACCGGTGGATGGGGATCACCCTCGACGAGCCGTGGGTGCGGAGCGCCTACACGGGGAGCCCCTCCCGCTTCGCCGCGTTCGACACGCTCGACCAGATGCAACGCGACAAGGGGAAGCTCCTGGTCTTCGTGCACGAGCAGACCAAGCTCCTCGACGTCCTGATCGACCGGCTCTACCTGTACAACATTGACGGGCTGGAGAGTCCGGTGCTCGTGGTGCGCGACATGGGTGAACGCAACGCCGCGTTGGCGGCGCGATTCCCCGATCGCGTGCCGCTCGTGGTGAGCGACAACGGGCGCCTCAAGCCGGTCACGATCACGCCGCTCGCTGCTGCGCGTTAGGTCGACAGGCGTCCGAGGGTGGCGCGCAGGTAGACTTCGCAGTCGCGGATGCCGTACGCCATGGTGTCCCAACGCGCGTCGGGGAGCGAGAGCGGCGACGCCTCGGCGGCTACCGCGCGCGAGAGGCGATCGACCAGATCGTCGGCGTCGCGCGCGTCGCTGCCGAGGGCCGCAAGCGGATACTCCACGCGCACCAGCCCCCACAGCGGGTCGTGCCCGCCAGGTGCACGGAGGCGGAGGTACCAGCTCGCCACCGGCTCCCGCCACTTGGAGTCGACGACGAAAACCGACGATCGCTCCCCCGTGCTGAGGGTCATCACGGTCGCCAGCGCCGCACCGGCCGCGTAGAGCGTGTGGTGCGACTTGATCACGCCGATCGCGCGGGCGCGCCCGAGGACGACGTCGGACGACGGGAGCCCGCCATCGACGTAGAGGAGCGCCTCTCCGTCGCTCGCGCACCACGACTCGGCGAGCGCGCGCTCCAACGCTTCGCGCCCTCGTCCGACGAGATGCACGGCGCGACGGAGCCACTGCTGCGGATGCGCTTCTTCGGCGACGATCGTCTCGTCGCTCGTGTCGATCACCGCGAACCCCGTCGTGTGCAACCGCTCGCGGAGTGACGCGTTCACGTCGGCATCGGGGAAATACAGCGAATCGTCGGTGAGGGCGCCGTCACCCCAGGTCAGCAGTCGCCGGTCGACGCGCGTGCGCACCACCGCGGCACTCCGGCCGCGGACGATGGGGACGACGCCATCATAGGCGATGACGCGACTCTCCTGCACGCCGTCGAGGAAGGCGGCAATCTCCGGTTTGTCACCGGACGGCGCGACGGCGTGCGCACGCCACGCGGTCTCGTGGAGAAGAGCCGCCGCGCGCGTGCGCGGTGCCTGATCCGCTGGAAGGGAGAGTTCGAGCGAGGCGCCGCCGGTTGCGATGGCGTGCGCCCGCGCGCCTAACGCTTCGCGCAACAGGGCGCCGCGACGCGACGCCTGCGGCTCGTCCGGCGCGCTCAGTTCACGCCGATGTCCCACGCCTGCTCGAGATCGTCGCGGGAGTAGGCGCGGAACGCCGTGAGGGTCTGGGTGCGGAGGATCCCGCTCACTTCGGGAAAGCGCTCGGTCACCACTTCGGCAATCTGCTCGTAGTCGGGGACCTTCACGAGCGCCACCAGGTCCCATTCGCCCGACACCGAGTACACCTCCTGCACGCCATCGATGCCGGCAATCGCGCGCGCCGTGTCGGGGATGTGCTTGGGATCTGCCTTGATCAGGACAATCGTGGTTATCACGGGCTGCTCACGGTGCGTCGGGAAACGGGGGAACGCCGAGGAGCCAGAGTCCGGCGATCCGATCCCGCAGGTCGATGTCGACCAGCAGGTCGCGGGCGATCCTCACGGTCCGCGACACGCGGTTCGATCCGAGGCGGAAATGTATCGTGCGTTCGCTCCGGTCGGCCTCGGCGGCAAGCGGCGTGTCGACTTCGACTGCCACCTTCTTCGACTTCTCGACCGCCCCGACGATCACCATGCCGTCCTCGACCTCCGGCGGGGGCGCGAGGTCGGCGCGCGTCTTCACGTCGGGCCAGACCGCGACCTCCACTCCGCTGATCCGCCCGGCGCGCACATCGAGGATGAGCCACGAGCCATCGGGTCCCTCCAGCTCGAGCGCGGTGGCGCGCGGGCGCTCGGCCGCCGGGTCGGCGCGCACCACCGCCGTGAGGATGTCGGTATCGCCGTCCCACTTGTAGTCGACCCCTGCAGGGGAGCCGGCCGATGGTTCGACGCGCACTGGGATGTTCATATCCCCTCCTCGTTCTTCGACCGGCGCTGTGGGCGCCGGCGCGTCACCCAAGATAGGGGCGAACTGGAGGGGGGCCAGAGTTTTCCTGTCTCGATCTCGCAGTCCTTTCGACTCTATTTCCTCTCTACTTCCTCAGATCGCTCCACATCTGTACGGCGCGGCGCACCCCTTCGACCACGTCCTTCTGCGGTGCGGCGTACGAGGCGCGCACCCACCCCGGCGTGCGGAAGGCTGCCCCCGGGACCACCGCCACCCCCTGATCCTCGAGGAGCTTGGTGGCGAAGGCCGATCCGGGCTCGTCGTGCCCCGGGAAGGCCGCCGAGACGTCGAAGTAGAAGTAGAACGCGCCGGCCGGGCGCACGAGCGGGAGTTCGGGCTGCGTCGCAAAGATCTCGAGCGCGGCGTCGCGCCTCGCCCGGTACTGCACCACCATCTCGGCGATCGCCGCCTCTGACTCGGCGCGGTGCGTCAGCGCGGCGAGCGCGGCGTACTGCGCGATCGAGGACGTGTGGAAGGTGGCGTGCGACTGGAACGCCGTCATCGCCTTGCTCACCGCGCGCGGGGCGATCGTCCACCCCACGCGCCACCCCGTCATCGCGTACGCCTTCGCCACGCCGTCGACCACGATCAAGTTGTCGATTGCCGGCGCCACCTGTAGCGCGCTCGGCGCCTCCTGCTCGTAGCTGATGCGACGATAGATCTCGTCGGCGATCACCCACCACCCGCGCTGGTGTGCCAGCTCGAGGATCTCGCGCAGTTCGTCGGCGCTGTAGACCGCGCCGGTGGGATTGCACGGCGAGTTGAGCATGAGGCCGCGCGTCTTGTCGGTCGCGGCATCGGCGAGCATCGCCGCGGTCACCTTGAGGTCGTTGGCCGGATCGCCCATCACCGCCACCGGCTCGGCGCGCGTGAGCTGCACGATCTCGTAGTACGAGGTCCACGCCGGCGTGGGAATCAGCACCTCGTCGCCCGGCCCAAACAGGCAGAAGCAGGCGTTGAACAGTGAATGCTTCGAACCGTTGGAGACGACGATGTCCTGCGCGGCGATTCCCGCGGCGAGCGGGCCGTACTCGTGCGCCTCGGCGGCGATCGCCTGCCGCAGCGGGAGGATCCCGTCGGTCGGCGTGTAGTGCGTGTGGCCCGCATCGACGGCCGCCTTCGCGGCCGCGCCGATGAACGCCGGCGTGTCGAAATCCGGCTCCCCGGCGCCGAGGTCGATGATCGTCCGTCCCTCCGCCTTGAGCGCCTTCGCGCGCTGGGAAACCGCAATGGTGGCCGATTCACGAAGCAGGGCGATGTTGGGCGAGGGGGCGAAGGACGGTGCCATGGGTGAGAAGCGGGGTGGATTGGGGAGCGGAGGTGTGATGGCGGGGCCAACCGGGTATCTTAAGCGCTCAGGTAGGACCAATGCGAGCGCGCCGGAGAGGTGCGCTCGATCGAATGCGCACGTTGGGTGCGCCTATCGAACGCGCACGTTGCGTGCGCCATCTGCGAGCGCGGGTGCCGCGCTCTTTGACAAGAGAGGCTTTGTGGAGCAGGACGAGACTGGCGTGGCCAGGAGCCAGCACGTGGTGCACGTGCTATCGCCGGGAGACGCTCGCGTGGCGAGCGTAGTGAGCCCGCAGTTGCAGCGGGCGGGAACCGAAGGAACGGGCGTGCGGGTGCTCGTGTTGACGCCGAGCGGCGAGACCGCCGCTTGGCTGTCGCGAATCATCAACCCGACGATCGCGGACGGAGAGTCACTCCTCGTCCCCGTCACCTCACCCACGCGTGGCGCGCGCCGGGTGTCGGCGGGTGCACGTGCGGTGGCGGTGACCCCTGCCGACGCGCTCGCGCTGGTGCGCGGCTCCGCGCTCAAGCTCGATGCGGTGACGTCGGTGGTCTTTGTCGATGCCAACGAACTCCTCGCCAACAGCGGCGACGACGTCGCCACCCTGCTAGCCGAGCTTCCCAGGACGGCGGATCGCGTCCTGGTCACCGCCTCCGTCGACTCGCTCGTCTCGAGCTTTCTCGAGGCGCACATGCGCCGTCCGCGCACCATCACCCACCCGGCGCTCGCCGAGAGCGGCGGAAGCCTCCAGTACGTCGTCGTCCCGCGCGGCGACCGCGCACCTGCGCTCCGTCGCGTGCTCGACAGCTTCGATCCCCCGCGCGCGACGGTCGTCACCTCCGACCTCTTCGCCGCCGCCGCGGGGCGTGCCCTCGCCTCGCTCGGTTACGCCGCAGACGACACCCTGCTCCGCCTGCGCACCGGGGTGATTGACGCGCACGAACCGTTGGTGATCAGCCTGGACGCGCCGCAGGACACCGCCGAGGTGCAGCGATTGGTTGACGCGAACGCCGAAACGCTCGTCGTCTTCGTCGCACCGGAGGAGCTGTCCGCCTTCTTGCGCCTGGCGGGACCGCGCGCGACGCCGCTCTCGCTCACCGCTGCTCCGGCGGCTGCGCGGGCCGCCGAGGATGTGCTGCGCGACGAGCTGCGCACCATGATGCAGGCGCGTCCGCTGCATCGGGAGACGCTGGCGCTCGAGCCGCTGCTCGCCGAGCACGATGCGTTGCAGGTGGCGGCGGCAGCGCTGCGGATGCTGGAACTCGAGCGCGAGAAGGCGCGCGTCAAGCGGCCGGCGCCCCGTGTCGTCGACGCCCCCGCGGTGAGCGTTCCGACGGAGCGCGTCGCGCCGGTCGGGACGACGTTCACGAAGCTGTTCATCAACGTCGGGGAGCGTGACGGCGCCAAGAAGGGCGACTTCGTCGGCGCGATCACCGGCGAGGCTGGGGTAAGCGCCGAACAGATCGGGACGATCGATCTCCGCGACTCGCACAGCATCGTCGAGGTGCTGTCGGACGTGGCGGAGAAGGTGATCGCGGCGCTCAACGGGTCGACGATCCGCAATCGGCATGTGCTCGCGCGCGAGGATCGCGGTCCGACCGAGCGCGCTGACGGCGAGACGCGCGGTGGGTTCCGGGGTGGTGATCGCGTGGGCGGCTATGGTGGCGGCGCTTCGCGCGGCGGTCCTCCTCCTCGTGGTGGAAGGGTCGGCGTAAGCGTTCGAGGCGGCCGTTTTGACCGCGGCGATCGCGGTGATCGCGGCGATCGCGGAGACCGTCCCGATCGCGGCGCGCCGAGGGGCGATCGACCGAGCTTCCGCGGCGGCGACCGGCCCGACCGTGGCGGTGACCGCGATTCGCGCGGCGGCGGCTTCAAGTCCGGCGGGTTCCGCAGCGGCGGTGGATACCGCGGTGGGAGCGGCGGGGCTCGTCGTGAGGGATTCGGGGGCGATCGTCCGAGTGGCGGCGGATTCCGCGGCGGCGACCGCGATCGCGGTGGTGGTCGGGATCGTGGCCCTTCGCAGGGTGGTGGCTATCGCGGGAAGAGCGATCGTCCGTCGGGCGGTCCTCCGCGTCGCGACTTCGACCGTGGGGACTCCCGCGGGGACTCCCGTGGGCCTCGCGCCATCGGTGAGTCGCGCGAGTGGAGCGAACGGGGCGACCGGCTGCGCAACGCGCGTGGCCGCCGCGGGGAGTAGTCGTGTCGACCTTGCAGCTGACCGGTGGTTGGATCGAGGTGATCGCCGGGGTGATGTTCAGCGGCAAGTCGGAGGAACTGATGCGCCGCGTGCGGCGCGCAGTGATCGCGCGCAAGCGGGTCCAGGTGTTCAAGTCGCACCTGGACGACCGCTACGCCGGGCTCTTTTCGGTCTCCAGTCACGACGGACGTTCGGTGGAGGCGATTCCCGTCGATTCGTCGTCGCAGATCGCCAACCGCATCGATCCGATGGCCCACGTGATCGCGATCGACGAGGCGCAGTTTCTCGATGAGGGGAGCTGCGACGTGGCAACGTCGCTCGCGGCACGCGGGCGGCGGGTGATCCTCGCCGGCACCGACACCGACTTCCGGGGTGAGCCGTTCGGAGCCATGCCTCGGTTGCTGGCGATCGCCGAGGTGGTGGACAAGCTGCACGCGATTTGTGTCTTGTGCGGCGCGCCGGCCTGTCGCAACCAGCGCCTGATCTTCGGGCAGCCGGCGGCGTGGAACTCCCCGGTGATCATGGTCGGGGCGAGCGACACCTACGCGGCGCGGTGCCGGGCGTGCCATGTGGTGGTGAGGGGAGCCGGCGCGCAGAAGGCTCTCGAGTTCTAGACG
>CAZWVG010000148.1:0-14213 GCA_964637355.1 uncultured Gemmatimonadaceae bacterium
GCTCTGCGCGACCGAGTCGCCGGCCGCCTGGCCGAGCGTGCTTTGCCACGCGGCAGTGGCGCGCGCCCCGGCGACCGGTGCGCCCGTCGAGGCATCGCGCACCACCCCGGTGATCGTCCCGCGTCCCCACCCGGCGGGCTCTCCCTTGCACAGGCGCATGGTGAGCGCGCGCGCGTCGAGCGCGGTGAGGGTGACGCTGCGTTCACCCCCTTCCGCCAGCTGCACACTCCCCTCGGCGGCCACGATTCCCAGTGCGTCGTAGCCAGCGGTCCGCACCGCGAGGGTCGCCGACCCGGGGGCGACGGAGTCGAAGGCGAAGGCGCCGCGCGCGTCGGTCTGCGCCGATCGCGACGTCTCGCCTAACGTGACGTCCGCACCGACCAGCGCCCGGGAGCCTGAGCTGTCGCGCACGACGCCAGTGATCCGCGCGAGTCGCTTCGCACTCCGCATCGCGTCGGTCGTGACCGTTCCTCCCTCCTCGCGCAGGCGATAGTCCGTCGAGCGCAGGAGGATCCACGGTGCACTTCCCTCGGTCGACAGCGGCTGTTCCGACCGTCCGCGCACCGGGACGCGCAGGAACCAGCGACGTACCAGCCACGCACCGTTGGGGAGTTGCGCGAAGTGCAACTCGCCGCCGATCGCTGCGGTGTCGAGCCCGGGGGCGAGGCGATCGTAGGAGAAGTCCACCAGTTGCAACGCGAACGACTTCGCGTCGAGCCAGAGCGTCCCGTTCACGTCCGGAACCCCGCGCCCTCCCACCGGGGCGAACGAGAGCCCCACGAGGCCGCGACGTTCCCCCGATCCCTCGACCGGACGAAAGCAATGATCATCGAGGAAGGCATCGCTCAGGAGGACCGTGGCGTCCGGTCCATAGTACGTGACGCTGCTGTCGGCGCCGCGCTGCCAGTAGCCGTGCGCCGAGAGGGAGTCGGGAGGGAGTGCATTGAACGGCGAGGTGACCACGCCCCTAACGTTGCTCTGCGTTTCTGCGAGCAGCTTTCGCGTCTTCGGATCGAGGTCGCGCACGTAGCGCGTCACCTCGGCGGAGAACAGGCGGTCGCGAAGGGAGATCTGCGTGGCGTCGAGCGCCGTGCGCGCTTCGTCCCACAGTGCGGTGACGCGCGCGCGGTCCCGTGCATTCACGACGCACAGTGCATTCGCCGTGACGACCACTTCGGGGAGCCGGTACTCCACCTGCGCGAGGACGATCGACTCGGCGCGCGTTTCACCGACGGTAAGCACGAAGGGGGGGCCGAGGAAGCGGCGCACGCCGATTCGCTTGGCACCGATGCGATAGCGTCCGGGGGCCGGAGCGCGCAGCTCGAACGCACCGCTCGCATCGGAGAGGGCAGACGCGGCGCGCACGTCGCCGCTGTCGGCGAAGAGGAGTTCGACCAGTGCACCGATCACCGGAGCCGCGCTCGTTTCCTGCGTCACGCGCCCGCGCACGATCTGCGCGTGGAGTGCACTCAACGGAGAGAGCAGTACGCTCATCGTGACCGCGGCGCGCCGCAACGATCGCAGCGCTGTTCGCGGTGCAGATCGCTGCGAGCCAGCACCATGCATGAGGTGAGTATTCGGCGCGATGCGCACGCTGCAGCTACCGTCGATGATCACGAATTGCACGCCCCCTTCAGGTACGACGAACGAGCAGGGGGAATACCACTACGGCCGACGGATCGCACGCCCTTCGTCCTGCAGCTCCACGACCAGGAAGCCGCGGCGCGGGGTGAGGAACTCCCACGTGCGTGCTGGCGAACCGTCGGCGTTGTACTCCTCGACCTTCACGCGAGCCTCGCGCGGGAGTGCGCAGGCCGTCGTGCCCCCGGTGGCGTCGACGGGGAGATCCGTTCCCATCGTGACCGTTCGATAGATACCGCCTCCCATCGACTGTGGCCGTCCCCACGAGAGGTGCAGTGCCGGACGTTGCACCGGCGTGACGACCTCGGCGCGCGTGATTCGCGGCGGAATGACGAGCCGCACGGCGGTGATCGAATCGGGGACCTCGTCAAAGCCGCACAGTTGACGGAGGATCTGCGGCGTATCGATCGCGCGCACGATCGTGATCGAACTCGAGCCCTCCTCGATGTCGAGCGACTGTTCGCCGACCACCACGCCGAGGCGCGTGTAATTCGGATGCTGCACAAGGAGTGTGTAGCTCCCCCGCGGAATCGAGTCGAGCCTGAACGAGCCGTCGGGCGTGGTCGTCGTGGCGAGCGGCATCCCCATCAGCGTGACGCGCGCGCCTGCCAGCCCACCGGAACCCGTGCTGTCGGTCACCCGCCCGTTCAGCGTGGCGAGAGCGCTCGTGCTGGTCGGGTGATCGTCGGCCGTGACGCGTCCCCCGGTCTCGCTGAATGACGAGACGACCGCCCGCGGGACCAAGGCCATGGTGGTGCGGCGCGGCAGTGTGCCGTTCTGCTCCAACTGCACCTGTGGCACGCGCATGAACCAGTTCGAGACGTACCACGCCCCGCCGGCGAGGTGAGCGAACTGGACCTCGCCGCCGCTACGCGTGTCGCGCGTCGGCAGTGGAAAGTTGGTGTACCGGAACGTCACGCGGTGCAGCTCGAAGCTGCGGGCGTCGAGCCAGATAGTTCCTTCGATGTCGGTGAGGCGCCGCTGACGCACCGGCTGGAAGGTGATGCCGACCTCGCTCCCGGAAGGTTTCGCCAGTCCGAAGCAGTGATCACGCACGAACGAATCGGAGAGGAGGACCTGCGCGTCGGGGGCAAAGTGCTCGATCGACCCATCCTCGAGCGTGCGGGCATATCCCACGGCGGCGAGCGATTCGGCGGGAAAGCTCACGAAGGCGTGCTCCGTGACGCTCCGGCGCACCTCGCTATTCTCGCTCCGCACCGAGAGCGAGCGCGGTTCGAGGACGCGCTGGTAGCGCACGATCGTCGCGCGAAAGAGGCGATCGCGAAGCGAGAGTTCGCTCGCCGTGAGCGCGGCGCTCGCCTCCGCCCACAGGGCCGCGATGCGCCCGCGATCTTCCTGGCGCGTTCCGCATGGCGTGACCCCCGAGACCGTGACGATCGGAAGATCGAAACGCAGTTCCTCGAGGCGCACGTCGAGTCGTCGTGTCTCGCCACGCGCGAGAGAGAATGGTGCCGACATCCACTGCCGTACGCCGATTCGCTTGGCCGCGACGACGAAGCGTCCGCTGTCGCCAGCCGCAAGCGCGAACTCGCCCGCGGCGTTGGTGAGCGCTGCAGAAGTGCGAATGGCGGGGGTGAACAGCGCCTCGCGCGACGCATCGGCGGGCGCCAGCGCGACCACGACACCGGCGAGGGGCGCGCCGGTCGCATCGTCGCGCACGGTGCCGCGGACGACCTGTGCGCTCGCCGCCGTCGAGCAGATCGCCAGCAGCGCAGGTGCGAGTAATCGCAACATCACACCTCGCTCACCGAACCCTAATGTCGTGATCACGGAGCCCTCATCCGGCATGCCGAAGTTGGAGAAGGCGACCGCGAGCCGATGCGCGCTCGCGGTTCGGGCCATCCAGGTTCCCCCCGCTTGCAGGAGGTCTTGCCGTGCAACTCACGCTCCCCGAGTCCTCGCATCGCCGCTCGCGCTCCGCTGGCGGCACGCTCCTGAGCACCGTGCTGCATGCCGCGGCAATCAGCGCGGCCGTCGCCGGGACGGCGATCTCCGCGCCGAGCCCCGTCACGCACGATACGCTGGAGAAGATTGTCTTCGTGCAGGCGGAGAGGAAAGATCCGGCCCCACCTTCTCCGGAACCGCCCCCGCAGCGTCCGCCGGATCGCCACGCCGGCACGATTCCGCTTGTCCCGCCGTTGACTCCTCCTGCGCCGGACATCGCCATAGATCCCACGGTGATTCCCACGACGATCCCCGACCTCGGCACCCCACTCGGCGCGATCCCCGAGGGACGAACCGAATCGGCGATGGCGAGTACGCTCGGCGGTTCGGGCTCGGCGAGCGGCACTTCCCTCGACGGCGCGCCGATGAGCGCCCTCGCGGTGGATGAAGAGGTTGTGGTCGTGCAGGGGGCTGCGCCGCGGTATCCCCCGACGCTTGCCAGCGCCGGGATCGAGGGGATGGTGATGGCCCGGTACGTCGTCGACACGCTGGGGCGCGTCGAGCGGGGGAGCATCGAGGTGACGTCCAACAGCAATTCGCTGTTTGCGCAGAGTGTGCGCGACGCCGTGGGGCGCATGCGATTCATCCCTGCCAAGGCGCAAGGACGAAAGGTGCGTCAGCTGGTGCAACAGCCGTTCACCTTCGAGCTCACGCGTCGTTAGGCAACGACGACCGGTCCTCGTCGCCGGGGACGCGCTCGTGCGCGTCCCCGGGTGCGGCGTGACAGCCGCTCAGCGCCGCCGCGTCGTCGACTTCCCGCCGAGGAGGGCGCCCAGCACGCCCCGCACGAGCGTTCCGGTCACGGCGACGGCGGCGGTGCGCAGTACACTCTTGCCCACGGAGGAGGAGAGTACCTGTCCCAGGACGCTCGTGTCGGCGGGGACCGCTTGAGCACGCCCGCGCGACGGGGGAGCGGCCGGTGCTTCCGCCGCAGCGGCGGCATTCGCCGCGTAGCGTGCCTGCAGGATTTCGTACGCGCTCTCCCGGTCGATGGGGGTGGCGTACTTCTTCACCTGCGGCGTGCGCAGGCGCTGCGCCATCTCCGCTTCGGTGAGCGGCCCCATGCGCGACTGCGGCGGGATCATGCGCGAGACGAAGGGGGGCGTCGGCGTCCCCTTCGCGGTAAGCGTTACTACCATCGCCTCGCCGATTCCCATCGACGTCAGCGTCTCCTGCACGTCGTAGAACTCGGTTTTCGGGAAGGTGCGTGCCGCGGCGCGCAGCGCCTTCTCGTCGTCGGGGGTGAAGGCGCGCAAGGCGTGCTGCACGCGATTCCCCAACTGCGCGAGGACGGTGTCGGGGATGTCCTTCGGTGACTGCGTGATGAAGAAGACGCCCACCCCCTTCGAGCGAATGAGGCGCACGACCTGCTCGATCTGGTCCAACAACGCCTTGCTGGCGTCGTCGAAGAGGAGGTGCGCCTCGTCGAAGAAGAAGACGAGCTTGGGGCGGTCGATGTCGCCGACCTCGGGGAGTTCGTTGTACAGCGTCGCCAGCATCCAGAGCATGAAGGTCGAGAAGAGCGCCGGCTTCTGTTGCACGTCGCTGAGGGAGAGCACGCTCACCAGTCCTCGCCCGTCGCGCTCCACCGAGAGGAGGTCGTCGAGGTCGAACATCGGCTCGCCGAAGAAGTTCCCCGCGCCCTGCTGCTCCAGCTCCACCATCTCGCGCAGCAGCACCCCGACCGTCGCCTTCGACATCCCGCCGTACGCCTTGAGCTCGTCGGCGCCGTCGTCCGTGAGGTACTGCAGCACGCTCCGCAGGTCGGCCATGTCGAGCAGGAGGAGCCCCTTGTCGTCGCAGTACTTGAACACGAGGGCGAGGACGCTCGTCTGCGTCTCGTTGAGGTCGAGCACCTTGGCGAGGAGCTGCGGCCCGAACGACGAGACCGTCGCGCGAAGCTGCGCTCCGTTTGTCCCCGTGAGGCTCAGGAACTCGACCGGGAATCCGGAGGGCGACCACTGGTAGCCCGTGTCGTTCGCCCGCTGCGTGATGCGATCGCTGGCCTCGCCCGGCACGGCGACACCCGAAAGGTCGCCCTTGATGTCGGCCATGAAGACCGGCACGCCGGCATTGGACAGCTGCTCGGCGATCAGCTGCAACGACTTGGTCTTCCCGGTCCCGGTCGCGCCCGCGATGAGGCCATGGCGGTTCATCATCGCCAGCGGGATGCGGATGATCGGCTCGGGCGTGCAGGTCCCCTCGTGCACCACGGCGCCAAGGGTGATGGCGTCACCGGTTGCGGGAAACGCAGCGTGGGCGGAGTCGAGGACGTTGGACATCGCGTTCGTCGGAGTGGATGAGAGAAGAAGCGCTGCTGCGACGTGGTCGTCGCGCGGATCAGCGAAGGTGCGCCGGGTGCATCACGTCGCGGCTGCCGCGGCCGCTGCGGCACGCCGGGCCGCGTCGGCAGCTGCAATGGCCGGCGCCTGGCTGGAGCTCTCGGTCGGCGAGGCAAAGATAGCGACGCCCGTCCCCATCCCCTTGAGCCGATCGTGCCAGAGGAGGGAGCCGCTGCGCGGGTCGAGTGCGAAGACCTCGCCGGCACAACTGGCGAACAACCCGTCGGCGTCACAGAAGACGTTCACGATGGAATTGGAACTCTTGTAGCGCGCCGGAAGCTCCGTGCGCCACGCTTCGATACCGCTCTTCCGGTCGAACGCCATCACGTGCCCCTTGATGCCGAGGTAGATGAGCGAGGAGTTCCGGCGCGCCATGATCGAGTTGCTCCATACACGGGAATGAGCTGGGAGAATGCCACCGATGCCCCGCTCGCGCCAGCAAAGAGAGCGTCTGGACGACGCCGACGCGCGCTCCGTAGCTTGGAAGGGCGCCTGCTGCCTGTAGTGCAACGGGCGCCGAGCGTGGAGAGGTCCCGCGCCCGCTCGTCGTGCGTCACGTCGCCCCATGGAGCGTCCCATGTCACGGTTCGAGCCTCCTTCCGATGGTCCACGCTCACTTCCGCTTTCGCGTCGTGCGCTCGTCGAGCGTGCGGTCGCCGCGGCGGCACTCGTGGCCATCCCATCGAAGTGGCACGGAAGGAAAGACCCGCTGACGGCGCGTCCTGAACGCACCGCAGCCGCTGCGTATCGCGAGACCGCACTGGCGGCCGAACGATGGATCGCGCGCTCCGCGCAGCGAAACGGCGATCGCCTGGCGTGGCCCGCCGATCCGACCGATGCGGCGAGCGTGCAGCGCGACCTGTACACGGGGAGTCCGGGCGTGGTGCTCTTCTACCTCGAGCTGTTCCACGCGACCGGCGACCGTCGCTGGCTCGAACCGGCGCTCGCCGGCACGCGTGAAATCATCGCCGCGCTCCCCGCGACGCCTGGCGAGCTTGGCGAGGAGGGAGCGGGACTCTACACCGGCGTTGCCGGTCAGGCGTACGTCATCGAGTCCGTGCGCAAGGCGACCGGCGATCGGTCGCTCGACGCGGGGCGTGCACGCGCGGTCCAGCTCCTTCACGAGTCGCTCGCCCCGATGGGAAAAGGGGCAGGGTGGAATCCGTCGACCGACATCATTTCGGGGAGCGGTGGAATTCTCCTCGCGCTCACCTGGCTCGATGCGCACGGCGGCGCGTGGGACGGATGGCAGCGCGATGCGGCGCGCGTGGGCGACCGACTCCTCGAAGTCGCGGTCCCGGAGAATGGAGGGCTCAAGTGGGGAATCTCGAGCGCCGTCCCGCGTCGCTACCCGAACTTCTCGCACGGAACCGCCGGCGTGTCGTTCGTGCTCGCCGGACTCTCGAAACAGACCGGCGAGCGACGCTTTCTCGACGCTGCGCTCGCCGGCGAGCGCTACCTCCAATCGATCGCCACCACCACCGCACATGACGGATGCCGGATCTTCCACTCCGAGCCAGGTGGCGAACAGCTCTTTTACCTGAGCTGGTGCCACGGTCCGGCGGGCACCGCGCGCCTGTACCACCGCCTCGCGAGCGTCACGGGCGACGCCAAGTGGCGCGCCATGCTCCCGCGACTCTCGCAGGGAATCGTCGACAGCGGCGTTCCCGAGCGGCACCCCGACCTGTCGGGGTACTGGAACAACATCTCCCAGTGCTGCGGCGCGAGCGGCGTCGCGGAGTTCTTCATCGCGATGCACGCAATGTTTGGTGACGCGCGTCACACGGCATTCGCGCAGCGCGTGATGGACGACGTGATCGCGCGCGGAACCGCCGACGGCGACGGGATGAAGTGGGTCCAGGCCGAGCATCGCGTGCGTCCGGAGTTCCTCGTGGCGCAGACTGGGCTCATGCAGGGAGCAGCGGGCGTCGGGCTCGCGCTCTTGCACCTGGAAGGGGCACTGGTCGGACGAAAGCCGGGAGTCATGCTTCCCGACGCGCCCGCGTGGATCTAGCGACGCACTGACGTCACACGCGACACGCTGCTGTCGCGGCCAAACGCCGGGAGCGCGCCTGCTCCCGGCGTCGTTGCATCGTTCCGATGCACCCCCGGTTCAGTGTGTGGCAGTGCGGAGCGTCAAGTCAGGAATACTTCGCTTGTGCAGCAATTCCGTCGTGACAAGATTGGCCCCGCCACCCCGTCACGAGCGCGAGTTGCAGCCGACGGACCGCGCGCACGTCGATGCGACGAACGCGCCGCCGGATCTGCTCGCACAACCCCGGAGATCCAGAAATGCTTTCCTTACGTAGGTCAGCCGCCGACCGTCGCCGAGCGGCGATGCACGTGCTACGCGCGACGACGGTCGGACTGTTCGCATCGGCCTGCGCCGACAGCGACGCGACGCCCACGAGTCCGCGCGCGGTCGCCCAGCCGGCACGCGCGACCCTCACGTCGTTCGCCACGACATACGCCCCCGAATTCGTTGCGACCGCGGCGACGGGTTTCGACATGAACGATGCCGGCAACGTCGTCGGCTCGTCGTACCGCGATACCGGGTGCGGATCGTTCTGTCTTCCGCCACAGGACCAGGTCGTGTGGCGTGCGGGGCAGCGCGTCGTACTCCCGGGCGTGGCTGGATGGGGGACGAATCAACATCCCACGTACATCACCAACCAGAACCTGATCGTCGGCTACGTTGGCGTCCCGGGCACGACCACGAAGGGGGCGCAGTGGCAGCCGAGTGGTGCGAGCTTCACGGCATCGGAAATTCCGCTCCTCGGGGGAATGTCGAGCGCCGATGTGGCGGGCGTCGACGAACAGGGGCGCGTGGTCGGGTGGGCATCGACGGGCGGCGCGATTCCCACCGCGGCCGCCCCGTACATGTGGTCGCAAGCGACCGGGACGATCAACCTCGCCACACTCGGCTACCCGAACGTGGCGCCCTCGGTGATCAGTCGCGGCGGGCGCGTGGCGACGACGGCGGGCACGTATCAGCTCGGGAATCCTGCGTCGTTCGTGCCGCTCCCGGCACCACCGAGCGGCTTCACCGGCGCCGGACGTAACGGGAGTGCGGTGAACGATGCCGGAGATCAGGCGCACTTCCTGATTACCACAGGTTCGCAGAACCTGCTCTACCCGTTCCGTCTCGCGGCCGGGGGGACTTGGCAGCAGATCTCGACCACGCCGACCGGGCGACTGAGTCGCGCGGGCATGGGCGATCTGGACGCGGCGCAGGATCTCACGCTGACGATCGCCAGCACCGGTGCGTTTGCCGATGGGCCCAACGGGAGTGCGCAGGGACTGAGTGCACGGGTGTCGTCCGCGTATCCGGGCGCGCTGGTGAACAGCGCCGGCAGCCGCAACACATCGGGGCAGATCCTGGCGACCGTGACGATCGGGCGCAGCGCTCGCCTCATGCGCCTCACGCCGGTTACGCCATGCGCGGCCAACTGCGTGCTCGTGAGCGCCCTCGCCATGACCGGGCAGTTCGTGCAGGATCCGGCGTTCCCCGGGAGCTGCATCCAGGGCGGGAAGATGTACAACCTCACGCGCGCCACGCTCACGGTGACCAGCGAGACGGGGGCCCCGTTAGGCGGCGCGACCGTGTACGGGCGCTTCCTCGACGACTACTGGACCGACAGCCTCAAGCAGGGCGCGACGAATGCCGCGGGGAGCGTGACGCTCACGCATCAGGGACTCTGTGGCGTCGGGGCGATCGCCTTCATCGTAGACAGTGTCACGTCCGGGTCGCGTACGCTCGACCGGACGCGCGGCGTCCTCACCAACTTCGTCATTCCATCGGTCACGCCGCCGACCAACCAACCACCGGTTGCGTCGTTCACCAGCAGTTGCAGTGGGCTGACCTGCGGGTTCGACGGTCAGGGTTCGACCGACGACGTCGCGATCGCCGCCTGGAAGTGGACGAACAGCAACGGCGCGATCCTCGCGACGACGCCGACCTTCTCGCGCACGTTCCGTCGTGCGACCACGTTCGACCTCACGCTGACGGTCACGGACGGTGGAGGACTCTCGAACAGCATCACGAAGACCATCGTGGTCGGCGGTACGACGCCGAACCAGCCGCCGGTCGCCAACTGGACCTACAGCTGCACAGCAGCTCACCTCTGCACGTTCAACGGCTCGTCGGCGAGCGATCCTGACGGGCAGGTCGTCTCCTGGACGTGGACCAACGCGAACGGCAAGGTGCTCTCGACTGCCACGACGTTCTCGCGCCAGTTCAAGAGCGCCGCTACGGTCGACATCACGTTGACGGTGGTGGACAACGGCGGGCTCTCCAACTCGCGGACGCAGGCAGTCGTCATTCCCTGACATTTCCCGGCGCGGTCACGCGTTGGGTGCTGGACATCGAGGGCACTGGTCGCCACGGGGGGCGATCCGTGCCCTCGGTGCATCTACGCGTCCCCTGCGCCAGGGGCTATTGGAAGACCCGGAAGTGCCCGAGGAGGTACCAGAGGAGGAGGAAGACCAGGATCGTCGAGAAGCAGCCGCCGCCGAGCTTCTTCGCTCCGTAGCCGGCGGCCAGTCCGCGCAAAAGTTTGCTCATCGTATCTGCCTGCAGGCGGCGCCTGCGCGAGAGTTGTGCATCGAGGGAGCGGGGAATCTCGCGCATCGCCCGCTCCCTGTCTTCCTCCGCCGGGAGCAGCCGCGACTAGCGCCTTCGGGAGAGGCGCACCCCGTGCGCAATCACTGACCGGCGTTCGTCACCGGCGCCCGACGCTGCACCGCCAACGGCCGCGGCAGGAGGGAGTTTGGGTCCGGGAAGCGCTCCCGCAGGCGGCGGGCAAAGTACGCCCCTCCTTCCACCCCCCAGTGCCCGTAGTCGTGCATCAGGAGCTGGCGGCGCTCGTCGAACATGGGACAGGTGCCATCGCCGCACAGGGTGCGGATGATGCTGACGAAGCCGGCGCCGTCCGACGTCGCCAGTCGTTGCAGCTGACGGTCGATGCCCGTGACCGCCGTGTCGACGTACGGGCGCGCGAACGCCTCGAAGCCCGCCGTCGTGCCGGCGCGGAACAGCAGCGTGCGCACGTCGGTGGTCAGCTCGAGCGGCGGCCCGAAGACGGTCACCGGAAGGCCGCGCTCCTGGAAGAAGTCGAGCTCCGGTCGTATCTCGTCGAGCGGCTCCCGCCATCGTCCGGCGAGGACAATCCCGTCGAGGCTGTCCAGCACTGCGCCGTTGCGCTTCACCGACTGCAAGAGATCGAGGCAGGGACGGTCGAGCCCCACGTACCGTGCCTCCACCGGGAGGCACCCCGCGCCGGTGGCCTGCAGGAAATTCACCTGCGGATACGCGCCGTGGAGCGCCATCCAGAGATCGGCCGCGTGCGAGTCGCCGATCACGAGAATGTTGAGGCGACCCGACGCGATCCCCATGCAGTCGCGCCGCTTCAGGCGACGAGGATCGAACGCGCCCGTCATGTGGCAGCGGGGCGAACGCACCGCGATCGCTCGCCGCCGAAAGGCGGTCGCGTTGTGGGCGAGGAGTCGTTCCACATCGGGCGCCACGCGTCCCGGCCACCCCTTCGACACGTACGCCCACCCTCCAACCGCCGAGAGCAGGAGCGCAGTCGCGGCGATGCCGGTGACAAACCGGCGCGTGCCGGCAGGCTGCCGTGTCGTCCCGACGCCCCCGGCACTGACAGGGCGCGCCGCGCGCCACCGGAACGGGCGCTCGACGTAGAAGTACATCAGCGTCGCGATCGCGAACATCGCCACGAACAGCGCAGCGCCGAGTCGCACGCCGATCGACTCGCCCCCGAGGTGCCGCGCGAAGACGAGGATCGGCCAGTGAACGAGATACAGCGAATACGAAATGAGCCCGGTCCCGCGCGCGGTCGGTGTGCTCAACACACGGCGCGCGACGCGGGCGTCGGTCGCGCAGATCACGGCGGCCGTACCGAGACAGGGAACGAGAGCGTGCATCCCCGGGAAAGCGGTGCGTTCGGTGAAGGCGAGCACCGCGTAGCCGATTGCCGCGAGTCCCGTGAAGGCGACCGCGTCGCCGCGCCACCACCCACGCGGGGTTCGCTCGATCCACCACACGCAGAGCGCACCGATCGCCAACTCCGCGACCCGGAACGGTGCGAGGTAGAAGGCCGCATCACGATCGCGCGGAATCACGTATTCGGCGGCGCCGATGGACACGAACACCGCGACGACGAGCAGCGCGATGAGGAGCTTCGCGCCGCCGCGCCGCCAGAGCAGGAGCATCGTCGCCGGCCATATCAGGTAGAACTGCTCCTCCACGGAGAGCGACCAGGTGTGCAGCAGCGGCTTGAGCGACGCCTGGGTGTCGAAGTATCCCGACTGACTCCAGAAGACGAAGTTCGACGCGGAGAAGACGGCGGCGACGAGCGACTTCGCCATGGCGCGCAGCTGATACGGCGGAAGGACGATCGCCGAGGCCAACGTCGTCGCGGCGAGCGTGACGAAGAGCGCGGGAAGGAGGCGGCGCGCGCGCCGCTCGTAGAAGCGCGCGAAGCTGAACCGCTGCCGGCGAACGTCGGCGAGGATGTTTCCGGTGATGAGGAAGCCGGAAATGACGAAGAAGACGTCGACACCAACGAAGCCACCCCCGAGCTGGCGTACGCCGAGATGAAAGAGGATGACGCTCAGCACGGCGATCGCGCGAAGGCCATCGATCTCCGGACGGTAGGCCGTTCCGTGGGCGATGACCTGCTCGCGCGCTTCAGCTCCGTGAGGGTGCGGCGCAACGAAGTGTGGTGTCGATCGGGAGTCGGTCACGCAGAAATCGGCGGATAATGTTAATCTGGGGTTCATCTCACGTTCATGGGCGCGCGCCGTGCACCAAGCGTGCCTGCCCCTCCCGATCGCGCCCATCGTAGCGGACTTCGCCGACCAGAACACTTCCCCGCCGGGAGTAGAGAAATGCTCTGCTCCGGGGCGATAGCCGCGCGCGCCAAGTCTCAATAGGATCGAATGCCTGACGAGGCGTGCGCGAACCTCCGCATGTGGTCGCCACCCGCGTTCGCCTAACCATTCCTTCTCATTCGAGGACTCCGTGCCCGCATCGAAAAAGAAGTCGGCGCGTCCAGCTGCCGATGCGAACCAGGTCACACGTCGCGAATTGATTGCCGCACTCAACGAGGATCTCTCGCGCGAATACCAGGCGATCATCGCCTACGTCACGTACTCGCAGGTGCTCAAGGGGGCGAACTACATGCACGTGGCGAAGGAGCTCGAGAAGCACGCCGGGGAAGAGCTTTCCCATGCGCTCAAGATCTCGAAGCAGATCGACTACCTCGGCGGTACGCCGACGGTCGTTGCCAAGCCCGTCAAGTCGACCGACGACAACGAGGAGATGCTGCGCGCCGACCTCGCGAACGAGACCGAAACGATCCGGCAGTATCGCCGGCGCGTGCTGCAGGCTGAGGCGTTAGGCGAATTCGCCATTTCCGAGGAGCTGCGCGAGATCCTGCGCGACGAGCAGGATCACCTGATCGAGCTGGCGACGGCGCTGGGCGAGGACGTCCCGGACCCGGGTATCGCCTGAGATCTCCCGGGGAGCGGGGCGCGTCCGCGTTCCGTTCCGGTACCGCGGGCTATACTTCGGTCTTTCCACCGAAGTCCCATGCCCCGCGTCATTCAGCGCGTCTCGATCCTCGCGCTTGTCATACCATTGGTGGCCGGCGCTCAATCGACCGCCGCGCCAGCTCCTCCCGATTCGAGCCGCCCGCTCCCCGTCTCGCACGCCGTTCGAACGACGACTCCGATCGTTCTCGACGGCCGGCTGAGCGAGGGGGCATGGGCCTCGGCGCCGGTCACGAGCTCGTTCACGCAGGTCGATCCCGAAGAAGGGCGCCCGGCCTCCGAGCGCACCGACGTGCGCGTCCTCTACGACGACACATACCTCTATGTCGGCGTGCGGCTGCACGATCGGGGGGCGGTGACGGCGCGGCTCGGACGCCGCGACATGGACCTGGGAGACTCCGACTGGTTCGGCGTGATGATCGACTCGTATCACGACCGCCGCACCGCCTTCGGTTTCGACGTCAACCCGCTCGGCGTTAGGCGCGACGAAGTCAAGATCATCAACACCGACGACAACTCGTGGGACCCGGTCTGGGACGTTGCGACCTCCGTCGATTCGGGCGGGTGGACGGCGGAGTATCGCATTCCCTTCAGTCAATTGCGCTTCTCGAGCGCTGCCGTGCAGGAGTGGGGGATCCAGTTCGAGCGCGTGATCGGGCGGCGTCACGAGTACGCCACGTCGACGCCGATGCC
>CAZWVG010000149.1:0-14190 GCA_964637355.1 uncultured Gemmatimonadaceae bacterium
TGGCGGAAAGGGTCTGGTAATGCTGGCTGTGTACTGTCCAAGTGCGTCACTTCCCTCAACACAAGGACAGCGCTTTATGGATACCAACAGCAACAAGGACTCCCGTGCGACGGGGGGTGCGCCATTTCGGAATCGGGCGCTCCTCTCCGCGGGTATCCTCGCCATTGCGGGCTGGCTGATCGCCTGGACCGCCATCGAGTCGAACGCGACACAGGGCCCCAACTCGGCGCCTAACGCGATCGTGGCTCCGGCGTCCGGCAACACCCTGGCGCCCAATGGCGATTCGTACGCCCCCATCGTCGAGAAACTGCAACCCGCCGTCGTCACGATCCGCTCCGAGCGGACCGCGCGCGTGGCATCCCAGGGCATGCCTGATGATCCGCAGCTGCGCGAGTTCTTCGGGCAGTTCGGGCGTCAGTTCGGGCAGCAGTTCATGATCCCCGAGCAGCAGATGCCCGAGCAGCGCGAGCGCGGGCTCGGTTCCGGCGTCATCATGAAGCCGGACGGTTACATCCTCACCAACAATCACGTGGTCGAAGGCTCCGATCGCGTCACGGTCGACCTGAGTGACGGGCGTTCGCTCGACGCGAAGGTGATTGGCACCGACAAGCCCAGTGACCTCGCCGTGGTGAAGATCGATGCGAAGGATCTCCCCACGCTCTCGCTCGGCAACTCCGACGCCGTGCGCGTTGGTGACATCGTCCTTGCCGTCGGCAACCCGCTCGGCATCGGCCAGACCGTGACCATGGGGATCGTCAGCGCCAAGGGGCGCGCGACCGACGGCCCGGGTGACGGCGGCTACCAGGACTTCATCCAGACCGACGCCCCGATCAACAAGGGCAATTCAGGCGGGGCGCTGGTGAACACGCGCGGTGAGCTGATCGGGATCAACTCGCAGATCCTGTCGCCGTCGGGCGGGAGCATCGGCATCGGCTTCGCGATCCCGTCGAACATGGCGCGCAACGTCATGTCGCAGCTGATCGAAAGCGGGACCGTGCACCGCGGCATGCTCGGCGTCACGATTCAGCCCGTCACCTCCGACATCGCCCGGAGCCTCAAGCTCAGCACCGTGGGTGGTGCGTTGGTGAATGCCGTCACCCCGGGTGGCGCGGCCGACAAGGCCGGCGTCGAGCGCGGCGACGTGATCGTCGCCGTCAACGACGAAGCGATCAAGGACGGCAACACGCTGCGCAACCAGATCGCCGAACTGCAGCCTGGGACTAACGTCCGCCTGCGTGTCGTCCGCGACGGATCGGAGCGTACCATCGACGTGACGCTCGCCGAGCTCAAGGTGGCCGCCAGCCGCAATGGCGAACCGGTCGCCGGGAACGATGGCTCGGGGTACGGAATGAGCGTGCAGCCGCTCACGCCCAACATCGCGCGCCAGATGGGGATCGACTCCCGTCAGGGTGTGGTGGTGACCGGCGTGCAGCCGTCGGGGCGCGCCGCCGACGCGGGATTCCGCGCTGGCGACGTGATCACGGAGGTCGACGGCGAAGCCGTCCGTACGCCCGAGGCGCTGCGCAATGCGCTCAAGTCGGGTGACCGCCCCGCGCTCCTGCTCGTGACGCGAGACGGCCAGAGCGTCTACCTCACGCTCGAGCGCAGCAAGTAGGGAACTCGACGTCCCGCACCATGGGGGACGCAGGACGGGGCGGGGGTGCCAGTCGATCGGCACCCCCGCCCCAGTTTGCTGTGTGTGCTTAGGGCCGCCCCGCGGTCGCTTTCTCCAGCACTTCGTACCGCGCACGCGTACGATCGGGCGCCGCGCCGGACTTGACGTCGAGCGTCATCACCGGATTCCCCGTCGACGCCTCGTAGCGCGGCCAGGTGGGAAGCCCCGCACCATTGGGATTCCCCGTCTTCGCGAAGTTGGACCAGTACGACATCATGAGCTCGGAGAGCGCACGGTCCGCCGGCTCCCACGTCACCTTCGGGACCGAGTTGAGTGCGCCGAATACGTACTCGATTTCGCCGGCGTGCCGAGCCCCCACGTCGTGCGCCGTGACGGGACGCCCGTTCACCATCTGTCCCGGCGGGATCGGGATCTCGCGCGCGAAGAGGTAGCGATAGACCGGCTGGCCGGCCGACTTGCGGTGTGCCTCGAGCCACCGCCAGGTGCCATGCGAGATGAACTGGTCGCTGGAGAGCGCCGCCATCGCTTCGACCGCCGCGCTGTCGGTCGCTGCCGGATACGCCGCGAGCACGGCGTCTGCGTTCTCGCCGAACTGCGCCTTCACCCGCTGCGTGAACGATTCCGCCGTCGGCAGCACCGCGGCGAGCGTCGCCATCCCGCGCACCTCGCCCGCATTCCAACCGGCAAGCAGCGGGATGTGCAGCTGGTCGCCAGCTGCATAGATCTCCGGCACCGGACGCGGGAGGAAGTAGCCGTCGATGATCGGGCTGAACGACATCCCCTGCGTCGACATGACGATCTTGAGGAGCGAGTCGCCGGGAATCGCGCGCAGTGCCGCGACCGACGACACTCCGGCGCGCATGAGCAGCGCCTTGCCCCGCTCCTCGGCGCTGCTGAGCGTTGGGGCGGACAGCGTCGAACTGAAGAACGCCCCGCTCTCGCCGATCGCCTTCTGCACCATTCCCTTGTTGAGCGGCGAGGCCATCTGCGCGCTCACCGAGAACGATCCGGCCGACTCGCCGAAGATCGTGACGTTGTTCGGATCTCCGCCAAACGCCGCGATATTGTCGTGCACCCAGCGAATCGCCGCCGTCTGGTCCAGCAATCCGTAGTTGCCCGACGCGTGGTGGCTCGACTCGGCGGTCAGCTCGGAATTCACGTAGAAGCCGAACACCCCCATGCGGTAGTTCATGCTCACGACAACCACGCCCTTGCCGGCAAGTCGCTCGCCGTCCTGGCGCGGCTCGGAGGCCGATCCTGCCTGGAATCCGCCACCGTAGATCCAGACCATGACCGGCAATTTCTCGTTAGCCGATCTTGCCGGCGTCCAGACGTTCAGGTAGAGGCAGTCCTCGCTGTTCGTGTCACGGAAGATCATGTCCGAATAGATCGGCGCCTGCATGCAGCGCGGGCCGAACTTCGTCGCATCGCGCTCCCCGCTCCACGAGGCCGGCGGTTCCGGGGCGCGCCAGCGCAGCGCGCCCACCGGGGGCTTCGCGTACGGAATGCCGAGGAAGGTGCGGATCGGCTTGGAGCCTCCCGTCGTCGATCCCTTCACGATCCCGGCGGTCGTCCTGACCTGCGCGCCGGCGAGCGCGGGAACGAGAATGGCGGCCGCGGCGAGCGCGGCGAATGCCGTCATCAGGCGCCTGTGCGCACGCCTGTGGGTGCGAGTTGATGTGGCGAACGACATCCGGACTCCTTGTCGAGAGTTGGGGCAAGACCTGCAACTTCGGCCCCGATGGCGGTGGGCGTCAATGGCCGCGCCCGGCGTCGCCCCCCGCGCCGCGCGCGAGGAGCCACTCGACGAACCGGCGATCGCTCGGCGCGAGCGCGTATGCGAGGAGATCCGTGGGCGCCGCCCACGCGAGCGCCGAGTGTTCGAGGCAGGTAGGCTCGCCGTCGATCTCCACTGGGACAAACGCGATCCAGAATGGGGAGCCTTCGTCGTGGAGCACGACGAGTTCGTCGCCGACCGCCGTGGCGGTGACGCCGAGTTCCTCGTGCAGCTCGCGATGTGCGGCGTCGGCGTCGGTCTCGCCGGGTTCGAGCTTGCCGCCGGGAAATTCCCAGAGTCCGCCGTGGCGCTTGTGCGGGGGGCGCTGGCAAATGAGCATCTTGCTTCCGCGGTGTATTACGGCCGCCAGCACTCGCACGCGCCTTTCGCCATCATCGGTAGACATGGAGCCTCAAGCTATGCAGCGGTGCTCGAGTTGGGTGAAGTCGGCTGCGCGCTGCGCGACGATCGCGCTCTTGTTGAGCGCAATCAGCGGCGCGATGAATCTCGCTGGCGCGCAGGGCGCCGCGACGCCTCCCGACGGTTCCCACGACTTCGACTGGGAGCTTGGCACGTGGCGCACGGATCTGCGTCGTCTCGCCAAGCCGCTCACCGGTTCGACGGAGTGGGTCGAGTATCACGGCACGAGCACCGTGCGACCCGCGATGGGCGGCAAGGCGAACCTCGTCGATCTCGACGTTACCGGACCCGCGGGGCGGATCGTGGGGATGGCGCTGCGCCTGTACGACCCGACATCGAGGCAGTGGAGCCTCAACTACGCCAACAGCGGTTCGGGAACTCTCAGCCCGCCGGTCGTCGGATCGTTTTCCAATGGTCGCGGCGTCTTCTTCGGCGTCGACCAGGCGAACGGGCGCGCGGTACTCGCGCGCTTCATCATCTCCGGCGTCACCAGGGATTCCGCCCGCTTCGAGCAGGCCTTCTCGGCCGACGGCGGGGCGACGTGGGAAGTGAACTGGATCGCCGTCGACCACCGGATGAGCAAGCCGTAGCGACACGCGCTACGGCTTGCACGTCGGCCTGCATTGCGGCCCAAACTGCGGCCTGCACGACTCGCCTAGCCGTGCCGGTCGTGACTCTCCTCGTACTGTCGCTGCGCGCTCTCACGTTCGGCCGACTGCGCCTTGTCGCGCCGCTTGGCGCTCCGCATCGCCAGGTCGTGTGTCGTCGATGACTTCACCGCCGGCAGCGAGAGCAGCTTCTCGAGGTCGGCGCCACCGCACGACGCGCACACCGGCTCCTTCCCCTTGAGCACCAGCGCCTCGAAGGTCACGCCGCACGCATTGCACTTGTAGTCGAAGAGCGGCATCGCGCGCCTACTGCTTGGCCATGGCGAGCCCGGTGACCTTGAGCTCGAGGTTGTGGCTCACGCGGATCCCGTACACGCCGTCGAGCGAGGTGAGCTTGTCGGCGGCGATCACGTCGCTCGACTCGAGCGTCTTCACCGTTTGTCCGTTGATCACGCACGACGCCTTCCCTCCCTTCACGCTCCACCCGATCTCGTTCTTCGACTCGCCCTCGCCATCCGCCTTGTGGAGCGCCGGCGACGCCTCGGTGTTCACCAGCGTCGTCACCTTCTCGCCGTGGAACGTCTTGATCGAGTAGGTGCCGTTGCCGTAGGCGATGCAGTACATCAGCGTCTCGTGATCGCTCTCGAGATCGTGTCCGCCGATGAAGATCCCGTACGAGTGCGGATGCGACGCGGCCATCTTGAGCTCGTCGAACGTCGCTTTCACGGTGTAGTCACCCTTGGCGACGTGCGAATCGTTCCAGAAGTTGCCGGCCGGTCCGACCGAGAGGCGGAGCGCTCCTCCTTCGTTCACCAGCTTCGAATCGTTGACTGTCTTGCCTTGCGACATGGGGCGACGGTCGACGCGTGCCTTCCAGCCGGCGACCTGCACGCCCCCCTTCACCGAACGGTCGGCGTCCTGCGCCTGGAGCGCCGTGGCGCTCACGAGCGCGGCGATGGCAATGAACGAATAGCGCATGGTGTCTCCGAGTGTTTGATCGAGCGTAACGCGAGGGTGGATTCTCGCGAGCGAGCACGCCACACACAAGCGATGGATGGGCGAAAGGTACGGGGGCGTGATCGGGCGTTCCCCATCCGCGCCCTGGCTACGCGGGTCAGGTACGCGGGGTCAGGTACGCGGGGTCAGGTACGCGGGGTCAGGTACTCTGGTCAGGCTCGCGCGTCGTGCTCCGCGCGCAATCGCACCACCTCGTCCATGTGCTCCTCCACCCACATCCAGATGCCGCAGACCGATTCCCCCAGGCTCTCGCCCAGCGGCGTGAGCGTGTAGTCGACACGCGGCGGGATGACCGGGTGCACCCGCCGAGTGACCAGGCCATCGCGTTCGAGCTGGCGAAGCGTCTTGGTCAGCATCTTCTGGCTCACGCCGCCAATGCGGTCGCGTAGCTCGGTGAATCGAACCGGCGTCTCGCTCGACAGCTCTTCGATCACCAGCAGCGTCCACTTGTCGGCAATGCGCTCGAGCACTTCACGAAGGAGCGCTTCCTTGGCCGCGCTTTCGGACGGAGCGGGAGAGATCTGTACAGTCATTGAGTTTCCCTGAAGATACTACAGCACTTTCGGGAGCCTACTTCCCAACGGAGAGTGACCCACCGAATGTGTCTCCCATGACTTCATTACTCAACCCCCACGCGCGCCCCTTGGGCGCCGGCGCCCCGGCGGTCTTCCCCATCGCCTTGGGTTGCATGGGAATGTCTGGGATGTACGGAGCAAGTGACGAGCAGGAATCGATCGCCACGATTCACCAGGCGCTCGACCGCGGCATTACCCTGTTCGACACGGGCGACTTCTACGGATCCGGCCACAACGAGCTTCTTCTCGGTCGCGCGCTCCGCGGGAAGCGCGATCAGGCACTCATCTCGGTCAAGTTCGGCGCCCTCCGTGGACCCGACGGATCGTGGAACGGCTTCGACGCTCGCCCCGCCGCGCTCAAGAACTTCCTCACCTACTCGCTCAACCGGCTCGGTGTCGACCACATCGACGTCTACAGGCCGGCGCGCCTCGATCCCGCCGTCCCCATCGAGGAGACCGTTGGCGCGATCGGCGACATGGTGAAGGCCGGGTATGTGCGACACGTAGGGCTCTCGGAGGTTGGCGCTGAAACGATTCGACGCGCGCACGCGGTGCATCCCATCGCCGACCTGCAGATCGAGTACTCGCTCATCAGCCGTTCCCCCGAAGCGAAGATCTTCCCCGTCCTCGATGAACTGGGGATCGCCGTCACCGCGTATGGCGTCCTTTCTCGCGGGCTGCTTTCGGGATCGATCCCAACGGGAGCCGGAGACTATCGCACCTACCTTCCACGCTTCAGTGCAGTGAACCGCGAGCAGAACGAGCGACTCGTCGCCGCGATCGGCGAACTCGCGAAGGAGAAGGGGGTCGAGGCCACGCAGCTCGCCATCGCCTGGGTCATGGCCAAGGGAGAACGCATCATTCCGGTGATGGGCGCCCGCACCCGCGCGCAGCTCGACGCGGCGCTGCGAGCCCTCGACGTCACGCTCTCTCCCGACGAAGTCGCTCGTCTGGAGAGCGCTGTCCCCGTGGACGCGGTCGCCGGCACTCGCTACAACGAGCACGGGATGGCCGCGCTGGATAGCGAGCGATAGCTGCAGGGCGGGATCGCGACTTGCTTGATCCTCACGTAACGTGAGGATCTAACTTCGGGTCATGATCATGTCCGCCCCAACAAGAGAGCGCCGCTCGGCGACCCAGACCGACTCGTGGAAGGTCGGGCAACTTGCGCGCCGGACAGGACTTACCGTGCGCGCGCTGCATCATTACGACGACATCGGGCTCCTCGTCCCGAGTGGGCGCACTCCCTCGGGACATCGGCTCTACACGCGCGCCGACGTCGAGCGGCTGCAGCAGATCCAGTCGCTGCGGTTGATGGGTTTCCCGCTCGATCAAGTGAAGCGACTCCTGAGCGGTGCTCGACTGTCGCTCAGGCGGGTCATCGACCTGCACCGGATGCGGCTCGAGGAGCAGATCGCCTCGCAGACTCGCCTGGTCGAGCGTCTTTCGTCGCTCGCCGATCGCCTCGAGCGTGCCGACGACGTCACGACCGATGCGCTCTGCCAGATGATCGAGGCGATGACCGGCATGGAGAAGTACTTCACCCCCGAGCAGCTCGAGACGCTGCGCGCGCGCCGAGTGGAGGCGACGGATCAGCGGGTGCGCGAGGTCGAGCGGGAGTGGGGCGAACTCATTCCTGCCGTTCAGCATCATATGGAAGTGGGTACCTCTCCCGAGGCCCCCGAGATGCTGGAGCTCGCGCGTCGATGGAAGTCGCTGGTTGAGGAATTCACCGGCGGCGACGTCGGGAACTCCAAGGCGGTGATGACGATGTACCGCAACGAGGGGGATGTGCTCTGCCGGCGCATGTCGAACGTCCCGACGCCCGCCATGTTCGATTACATCGGTAAGTCGTACCGAGCGCTGGCGGCGGTACCGGTCTAGCCGCCCGACGCGACTCGTCCCAGAAATCTCCGGCACGGAGCGCCCGACTTTAGGTCGGGCGCTTGACTTTCCGGCCGAAGTGTTGAAAAATCAGCAAGGCTGAAAAATCAGCAGCTCAAGTGCGACACGGAACGCCCTTTCGAGAAGATCATGGCAAAGCCTTCTGCCCCCAGTGAACTGACCCGGCGCGAACGGCAGGTGATGGACATCCTCCACCGCCGCGGCCCGTCGACCGTCAGCGAGATCATGGAAGAACTCCCCGATCCGCCGACGTATTCCGCCGTTCGTTCGATCCTCCGCATCCTCTCCGAGAAGGATGTCGTGCGCTACCGCGAGGACGGTCCGCGTTACGTCTACCTCCCGTCGGTCTCCGCCGAGCGTTCGCAGGAGAGCGCGCTGGCGCACGTGGTGGAGACGTACTTCGCCGGATCGACCGAGCAGGCCATTACTGCGCTCCTCCGGTTGAGCGATGCCGACATCGGGGAGAAGGAGATCGAGCGGCTGCGCGCGCAGATCCGCAACGCCCGCGCGGGAGGGCGCTGATCATGGACGCCCTCACCAACGCCTTGAACGTCCCCGTGGGCGACACCGCCGCGCTCGTCACACTGCTGGCCAAGGCGACGTTGCTCCTCGTCCTCGCGTTTGGCGCGGCGACGCTCCTCCAACGCGCCACAGCAGGCGCGCGCCATCTCGTCTGGGCGGCGACGCTGGGCGCCGTGCTGATTCTCCCGGCGATCGTTGCCTGGAGCCCGTTGCGCCTGGCGGTGCTCCCCTCGGCGCTCCTTCGCTCCACGTCGAACGCCTCCGTCACCTCGCCATCCGTCGAGAGGACCGTCACCGAGTCCGGAGCGCGCGCGACGCTCTCGGCGACCAACGGTTCCGCCTCCGTCGTGTTGACCGCACCGCCGTCCGGCGCGATGGACGGCGCCAGCGGTACCGCGAACGACGCCGCAAGTCACGCGACTCCGTCGAGCAGCGCTGCCCCCACATCACCGCGTTGGATCCCCAATGTGTGGGAGGGATTCCTCCTCGCGTGGATCGTCGTGGCGCTTGCGTTAGGCGCCTGGCTCCTTGCCGGCTTCCTCTCGGTGAACCGCATCGTGCGTCGGGCGACCCCGCTCGACGGGCGGGGCTGGTCCGGTCCGCTGTACGAGCTGGCCGACCGGCTGGGGATCGACCGTACCCCGCGCATCGTACGGAGCGACGAGGTCAAGATGCCGTTTGCCGCTGGCCTGGTCACGCCGACCATCGTCCTCCCCGCCGAGAGCGACAGCTGGGACGACGAGCGCCGTCAGGCCGTGCTGATGCACGAGCTCGCGCACATCCGCCGCAACGACCTCCTCGGCCACACCTTGGGGCGCATCGCCTGCGCGATCTACTGGTTCCATCCGCTCGTCTGGCGCGCCGCGCGGCGGTTGCGCATCGAGAGCGAGCGCGCGTGCGACGATCTCGCCCTCATGTGCGGGCTCCGCGCCTCCAACTATGCAGAGCATCTGCTCGACATCGTGACGAGCGTTCGCGCCCCGGGGACGCCGGCGGTCGCGATTCCCATGGCCGATCGCAAGGAGTTCGAGGGACGTATGCTTGCCATTCTTGATCCCGATGTGCGTCGCGGCGGTGGCCGCGCCCAGTCCGCCCTCGTCGTCGCCGGCCTCGCGTTGATGGCCGTGCTCGTCGGCGGTGCCGTTCCCGCGTCGCAGGCTCGCGCCGCCGAGGAAGGTGCGCCGGGCCCGCGCCTCGCCGCCGGATCCGCGTTAGGCGACACCATCGAGCGGGATACCGTGGGCGTCGTTTCGTCGCGTGCACGGAGCGCCAGCGACGATCGGCCCGGTACCTCGTTCGATCCCAACGCTGACATGCAACAGCTTGGCCGTGGGGCCGCGCGTGCCGTGACCGAAGCCGAGGTAAATGCCGCCGTGCAGCGCGAACTGCGCCAGGATTTCCGCCAGGAGATGCGCACGAATGTGCGTACCGATGTGCGAATCGATGGACTGGACAACGTCGGCAAGCAGATCAGCGCTGCGTTCCGCAACGTCACCACGGGCGGCCCTGCATCGGTAGCACTCGCCCAGCAGGTCCAGCAGGGTGGCGAAGACGATCGTTCGACGCTGCTCCTCAAGGTGCTCCGCACCGACACGAGCGCCGCGCTGCGCCGAGTGGCCGCGTGGGGGTTGGCCCAGTACGCCGATCACGCGGATGTGTCCAAGGGACTCGCCGAGGCGCTCAGGCGCGAGCGCGACGCCGATGTGCGCGAGATGATCGTCTGGTCGCTCGCAAACGGCGACGAGAACTCCGACGCGGTCGCCGCCATCGAGGGCGTGCTGAAGCAGGACAGCGAGGAGCGTATCCGCGAGACCGCTGCCTGGGCCCTCGGCTCGCTCGGGGACGGGAAGAGCGACGAGGTCCTCGTCACGGTGCTCAACGATGCGTCCCCGCGTGTTCGCACCACTGCGCTGTGGGCGATCGGCAACTCCGGCGAAGGTGCCGTTCCCGCGGGCGTGTTGCGTGCGCTTGGCGACAGCTCCGCGTCTGTGCGGCGACTCGCGGCCTGGGTGATCTTCCAGCGCGAGGACGAGGCAGCGGTTCCGGCGCTCGAGCGCGCGCTGAACACCGAGAAGGATCGCAACGTGCGCACCGCGCTCATCCGCGCGTTAGGCGCCATCGGCGGCGCTTCGGCTCCCGCGCTCGCTCGCTTGCTCGACTCGAACGATCCGGAGGTGCGGAGCATGGTCGTGAATGCGCTCGCCGGCAGGAGCGCTGGCGGACCGTGGCCCATGCCGATGCCACGCCCCCGCCCGTTCCCGTGAGAAGTGATGCCAGTGAAGCAATGCCAGTGCAGTGACGCCAGTGCAGTGATGCCAGAGGAGTGACACCCTGGGGAGTAACGCCCGGGGAGCGACACCTACGGATTGAAACCCAACGATTGACTGCAGGCGCGGTGTGCCTCGAGTGCCCGCGCCCTGCTTTTGCCCACTGATGCTGAAAAATCAACCTTCGATGCGACCGAGGTTTTCGATGTTGCGATTCCCCGTAGTCTTCGCGTTAGGCGTACTCGCCGGCGGCGAGTTCGCCACGAGCCATGCCGCCATGCTGGTGTCGCCTGCGGCTGCCGTCCCGGCATCCGATGTCTCAGCGGCCGACTATCTGTCCGCGCGTGTTCCTGGGGGTGCCGCGTCGGCACTGGGACTCCCTGATGTCGCCACCCTGCGACGCTCGCGCAGCAGCGACGAACTGGAACGTCCGATCATGAACGTGCGCGGGCTTGTCGCCGTCCTCCACGGACTCCCCTCGCTCGTCTGCGGGCTGACCGCCGAAGCGGCCGCTGGTTGGGGAGGCGGCTCCTGGATGAACGCCCCCGCACCGCCTCTCGGACTCGACGCCACGCTTCGACTTGCTGGCTTTCCGCGTGCGCGCATGGTACCGAGCGAGATCACCATGCTCATCGACAGTCTGGCCTCGACCGACAACTGCGTGCGCGAAGTCGCGGTGCGCTTGATCGGGCGTGTGCGGGCGTCCTATGTCGAGGAGCGACTGATCGCCCAGCTTCCTTCGTCGCGCGCGACTCCCACGCGCGAGGCCGCCGCCATCGCCCTCGGACTCGTGCGCTCCCGCGATGCCGTTGCCCCCCTCGAACGCCTGATTGGGGATGATGCCGTCGGCGTGCGCGCGAACGCCGTCTGGGCCCTCGGTCGCATCGGCGACAAGAGCGTAGCCAGGTCGGTCCGTCGTGCGCTCAAGGACGATGAGGATATCGTACGACGCGCTGGTGCTGGCTCGGCCGGAGCGCTGGAAGACGTGGACGCAGTCGATGACTTGTTGCAGGTGTTGCGAACGGACAAGGTGGCCAGCGTGCGACGGACCGCCGCGTGGGCGTTAGGCAAGCTTCGCCAGCGTCGCGCCGCCGAGCCCATGGCGACCGTGCTCAAGGGCGAGTCTGACGAAGACGTGCGCGAGACCATCGTCTGGGCGCTCGGCAACCTGCGCGCGGAGTCCGCGGCGAGTGCGTTGACCGAAATTCTGCGGGGCGACAAGAGTGCCGACGTCCGTGAGAACGCCGCGTGGGCGCTGGGCGAGATCGAAGCCTCCTCCGCTGTCGCCGCCTTGGGGAGCGCCGCTGGTGGCGACGCCAGTCCGGATGTCCGAGGAACTGCCGCCTGGGCCCTCGGTCAGATCGACGTCCGCGAGGCCCCCGATGGCCTCGTGCGCGCCGTGACCGACAAGGACGCGGAGGTACGGACCAAGGCCGCGTGGGCGCTCTCGAACATCGGGGATACCCGCGCCACCACTGCGCTCCGCAATGCGCTCAAGACCGAGACCAACAGCACCGCGCGCAAGGCGCAGATCCGTGCGCTGCTCAAGTCCGGCGAGAAGTCGGAGTCGTTCTTCAAGGAGCTGTTGTCGAGCGAGGACCCCGAGGTGCGCGAGGCCGCCGTGCGCGGAATGGCTGGCCGAGGGATGAATCCGTGGCCGTGGCCCATGCCTCGTCCGCGCCCGTTTCCGTGATGTGTGCTCCCTGCAGCAAGCGTTTGATCCGAGCTGCAAGGAATTGGTGACGCGCGATCGCAATCGCGCCGCAGCGTTGACGGGGTGTGAACCAGCTTCCGCCCCGTCACGCCTCCCGGTTGGATGTCTCGACTCCTGCACGACCTGCGTGCTGCCCTTCGCACGCGTCACTACAGTTCGCGTACCGAGCGCGCATACGTAGGATGGGTGCGGCGCTATGTGCATTACTGCGGACTGCGCCACCCGAGAGAATGCGGAGAGCGGGAGCTGCGGGCGTACCTGAGTCACCTGGCAACCGAGAAGCAAGTCGCCGCGTCGACGCAGAACCAGGCACGTGCAGCGTTGCTGTTCCTGTATCGCGCGCTCCTGCGCATTCCCGTCGAAGCCAACGCCGCGCTCGTACGGGCCAAGGAAGGTGTACGAGTCCCGAACGTCCTCACGCCCGACGAGGTGGCCGCGGTGCTTCGCCATCTCCACGGAGATGTACAGCTCGTTGCCCGTCTATTGTATGGCGGCGGGCTGCGCCTCAACGAGGCGCTGCAACTTCGGGTGAAGGACGTCGACCTGCGACGTGGCGTGGTGATCGTGCGCGGTGGCAAGGGCGCCAAGGATCGGCGCACCGTGCTTCCCGAAACGCTCATGCAGGACATCAGTAGCCGAATCGCTCAGTCGCGACAACTGCACCTTCGCGACCTCGCGCGCGGAGGTGCCGGTGTCACCTTGCCGCACGCGTTACACCTGAAGCTGCCGAACGCCGCGCGAGACTGGCGATGGACGTGGGTCTTTCCTGCTTCTCGCCAATACCGGGAGCGGCGCACCGGACGGATCAGGCGACATCACCTGCACGACACCACCGTCCAGCGTGCCATCACCGCCGGCGCGCTCGCGAGCGGTATCTCGAAACGCGTGTCCGCGCACACCTTTCGGCACTCGTTCGCGACCCACCTGCTGCGCAGTGGATACGACATTCGCACCGTGCAGGAACTACTCGGCCACCGCGACGTGTCGACCACCATGATCTACCTGCACATCCTCGATCGTGGTCCCGGCGTTCGAAGCCCGCTTGACGTTCTTCCGTCGGATCTCCCCCCTGACGCTCCGCACGACCGTACTCCCCCCGCGCCCCTCCGACGCTCATTGTGATTACCGCGCTCTACTCGCAGCGATAATCTTTATCACGCGCGAGCACTCCCCATCTAAAGCGTGCTCGCCGTGGTGGTTGCGAGCTGCGTGGCGGAGTGACACGATCGACGTTATCCTGAACTAGCCACGAGGATAAGAGCTGCTTCGCGGTTCGTATCCGGGTTACCGGGAAGTGGATAATAGCAGTTATGCTGCGGGAGCTGGCAGTCCGTCGCTAGTGCGTCGCTGCGAGTCGGTGCTTCGCTAAGCGATGGCGCACGGTGGGCAGACGCCGCGTTGTTTGCTCGTTGTTATGACGACCGGGCGCGAGACGGTGCGCGAGGGCCGCTGCGAGAATGCCAGGAGCGCGGCGGCGCTCGTGCGCGTCCAAGCGCTCCGAGCCGAGCGCACCGGTGACTTGGATGGCTGGTAGCCGGCGCGCTACAGACGCGAGGAGGCGAGCGCGCGGGGTGCGTCGCGCCACGGGGCGCGACTCCTCGCCCGCGCAGCGGCGCCTAAGCTATGCGGCCACTTGCGCGTCCCGGTCGTGCCCCGCACCATAACGAACGTTGCAGCAGACAGCGGAGCTGTGGAGTGCGCGCTCCGCGCGCACTATTACCCTCCGCTGCAGCTGAACTTCTGCGTTAG
>CAZWVG010000150.1:0-14090 GCA_964637355.1 uncultured Gemmatimonadaceae bacterium
GGGAGCCCGCACGGCGGCGTCTTCCTCGACATCGCCTGGATCAAGGAGCGCATCCCCAAGGGAGCGGAGCACATCAAGAAGAAGCTCCCGTCTATGTATCACCAGTTCATGCAGCTGGCGAACATCGACATCACCGCCGTCCCGATGGAGGTGGGGCCAACGACGCACTACATCATGGGCGGGATCCGCGTCGACGGTGACACGCAGATGACGAGCGTTCCCGGGCTCTTCGCAGCCGGCGAATGCGCCGCGGGCCTCCACGGTGCGAACCGACTCGGCGGCAACTCGCTCTCCGACCTCCTGGTGTTCGGCAAGCGCGCCGGCGAGTACGCCGCGCAGTTCGTCGCCGAGCGTGGTCGGGCGAGCGTTGCAGCTGCCGATGCCGACGCCGCGGTCACCGCGGCGCTGGCTCCATTCGAGCGGGAGGGAGGAGGGGAGGCCGCCTTCACCATCCAGCACGAGCTGCAGGGGATGATGCAGAAGCTCGTCGGGATCGTGCGCCAGGATGGGGAGATGCGCGAGGCGCTCGGCCACCTCGCCGGGCTGCGCGACCGCGCGGCGCGCGCGGCGGTGCAGGGAAACCGCGAATACAATCCCGGGTGGCACACCGCCCTCGACCTCCGGCACCTGCTGACCGTGTCAGAAGCGATCACGCTCGCCGCACTGGAGCGCAAGGAGAGTCGCGGCGGTCACTTCCGCGACGACTTCCCCGACAAGGACGCCGAATTCGCGAAGTTCAACATCGTCCTTCGCAAGGATGGCAACGGCGCGATGCAGCTCGAACGCCGTCCGATCGCACCGCTCCCCGCCGAGCTGGCGGCGATCATCGACGAGCAGAAGTCGTAGCGTTCTCCCGTATCTCCAGTGATGCCCTCACGCTAACCAGGGAATACCAGATGGCCGCGACGACGTTCAAGATCTGGCGCGGAGAACGCGGGAACGGCGCGTTCAACGACTACACGACCGACGTGACCGAGGGGATGGTGGTGCTCGACGCGATGCACCAGATCCAGGCCGAGACGGCGAGCGACCTCGCCGTCCGCTGGAACTGCAAGGCCGGGAAGTGCGGCTCCTGCTCCGCCGAGATCAACGGGAGCCCCAAGCTCATGTGCATGACGCGCATGGACGAGCTTCCGGCCAACGAGCCGGTGACGGTCGAACCGATGCGCGCCTTCCCGCACGTGCGCGACCTCGTCACCGACGTCTCGTGGAACTTCGAGGTCAAGAAGAAGATCAGGAAGTTCACGCCGCGCCCGCCCGATGCACCGGATGGAACGTGGCGCATGGCGCAGAGCGACGTCGATCGCGTGCAGGAGTTCCGGAAATGCATCGAGTGCTTCCTGTGCCAGGACGTCTGCCACGTGCTTCGCGATCATCACAAGCACGACGAGTTCATCGGGCCGCGATTCCTCGTCTACTCGGCGGCGCTGGAGATGCATCCGCTTGACACCGAGGACCGACTGCGCGATCTCAAGGAGGACCAGTCCATCGGCTACTGCAACATCACGAAGTGCTGCACGAAGGTGTGCCCGGAGCACATCACCATCACCGACAACGCGATCATCCCGCTCAAGGAGCGCGTGGTCGACGAGTTCTACGATCCGGTGGTGAAGCTCGTGCGCCTGCTGCGGGGGAAGAAGCGATGAACGACACGCGCCCAGCACTCAAGTCCATCTCGCATGGTGGGATTGCCGCGGCCCTCAAGAAGGCCAACCGGTACCGTCTGCTCAACGACTCGATCGCCGCCGAGAGCATCTGCCTCGATGTGCTGGCCGTCGACCCGAACCAGACCGACGCGCTCGTTATGCACGCGCTGTCGATCACCGACCAGTTTCCCAGCGGTCGCGCGGAGGATCTCTCGCGCGCGGGTACGGCCGTCGACCAGCTGAGCGATCCGTACCAGAACGCGTACTACCACGGCGTCATTTGCGAGCGGTGGGCGAACTCGCTGCTCAAGCGCGGATTGCCGCGGAGCCCCGAGATGGCCTACGACTGGATCGAGAAGGCGCTCGGGTGGTATGCGAAAGCCGAGTCGATGGCCGAGCCGGGGAACGACGAGGCGATCCTGCGCTGGAACACCTGCGTGCGGATGCTCGACCGGAATCCCAACCTCAAACCGCGCGAAGCGGAACCGTGGGAGCCGAGTTTGGAGTAGCGGTGCGATCGTCGCGCGCTATTGGTCAGCGGGCTGGTGAAAGTTGAGGATGTAGCCGTTCAGGTCGCGCAGGGCGAACTCGCGCCCGCCGTAGAACGGGTCGTAGATGTCCGTCTGGAAGACGATGGTCGGTGCCGCGCCGGCTGGCGCGCGGAGCGCATCGCGCGCCTCTTGCAGCTGCCGGGCGCGAAACGCACCATACAGTGCGTCGATGCCGTCGACGTAGAACCAGAGGCTGGGCTTCGGCTCCCCAAGTCGCGTGGCGGCGCTGAACATCACCTCGGCGTTGCCGAATTTCACCATGCCGAAGTTGAGCACGCCGTCCTCGCCGTAACGCGCGACTTCGGTGAAGCCGATGGACGTGTACCACGCGAGCGTTGCCCCGATGTCGAGCACGGGAAGCATCACCGATCCATGACGCACTCGACTGGCGAGCGTCGCGACCGATGCGATGCCGCTTTCGCCGCCGGTCGCCGGAAGCGTTGCGCCAGCCGCCGTTAGGCGCTCCATCGCCTCGCGATCGCCGGCCATGATGGCCGAGAGGAGTGGGGTGTCGCCGCGCCCGTCGATCGCGGTGACATCGGCGCCCAGCTCGAGGAGAAGCGACAACAGGTCGTGACGCCGCTGGCGCAGCGCGAAATGGAGCGGCGTGAGCGCGCCATCGAAGTGCGAGAGACGACGGTCGAGCGCGCGAGGATCGTCGCGAACCACCTCGCGGACCAGCGCGGCGTCGCCGAGTGCGAGTGCCGAGAAGATGTGGTGCCGCGCCCCCGCGCCCACGAGCTGAGCGATGGTCGCCGTGCGCGCCTCGGCGATGGTTCGGTCGTCGGAAAATACGGTCGCCCAGCCAATGACATCGAGCGCGTGCGCGTCGCCAATGCCGTGCACGTCGCAACCGTGCTCGATGAGGGTGCGCACGACCTCGGTATGGTGCGCAGCGGCGCCCCAGTGGAGCGGCGTCGTGTTGTCTCCGTGCTCGCGCGCATCCACGGTTGCGCCGTGCGCGAGCAGCGCGCGCACGATTGCCGCGTGACCGCTGCGCGCCGCCGAGTGCAACGCGGTCCATCCGCCATGCCCTTCCTCGCGCGCTGCAGTGGCGAGTGAGGGATCGGCCGCCAACATCGCGCGGACGACCGCCTCGTCTCCGCTCTCGCAGGCGTGCAGGAAGTCCGCGACGGTGCGCGAATGCGGCGTGTCGTTAGGTGGATTCATGGCAACGACAAGTGGCGAGGGTCACGAAGCACTGATCGTCACGAAGTAGCCATCCGGATCGCGGAGCGAGAATTCCGGGGTTCCGGTGTTGTCGTTCACGTGCGGCTCCTCTTCGAGCGCCCACGCCGACTTTCGCACGCGGGCAAGCGCCGCATCGTAGTCTTCCACGCGGAAAAAGAGGATCAGCCCGTTGCCCGCCGACTCGCGTGCTGGTGCCACGAGCGTCGGGTGTTCGTGCGCCCCCCAGGCGTGCAGCGCCAAAAGTACCTCGCCGTCGTCGTCCGAGATCAGCGTGAAGTAGTCGTGCGCGGGCGGTGACGGGGCGATGCCGAGCAATGTCTCGTACCAGGCATTGCTCGCTGCCACATCGCGCACGCCGATGATCGTCCACAGTCGTCGCATCACCGAATGGCCTGGCGTGGGATCTCTCGAGCGGGAGCGAGCGCGCGCTGCACGCTAGCGCCGCACGTCATAGCGCAGCGCGACCATGCCGCTGGTGTACGCATTGACTTCCGTCAGATGCAACGCCACGTCGCGATCGAGGCGGTCGAAGAAGGGGAGTGCGTGTCGGGCATTGTGCGAATGCGAGAGGTGGCGCGAGCGATCGCAGCGGCTACGTGAACGTCGCCTCGCTCCCGACAAATCTTCGGCCTACGATTCGAGCTGCACAAGGTGATGGCGCGACGCGCCGATGACCCGGCGGGTGACGCGTCAGGAGACTGACGTCGCGGCCTCGCATCCTGCGACACAGGTGCGGTAGTAGTTTCTCAGCAAGCGACGGTCGTAGGGAGCGTGAACCGTGCGGATGGCGTTCTCGCGGAAGAGCGAGAGCTGCCGACGCACCGCGTCGCGACGCACCTGTCGAGTCGTGGCGGCGGCGACCCCCGAGGCGGTCGTCATCAGGAGCTTGAGGATCACCACGTTGCCTTCCGCGCATTGACGGATCTCGTCGAACGCGAGGCTCAGCAACGCGCTGAACGTTACGCCGCACGGAAGGACGCGCACTTCGTCGTCCACGCGTTCGAGCGGCACCTCGATCCTGCGCCCTGCGGTCCGCGTCAGGATCACGCCGAGATAGTGAATGCAGCTCACGGCGGTAGTCGTGTCGTTTACGCCCGGCGAAAGCGCCTTGAGGGCGATGTCGACTAGCTGTCGAATGCCGAATCCCGGATCCTGTTCGACGGTGCGATAGAGGCCGATCGTGAAGGCGTCCGCTACCAGGTCCGGGAGGCGCTCCCGCGCGCCGTCCTCCTCGCTATCCTCCGCCCCGCCGCCATTAGGTGGCGAAGCGATCGACGCCATCGACGTTCCTTCCATCAGGAACTCTCCTGCACAACAGTCGACCCGCACGAGGCGAGTGCGCTCCGAGGCATGATGCAGGATCGCCTTCATGTCCACGGACTGCACGTATCCCGACCTCGGCGCTGGCACGGGCACCCACTGCTCGACGCCGGCGGCGAGCGCAATGGCGAGGCGTCGGTCGGCCTCCAGCAACCGCTCGGCGGCGGCGTCAAACGCATCGGGAAAGAGCCGGTCGATGCTCGCCGTCGTCTCGGATGTCACGCGTGCGATGATCTGGGTGGCTTGCAGCGAGCTCGCGATGTGGTGGACGGCGAGGATGAGTACCACGAGGCCAACGATTCCAAGCAGCATGCCGAGGACGACCGCGAGCGACGGCACGAAGACGTCCGGTTCCCCACCCCGGATGGTGCGAAGGACGACGATGCAGTAGGCGAAGATGCCGACGAAGGTCCCCAGCATGAGCTGGTTGGGACGATCGCCAAGGAAGTTGCGCAGGATGCGCGGCGTATACTGGCTCGAGGCCTGGGTGACCGCGAGCAGCGTGAGCGAAAATGTGAGCCCCGCCACGGTGATCATCCCGCTCGCCACCGCACCGAGGATCGACCGCGAACTTTCGGCGTTGGCGCCGAACAGCAGCGGCCAAGGGGCGAGCACCTGGCGATCGACATGTGTCGAGACTTCCACCATCCCGACGGCGAGGACGAGGAAAGCCGCGACGACAACGGACGGGACGAACCAGAGCGTTCCGAGCAGTCTGTCCCGGAGAACGCGCAGCTTATTGAGGATCATGGCAGGATCCTCTCGAATCCGAGAATGCCACGCACGCGCCAGACGAGCTGATTCACTGTCCGCGCTCTCTCCCTGTCGTTTGAGTGTCAAACCGCCGCTCACGCGCGATTGCTCCCGAGGAACAGGCTCTCATGCCTCGCGTTGCGGATGCGCCACCGCCAGCTGCCGCGTAGCATCGTGCATGCGCGCACCGAATTGGCACACCTTCGTGCGCAGCTACTCACCAATGACGACCTGCTCGCCCATCTTCGGGAGCAGGGGGTGGAGACGGTAGCGGAAGTGCGCCGGTGCCAGCTCGAAAGCGACGGACAGATCAGCGTATTGCGAGCGAACGGAGAAGCCGCGTCCCGACCCCACCGGCGGCGCTCCTGAGACAGCGGTCATCCGCCGCGGTGTCCGCCGAGGATAGGGAGAACTTCTCCCGTGATGTAGCTCGAGCACACGGGTGCGGCAAGGAAGACGTAGGCCGGAGAAATCTCCTCGGGCTGCGCCGGCCGCTTCATCGGTACGCTCCCTCCAAACTCGGCCACGTGCTCGGGAGAGGCGTCGGCGGGATTGAGCGGTGTCCAGACCGGGCCGGGTGCGACGGCGTTCACGCGAATTCCGCGTGGAAGGAGCATCTCGGCGAGCGATTGGGTGAGGGCGTGGATTCCGCCCTTCGTGGTGGCATAGTCGACAAGGCGCTTGTTGCCGCGCAAGCCGGTGACCGACCCCGTGTTGATGATCGCACTCCCTTCGGTGAGGTAGGGGACGGCCGCCTTCACCATGTGAAAATAGCCGTAGAGATTGGTCTTGAGTGTGAGATCGAAGTGGTCGAGAGACAGGGCGTCGAGTGTCTCCGCGTGTTCCTGGTACGCAGCGTTGTTGACGAGGATGTCGAGGCGGCCGAGCTGGTCGACCACGGATGCAACGGCCGTTTGGCAGAACTCGAAATCGGTGACATCTCCCGGCAGCAGGAGACAGCGTTGTCCTTCGCCCTCGACCGCGTCGCGCGTCTGCTCCGCATCGGATTGCTCCACGGGGAGGTAGACGATCGCGACATCGGCACCCTCGCGTGCGTACAGCACCGCGACCGAGCGGCCGATCCCCGAATCTCCCCCGGTGATGAGGGCGACGCGCCCCTCGAGCTTTCGCGAACCCTGATAGTCGGGCGCGAAGTACCGCGGTGCGGGATCGAGCTCCGATTCCAACCCTGGCTTTCTCAGATGCTGCTTCGGAAGCGGAGGCGCGGGCTGCGGGCGCGTTCCCGCCTGGGTGGAATCTCCCCGCTCTTGGCCCTTGCCCCTCCCGGCCTTCGAACGCTTTGCGTTCGCGCGGCGTGCATCGCGGCGGTCGACCTCGCGCTGGACGTCGCGCTGGCGGCGCGTGGTCTCCTTCGCGCGGGCCTTCGTGCCCGGCTTGGCATCTTTGTGCGGCATGGAATGCTATCTCACTGTAGGTGGCGATCGCAGTCGTTTCACACGCTACGCCATGCGCCGCGCGGCAGCCATTTCACAGAGGTGGTGCGTCTACCTCACCCAAAGGGATGATGCGGTGCACAGGTGGCGCGCGAAGGCGTGCGCGGCCGGACGCTCCACGTTGCCGTCAATAGGCGCTGGGCGACTCCACCCGCTCGGGTTGAAATCCCATCCCGATCCAGCGCCCGGCCAGCCGGCGAATGAGCGGTGCGATGAGCACGAGGAGCCAGCGCACGTACCACGGGGGCGAGACGGGCTGGTCAGGCGAGCGGCCGCGCGAGAACAGGTTGGCATGCACGACTTGCTGGAGCCACTGCGTCTTGCGGGTGGGGGGTTCGCGCCGGCGTTGCACAGTGGCGAGGAGTGGGTCGGTCACCCGCCCCTCGAGCAGTGGCGTCGCGAGGATGTTCGCCGTGGCGACGGCATCCTGGATTGCGAGGTTGATTCCTACTCCTCCCACCGGCGACATCGCATGTGCAGCGTCGCCGATGAAAAGCAGACCGGACTCGAACCATCGTGTCAGCCGGTTGATCTGCACCGTGAGCAGCTTCACCTGGTCCCAGGCGCGCAAACCTTGCGCAACATCTCGCAGGGGAGGAGCCACGTCGGCGATCGTGTCACGAAACTCGGCCAGTCCAGCGTCCCGAATGGCGGGGAAGGCTCCCTTGCGGATGATCATCGCCGCCTGGTAGTGGTCGCGCCGCGGGATGGTTACGACGGCGCGTCCGTTCCGAACCCACCCGAGCGTATTGCCATCATCGTGCGCGGGGCGGTCGAGTCGAAACCAGAGCACATCAATGGGGATCCCCTTCGCTTCGACCGCGAGCGACGTGGCAGCGCGCAGCGTCGAGCTGCGTCCGTCAGCTGCAACAACGAGATCGGCGCGGATCTCGTACTCCTCGTCCCCGTCGCGACAGGTAATGCCAACGACCCGCCCTTTCTCTCGCACCAGTCCGGTCGCCTCGACGTGCATGCGCAGGTCGAACGTGGGAAAGCGCTTCCCGTTGCGCGCCAGCAGGTCGAGGAAGTCCCACTGGGGCGCGAAGCCGACGAACGGGCAGATGGTGTCGAGATGCTCGAGCGTCGGTCCCTTCACCGCTCGACCGTCGACGCGAACGACCGGCTGCTGCGTGCGAAAATCGACGATGGGGAGAAACTCGTCGAGCAGGCCGAGCTGGTGGAGCACCGCCATGGTGGACGGATGGACGGTATCGCCGCGAAAGTCGCGCAGGAAGTCACGGTGCTTCTCGAGCACCGTCACGCGCACTCCGGCCCGCGCGAGCAGATAGGCGAGGAAGAGGCCGGCGGGGCCGCCGCCGGCAATGCAGCAGGTGGTGGAGTGGTCACGAGCTGACGCTCGTCGAATCGCCGTCATCGTGGTCGGGCATCTCCCCATTTCGGCAGCGCGAGTCGACGCGCTACCGTGGCCTGTTCCGAAGCTACCACGCTACTTCCGCTGCAGGAGCATACATGGCGCGCATCTACATGGTTCCGGTGAAGACCTGGTACATCGAGCGCGCCGTCTGGCTCATCGCCGGAACGGTGATGCTCGCCGCGACGGTGCTGGCGTATTACGTGGACCCGCGCTTCATCCTCCTGGCGACAGCCACCGGAATCGCGTCGATCGTGGTCGCGCTCACCGGCTTTTGCGTCGTCGGCAACATCCTGCACCGATTCGGGATGCCGTCACGACTGGCGGACGCCGCGCCCGGCGCGCGCTACTATCGCATTCGCACGGACTCGTGGTACCTCGAACGGCGTATCTATGCGACAGTCGGCGTGAACATCACGCTCGCATCGATCCTCTCGCTCGTGCACACACCCTGGTGGCTCGCCTTCACCGCGTTTGTCGGCGGCGCGATGTACTGGTTCGCCGCGACGGGGTTTTGCATCATGGCCAACATGCTGTACTGGATCGGCGCGGAGCCGCGGCTGGCGCCGGAGTACGCGCGGCCGCAGCGGGTGCCGGCGCCCGAGCACCAGCCACGCCGCGTTGGCGCCTGAGTATCGCGTAGTTACTGCCGGCGCGTGCCTTGTGTGCGCCTAGTTGCCAGCAGCAGCCGTCGTTGGTGCACAGCGGTGTCCCCAGCGTTGCAGCTGGGCGATCACCGCGCCCACCAGGATGTCGAGCTGCTCCTCGACTGAGGCGCTGAGCGCGGTGCCCAGTTCCACGCAATCCGGTTGCAGGCCGATGGCGACGATCCTGGATGGAAGGCGCCCGCGCCATTCGGCAACCGCGAGCGCGTCCTTCATGTCCACCTGGTGCGGGGAGAGCTTGCGCGACAGGTAGATGGGGAGGCGTTCCCGCGAGAGTTCGATGAGCGACCCCGGTGGCGCGTGGGCGGCGATCGCGTCGAGGAGGATCAGACTTTCCGCCTCCTCGATCACTGGGAGGAGCGAGAGCCCCCACGTTCCGCCGTCGACCAGCTCCACCCCGTCCAACGCCCAGCCGTCACGCAAACGTTCGAGGGCGACGAGCCCGACGGCATCGTCGCCCATGATGGGACTTCCCAGGCCAATGACCACCGTCGCGCCCATGCCTAACGCTCGAAGGCGTTGTGCTCGCCGGTGGGCCAGCGAGTGGAGGCGGCGGTGTTGACGTCGAAATCCTCGTACGTCTCGTCGGTGGCCACCACGCGCGCCCCGGTGATGATCGACGAGATGATGCCAACCCGCTCTACGTAGTCGGCGCGGAGTGCGAAGTAGACGTGGAAGATCACGAAGAGGACGAACGCCCACGTCGTCGCATGGTGAATGAGACGCACGTGCTGCAGCCCGCCAACGAGCGGCGAGACCCAGCCAAACAGCTGGAAGATCATTCCCCCCGGATTGGACTGCCCGTAGAGCGCGAAGCCGGTGACGACCATGAGCATGGCCAGGAGGTACGTGACCGTGTAGCCAACCTGTGCCAGCGGGTTGTGTCCGACGAAGCGAGGTTGCGTGTCCGAGCGGAACGTCGCATAGCTGATCCCGGTGCGGACGAGATTCTTGAGGTTCGTGGCGGTGAGCGGGAAGAGCGCCGGGAGCCGCTCGAACTGGGTGCCAGCCATCAGCCAGTACACCCGCACGATGCCGGTCATCACGAAGACGGCAGCCGCGGCAAAGTGCACGAAGCGCATGCGCCCCATCGCGAAGTGCGCGCTCGCCTCGCCCGACGTCATGAAGTACGGCCGCCCGATGTAGAAGCCGGTCACCACCAGGACGACGATCGACGCGGCCGCGAGCCAGTGCATGGCCCGTAGCGGCGCACTCCAGAGGTAGACCCAGGTGAAGTGCCCGTCCTCGCGCACGACATCGCGCCCGATCCCGAAGGGTCCGCCGCGATGCATCCGTTTAGGGATTGCCGGCGTCGTCATTGCACTTTCACCTCCACCACCTCACGCCCCTCGGCGTCGAGCACGTGCACGCCACACGCCATGCACGGGTCGAAGGAGTGGATGGTGCGCAGGATCTCGAGCGGACGTTCGGGGTCGACGAGCGGGTGATGGTCCTGCAACGACGCTTCGTACGGCCCTTCCTGGCCTTCGGCGTCGCGCGGGGAGCAATTCCACGTGGAAGGGACAACGCACTGGTAGCGCGAGATCTTTTCGTTCTCGATCTGCACCCAGTGCCCGAGGGCGCCGCGCGGTGCATCCAGATAGCCGTACCCCTCGGCCTTGGCCGGCCACGACGACGGCTCCCACTTGTCCTTGGTGAAGGTTGCGACGTCGCCGTTCCTGATGTGCGTGTTCAGGTCGGCGAGCCATTGCTCCATCTTGCGGACGAGGAGCACGGTCTCGATGCCCCGGGCGGCGGTGCGACCAAGCGTGGAAAACAGGACCTCGGGTCCGACCTTGAGCGTGCCGAGTGCTTCGCCGACCATCGCCTTCACGTCGGCATGCCCGCTCGCGTACGCGACGAGCATTCGCGCCAGTGGGCCGACCTGCATCGACTTGCCTTCATAGCGCGGCGATTTCATCCACGTGTACTTCTCGTGGTCCTGCAGGTACGTCCACGGTGGCTTCGGCCCGGTGTACCTCGGAACCGTCTCTCCCTCGTACGGATGGAGGCCGGCGGCGGGATCCTTCTGCTCGTACCAGGAGCTGTGGATGAACTCGCGCACCTTCCGCTGGTCGTACTCGTGGACGGTGGAAAGATCCTTGTCGAGGATGATGCCGCGGGGGAAATAGAGCGAACCGATGTCGCGCACATCTCCCTCGGGGAATTCGCCGCAGGCGAGGAAGTTGGGGACTCCGCCGCCGATCGCTCCCCACTCCTTGTAGAACGAGGCGATCGCCATCAGGTCGGGCCAGTACACCTGCTCCACGAACCGGCGCGCTCGCGTGATCATCCCGCTCACATCGGCGATGCGCTCGGCATTGATCGTCGCCGTCGAGTCGATGTTGATCGCCGACGCCATCCCGCCCACGAGGAAGTTGGGGTGCGGGTTCTTGCCTCCAAACACCGTGTGCAGGCGAATGACGTCGCGCTGCCAGTCCAGCGCCTCGAGGTAGTGCGCCACCGCCATGAGGTTGGCCTCCGGAGGGAGCTTGTACGCCGGGTGCCCCCAGTAGCCATTCGAAAAGATCCCGAGCTGCCCGCTGCCCACGAACGTGCCGAGCCGTGCCTGCACCGCGCGGAACTCAGCCTCCCCATTGTTGGGCCATGGCGACAGCGATTGAGCCAAACGCGCGGCAGCCGCCGGGTCGGCCTTGGTCGCACTCACGACGTCGACCCAATCGAGCGCGTGCAGGTGATAGAAATGGATGACGTGGTCCTGGATGTACTGCATCCCGTTGACGAGGTTGCGAATGATGTTGGCATTCGCCGGGATCTTGATATCGAGCGCATCCTCTACAGCTCGGCAGCTGGCGATCGCGTGCACGGCCGTGCACACCCCGCAGATGCGTTGCGTGAAGGCCCAGGCATCGCGCGGATCGCGTCCCTGCAGGATGAGTTCGATCCCGCGGAATTGCGTGGACGATGCCCACGCCTTCGAGACCATCCCGTTTTCCGACTGCGCCTCGATGCGCAGGTGCCCCTCGATGCGGGTGATCGGGTCGACGACGACCTTGCGGCTAGCCATGGTGGATGTCCTCGTCTCCAGTGAGCGGGGGGGCGGTGCGTGCTGCCTTTCGCCGCTGGATCTGCGTGTAGACGGTGCCGGCGCCATGCACGGCGACGCCGGCGGCGGCCCCGATGGCGAGCGCCGCGCCGATGCGATCGACGCGCTCCTCGACCGGGAAGCCGCCGACGTTAGGCAGCCGCCCGTAGAACGGCGTCATCGTGTCCCAGAAATGCGGCTCCGTGCAGCCGATGCACGGGTGACCGGCGCCGATCGGCCAGTTGGTGCTGGCGTTCCACTGAAAGATCGGGCACGGGGAGAAGGTCGCCGGTCCCTTGCACCCGACTTCGTAGAGGCACCACCCCTTGCGCGCCGACTCGTCATCGAACGTCCCGACAAACTGTCCGGCGTCGAAGTGTGCGCGACGCGGGCACTGGTCGTGGATGCGCTTGCCGTAGGCGAAGAGTGGGCGCCCTTCGGCGTCCACGGCGGGGAGGCGTCCGAAGGTGAGGTAGTGCACCACGCTTGCAGTCACCACGTCGCCGATGGGGGGACACCCGGCGATGTTGACGATCGGCTTGTCCTTGACGATGTCGCGCACCCCCACCGCGCCGGTGGGATTCGGTCGCGCCGCCTGCACGCTCCCCCAGTGCGCGCACGCCCCGAGCGCGAGGATCGCCTTGGCGCCGCTCGCGGCTTCGACGAGGAGGTCGTGCGCCGTGCGTCCGCCCACAACGGTGTAGATCCCGCCGTCGTTCATCGGGATCGAGCCGGTGACGACGAGCAGATACTCGCCAGCGTTGGCCTTCATCGACTCCTGCTTCGCACGTTCGACCGCGTCACCCGCGCCCGCCATCAGCGTGTGGTTGTAGTCGAGCGAAACGACGTCGAGGAGGAGGTCGCCGATGGTCGGTGCCTCCGTTCGGAGTACGCTCTCCACACAGCCGGTGCACTCCTGGAGCTGCAGCCAGATGACGGTTGGTCGTTTGACGGCGGCGAGCGCTTTCGCCACGCGCGGCGAGACCGCGCTTCCGAGTCCGAGGACGACGGCCATCTCGCCGCAGAACTTCACGAAATCGCGGCGGGAAACGCCTCGTCTTTCCAGGTGGTGGCCGAGCGATTCGCCATCGGCCCAGGGGTGAGGGTACAGCGCGGACGTGAGCATCGCGCCTCCACTGCGTACTGTGCGAGTCGATCACACCCGGGAGAATGCGTGCCGCGCGCTTGTGGCGCGCTCCCGATCAGGAGTGCCCCGCAGGCGGGCACGCCTCCCGTTACGGACAGATCCACGTCAACGGCGAGAGTCCAGTCTACGGGCGCCAGGCGAGCCGGTCAGCGGGGGGACTACCACCACTCTGTAAGGAAATGCCTGCCGCGGCGTGCCACGACGAGGCGTCGAGTCGGACGAGTGTTGAGGGGCGAAACGAACGACGGGGGCGCCATTCAGCGCCCCCGCCACCTCGCCTGATTCCCAGCAATCCTCAGTTGGGAATCGTCTTGACGAGGTTGTAGAACGTCATCACCACACCACCATCGCTCGAGAGCCCCGACGTGAGGGTACGGGCGTTGAGGTCGACCGTCGACATCGGCGGTGTCGCCGGATAGTTCGCGCCGAAGTTGAAGAAGCCATGCGCGAGATAGAAGTTCGCCGGCGCATCCTGCTTCACCACGGCGAGATAGTGCGCACGCACATTCGTCGGCACGGTCGCGGCCAGCACACAGTCTCCGATATTGACGCCGTGAATCGTTCCCTTCGCCACGACCAGCATGGTCGCCTTGTCGGTCACCGTGTACTTGTAGTGGAAGTCGTAGCCGGGCTGGTTGCCCGTCGCGCAGACCCACAGCTGTCCGGACATTGCCCGGAAGTCGCCTGTATCAGGAACAGCCGCCACACCGACCCGATCGACGCTCACGACGTCCGCGTTGACCGTCGGCGCAACGGGCGTATCCGCACAGGCTCCGAGGAAGGCGAGTGCTCCCGCCATCACCGGTAGCGAAACCCATTTGCGCATTGACATGGTGTCATCCTCCCCTGCGGTTCTCATGATGCGGGTCCGACGTTGCGCCCTCGAGGCGCATGTGTCGGTCGCATCACTCGGGAGGAATAGTACGAACGCCTCGACATCGCGTC
>CAZWVG010000151.1:0-13996 GCA_964637355.1 uncultured Gemmatimonadaceae bacterium
TGATCAGCAATCCGACACGAAAATCGTTCAGCTTCAGGTACGAAAGAATCTGGGCCTCGTGAACGCGGACGATCCTCTCCACCGCCTTCACTTCTACTACCACGGCCTCCTCGACAAGCAGATCGATACGATACCCCACGTCCAGCGCCATACCGCGATAGCGCACCGGTACGGGGAGTTGGCACACGACGCGCAATCCTCTCTCGCGGAGCTCGTGCGCCAAGCATACTTCGTACGCCTTCTCGAGCAGCCCGGGACCGAGGGCGGTGTGAACTCGTATTGCAGAATCCACAATCATTCCGGTCACCGCGCGGAGCTGTTCCTCCACCGCGATCACTCCTCTGCGTACTCCGCGTACTCTGCGGTTCAATAGTGGTGTCCTCCGCGTCGCATTCGACTATACGCCTCCGGCGTCACCCACCCGTCACCCCACCCCCGTCCAGCCCTCACCGATCCCCGCGCCGGTCGATAGAATGACGGACGCACCGCGCCACCGCCGTGCCAACCATTCGCGCTTCCATGCGAGGGCCAACGCCCCCGCCGACCAACCGCTTCGCCCGCCATGACCGACCACGCTTCGACCATCATCTGGACCCAGATCGACGAGGCCCCGGCCCTCGCCACGCTTTCGCTCCTCCCGATCGTCCAGGCCTTCTGTTCCGCCGCCGGCGTCAACGTCGAGACGCGCGACATTTCGCTCGCGGGACGCATCATCGCGAACTTCCCCGAGCGCCTCACCCCCGAGCAGCGGATCCCCGATCACCTCACGCAGCTCGGCGCGCTCGCGCAGACGCCCGACGCGAACATCATCAAGCTCCCGAACATCTCGGCGTCGATCCCGCAGCTCAAGGAAGCGATCGCCGAGCTGCAGGGCGCCGGCTACGCGATCCCCAACTATCCCGAGGCGCCGGCGACGGACGAGGAGAGGGCGTTGCAGCTGCGCTTCGCCAAGGTGCTGGGGAGCGCCGTGAACCCGGTGCTCCGCGAGGGGAACTCCGACCGACGTGCCCCGCTCTCGGTCAAGGAGTTCTCGAAGAAGCACCCGCACAAGCTCGGTGCCTGGTCGAGCGACTCCAGGTCGCACGTCGCCCACATGTTCGCCGGCGATTTCTACGGGAGCGAGAACTCGCTGACCATCGCGGCGCCGACGTCGGCGCGCATCGAGTTCGTGGCGGTCGACGGGACGACGACGGTGCTCAGGAAGGGATTGCAGCTGACCGACGGGGAGATCGTCGACACGGCGGTGATGCACGTCGGCGCGTTGCGTGCCTTCTTCGCCGAGCAGATCGAGGACGCCAAGCGGCAGGGCGTGCTCCTCTCGCTGCACCTCAAGGCGACGATGATGAAGGTCTCCGACCCCATCATGTTCGGGCATGCGGTCACGGTCTACTTCGAGGACGTCTTCACCAAGCACGCCGACACCTTCGCCGCGTTAGGCGTGAACCCGCGCAACGGGCTCGGCGACGTGTACGCGAAGATCCAGTCGCTCCCGGAATCGCAGCGCGCCGAGATCGAGGGCGACATCAGGAAGCAGTACGAGTCGCGCCCGGCGCTGGCGATGGTCGATTCCGATCGCGGGATCACCAACTTGCACGTGCCGAACGACGTGATCGTCGACGCCTCGATGCCGGTCGTCGTGCGCGATTCCGGCAAGATGTGGGGCCCCGACGGGAAGCTGCACGACACCAAGGCGATGATCCCCGACCGGAGCTACGCCGGCATCTACGCCACCATCTTCGAGGACTGCCGCACCAAGGGCGCGCTCGACCCGGCGACGATGGGCGACGTGCCTAACGTGGGGCTGATGGCGCAGAAGGCCGAGGAGTACGGTTCGCACGACAAGACCTTCACGGCGCCGGCCGATGGGACGATCCGCCTCGTCGACGAAGGGAGCGGCGCAACCCTCCTCGAGCAGCGCGTCGACGCCGGCGACATCTTCCGCTCCTGCCAGACCAAGGACGTCGCGATCCGCGACTGGGTGAAGCTCGCGGTGCGTCGGTCACGCCTGAGCGACACTCCCGCCATCTTCTGGCTCGACCGCGATCGCGCGCACGACGCGCAGGTGATCGCCAAGGTCAATCGCTATCTCGAGGAGCACGACCTCACGGGTCTCGACATCGGGATCATGTCGCCGGTCGATGCGATGCAGCATTCGCTCGACCGCATCCGGCGCGGGGAGAACACGATCTCGGTGACCGGCAACGTGCTCCGCGACTATCTCACCGATCTCTTCCCGATCCTCGAGATCGGAACCTCCGCCAAGATGCTCTCGGTCGTCCCGCTCCTGGCCGGCGGCGGGCTCTTCGAAACCGGCGCCGGCGGCTCTGCCCCAAAGCACGTGCAGCAGTTCCAGAAGGAAGGGTATCTCCGCTGGGACTCGCTGGGCGAGTTCTCCGCGTTAGGCGCCTCGCTCGAGCACATCGGCGCCAGCGCCGGGAACGCGAAGGCGACGGTGCTGGCCGACGCGCTCGACCGGGCCATCGGACGCTTCCTCGACAACAACAAGTCCCCGGCGCGCAAGGTCGGCGAGATCGACAACCGCGGTAGCCACTTCTATCTCGCACTGTACTGGGCCGAGGCGCTTGCCGCGCAGTCGAAGGATGCCGAGCTCAAGGCGAAATTCACGCCGATCGCGCAGGCACTCGCCAGCAATGAGGAACGCATCGCTGGAGAACTGATTGCTGCACAGGGAAGTCCGGTCGACATGGGAGGCTACTACAAACCCGATGTCGCCAAGACAACCGCGGCGATGCGTCCGAGCACGACGTTGAACGCGATCATCGACGGAATGCAGTAGGTCTAGCTCCTCTCCGTGACCTCTGTGTCCTCTGTGGTGAAAAGCTTTTTAAGCACAGAGGGCACGGAGGACACAGAGGACACAGAGGGACAGGTCATGGAAGTCGGAGATCCGCAGACGCACGACGTGCGAAGCGGTTCTCCTCCGCGGACTCCGCGGACTCTGCGGTAAACTGCTTTTTGAACCGCGGAGATCGCGGAGATCGCGGAGATCGCGCTATCTGCAGTCAAGCGTGGTTGTTCGGATCGACCACAAGAGCTCGGAATAACTCAGCAGCAAGTCATGATCATCATCGGATTCACCGGACGAAACGCGGGCGGGAAGACGACTGCGGCGGAAATGCTCGGGAAGAAGGGCTTCTCCTACGTCTCCCTCTCCGACGTCATTCGCGACGAGGCGAAGCAGCGCGGCCTCTCCCCCGAACGCGAGAACCTCATCGCGCTCGGCAACGAGCTCCGCGAGCGGCACGGCCCGGCTGCGCTGGCGACGCTCACCGTCGAGCGCATGCAATCCGACCGCAACTACGCGGTCGACAGCATCAGGCACCCGGCCGAGGTGATGGCGCTCAAGAATGCCGGGGCCTTTTCGCTCTTTCATGTCTTCGCCCCTCTCGAGGCACGCTTCGAGCGGTCGCTGGCCCGCGCCCGCGCTGGCGACGCACTCACGCTGCAGGACTTCATCCGGATGGAGGAGCGCGAATTCGCCAGCAGCAACGCCGCCGCGCAGCAGCTCCTCGAAACCGAGCGGCTGGCCAATCGCACGATCGAGAACAGTGGGACGCTCGAGGAGTTCGGCGAGAAGCTGGCCACCGCACTCAAGGAGCTCGAAGTCTCCTTCGCGCGCCCGTCGTGGGATCAGTACTTCATGGACATCGCCCTCAAGGTTGCCGCGCGCTCCAACTGCATGAAGCGCCAGGTCGCCGCGGTGGTCGTCAGCGACCGCCGCATCATCAGCACCGGCTACAACGGGACGCCGCGCGGGGTGAAGAACTGCAACGAAGGCGGATGCCCGCGCTGCAACGGCTTCAGCGAGAGCGGGCGCAACCTCGAGGAGTGCCTCTGCTCGCACGGCGAGGAAAACGCCATCGTGCAGGCCTCGTATCACGGCATCGCCATCAAGGATGCGACACTCTACACCACGTACTCGCCGTGCCTGATGTGCAGCAAGATGATCATCAACGCTGGCATCCGGCGTGTAGTCTACAACGAAGCGTACCCCCTGAACGACACGGCAACCGCGATGCTGCACGAGGCGGGGGTGGAGCTGGTGCGGCTCGCGCTGTAGGGCGCCACCCCGCATTCCGCGGTTCAGAGCTCTTGGAAACCGCAGAGTCCGCAGAGTTCGCGGAGGGAGAATCGGCGCCCGGGCGAGGAACTGCTCGGACCTTGGCCTTCTCCTTTGCCCACCGTGCCGTCCGGGGCCGCGTAGCGAGGAGTCTTCTTCGCGAGAGCGGACACAGGCGAATGCCCGCCACCGCGTGCCCGTTTCCTTGTCGCGGTATTCCCTCCGCGTACTCCGCGGACTCTGCGGTTCAATGTCGTTGCGACCGCAGGGTTCGAAGAGACTCTCGCGGTGTCGCGGTGATGCCCCCGCGCACTGTCAGCCCCCGCGCGTAGCTTCCCTGCATGCCGCTCCTCCTCCGCACCTCTCCCCACCTCACCCCGCTCCTGGACGCGCTCGCCAGCGAGTTGCGGCGCGCGCCGCTCCCGCCGCGCGAGATGGAGACGATCGTGGTGCAGTCGCAGGGGATGCGGCGATGGCTCACGTTGCAGCTCGCGGATGCCTTCGGCTGCGCCGCCTCCCTCTCGCTCCCGTTTCCGGCCTCCTTCGTCCGTGAACTCGGCGCTCGCATCACCGGTGACCGGCTGGGGCGCGATGAGCGCGATCCGTTCTCCCGGGAAGCGCTGGTGTGGCGCATCGACGCGCTCCTGCGCGCCCTCCCCCCTGGCGACGCGATCTTTCAGCCGCTGACGCGCTACCTGCGTGACGGCGACGAGCGGCGCCGGTTCGGGCTCGCCACGCAGGTGGCCGCGCGCTTCGACGACTATCAGATGTTTCGCGCCGATGTGCTCGACGCCTGGGAGCGCGGTGAGGATACGCCATCCGGTCGACACACTCCCTGGCAGGGTGCACTCTGGCGGCAGCTCATCGCTGGCGCGACGGTCGATGGCGTTCCCGCGCCGCACCTCGCCACCCGATTGCGGCGGACGATCGCCGCGCTGCACGACGCCCCGTCGGCCGGGCTCCCTCAACGCGTCTCGGTCTTCGGCGTCAGCGCCCTTCCGCCGCTCTTCATCGACCTGCTCGTCGCACTCGCCCGCCACGTCCCGGTCACCGTCTACAGTGCGTCGCTCAGCCCCTCGTCGTCCCACCCGATCGCCGAGTCGTTAGGCGCGCAGTCGCGGGAATTCGTGGGGCAGCTCCTGCGGCTCGGCGCCTCGCACGAGGAACTCCCCTCCACACGAGCGCCGCGCGCGACGCTGCTGCGCGCGTTGCAACGCGAACTGGAATCGGGCGTCACCCCCGCCGCGCCGCTGGACGCCGCGTCAGGCGATGCGTCGCTCCGCATCATCGACGCGCACGGCGCGCAACGGCAGCTCGAGGTGGTTCGCGACGAACTCCTCGCGGCACTCGGCGACGACCCGACCCTTCGTCCCCACGATCTCCTCCTGCTCGTGCCCGACGCGGCCGAGTGGGCGCCGGTGGTCGATGCCGTCTTCGGGACGACGGCCGAAGACGTGCCGCGTATCCCCTATCGTATTGCCGACCGGCCGCTGCGTCGCACACAGCCGGCCGCCGAGGCAATGGCGCGGATGCTGGCGCTCGAAGGGGGGCGCCTCGAGCGAAGCGAGGTCCTCGGCTTCCTCTCGCATCCACTCGTCAGGCAGGGGGCAGGGCTCTCCGACGGCGAGGTTGAACTCGTCGAAGCGCTGTTGCAGCGCGCCAACGTGCGCTGGGGATACGATGCGCAGTCGCGTGCGACGCTTGGTCTTCCGGCGTACGAGGACGCCACCTGGCGCGCCGGGCTCGATCGTCTTCTCCTCGGCGTTGCCGCAGGGCGACGTGACGACGTCGTCCTCAACCTCCTCCCCGAAGCGGGGGACACCGCCGGCGACCCCGATGTCGTGGCAGCATTCGCCGATTGGATCGACGACCTCGCCGCGACGCTCGAGACCTGGCGCACGCCGCGCACGCTCGGCGAGTGGAGCGAATCGATCACCGCGGCCGTCGAGCGTTTTCTTGTAGCTGACGGAGGAGACGAGCAGCAGCAGGTGTACGCACTCCTGGCCACGGTCCGTCGTCTCGATGTCGCCTCGAGCGTGACGGGCTATGCGGAACAGGTCCCGTTCGGCGTCGTGCGCGATTGGCTCGAGCGGCAGCTCGACGACGACGGGTTCGGCGGCGGCTTCCTCGTGGGCGGGATGACGGTCGCTGCGCTCAAGCCCATGCGCTCGCTCCCGTTCCGTGTGATCGCGGTGGTCGGACTCGACGACGGCGTCTTTCCGCGGCGGGAACGTCGCGCCGCCTTCGACCTGCTGGAGCAGGAGCGGCGCATCGGCGACCGCGACCTGCGCTCCGACGATCGCCAACTCTTCCTCGACGTGCTGCTGGCGGCCGGGGACCGACTGCTCCTCTCCTACAGCGGCCGCGCCGTCAGCGACAACTCACCGCGCGCGCCGTCGGTCGTGCTCGAGGAACTGCTCGACCATCTCGTACGCCGCACCGGTGCGTCGACGCGCGCGTCGCTCGTGGTCTCGCATCCGCTGCAGCCCTTCTCCGAGGGGTATTTCGACCCCGACCGCGATCCGCGCCTGTTCACCTTTTCGCGCGCGCAGGCGATGGCCGCACGCGCGGCGGCGACACGGGGGGGCGGCGTCGACGCGCCCTTCATTGCACCTGGCGGAAGGGTCTCCCTGTCGAGCCCGGACGCCCGGTTCGACCTGTCGCTGCGCGATCTCACCGACTGCTGGACAAACCCCAGCCAGTTCTTCTGCCGTCGCACGCTGCGGCTCTCGCTCGTCGGTGACGACGGCGTGCTGTCCGACGACGAGATCTTCGCTCCCGATCACATCGAGCAGGGCGGGATTCGCGCGCGCATGCTGGGGCAGGCGCTGTCGGGAGAGCGCGATGTGGAACGCGAGCAGCGCCGACTTCTTGCCGACGGAGCGCTCCCGCCGCACGAACTCGGCGCGACCTGGCACGAGAAGCTGTCGGCCGAGGTGTCGCTCGTCCTGGAGCAGGTGCCCGGTGCGGTCGGCGCGCACGCGGTGCCCTTCGTGCTCGACGGGGACGGCTGGCGTCTCACCGGCCGGCTCGCCGGCGTGAACGGCGACACTCGTTATGCAGTGCGTGCCGGGAACATCCGCGCCGAGCACTGGATTCGCGCGTGGGTCGAACATGTGGCGATGTGCGCGGCGCGCGCGAGCGGAATCGCCGAGCTTCCGACGAGCACCCTGCTCGTATGGCGGGCGGGAAAGAGCGTGAAGCAGGAAACGATGCCGCGCGTGGACGATGCGATCGGCGTGCTCGATGGGCTCGTGCGCGCTGCGCGCGCGGGACTCGAGGCACCGCTCCCGTTCTTCGCGGCCGCCGGGTGGGCGTGGCTCAACGCGATGCATCCCAAGCCGAAGAAGCGAGCGAAGCCGAAGAAGGGCGGGGGTGAGGCGTCGCTGGCACCCGAGGTGGGCGACCCCGACGAAGCACGATATCGCGCGGCGGTCGCATATGCGGAGGAGCCGTCGTTCGGATCGCGAGGGGGCGACTGTCAAGACGCGTACGTCGCCCTCTGCTTTCGCGGTGTGGACCCGATGGTCGAGCGCGGTGCCGACTTCGAGCGTCTGGCGGCGACGTTGTTCGCCGGATGGCACTGGAACCGGGGAGGGGAGTGATGGGCGGGGCAATGCAGCCGGATCTCTTCGGCGGTGTCCAGCGCTTCGACGCGCGGACGGTTCCGCTCGATCCCGGCGTCACGCTCGTGGAGGCGAGCGCCGGGACCGGGAAGACGTTCGCCATCACCCGCCTCGTCCTTCGTCTCCTCCTCGAGCGACGCGTCGAGAGCCTGTCGCGCATCCTCGTCGTCACGTTCACCGAAAAGGCGACGCAGGAACTCGTGACCCGCATCCGCGCCACGTTGCGGCTGGCGGAGCAGGTCTGGAGTGACACCCCGCCCGCTCGCAAGGCATCGAACGAGGACCTCTTCGCACTGCGCGAGACACATGGCGATGCCGGGCGTGAGATCATCGCGCACGCGCTCGCCGCGCTCGACGACCTCGCGGTTTCCACGATCCATGGATTCTGCCAGCGCATCCTCTCGGAGAGCGCGCTCGAGAGCAACATCCCCTTCCGCACCACCTTCATCGAGGACGAGACCGAACCGTTCACGCGCGCGGCGCGCGACTGGGCGCGCCGGCGCGCGATGCTGCAGCGCGACGCTGCGCAGCTCGTGGTGGACGGCGGGGGAAGGCTCGAGGACTGGGTGAAGCAGGTGGTCGCCCCGTTCCGCCGGCATCCGCGTACGCGAACCGATTTCGATCCTGCCGATGCGAAGCAGGTGCTCCTCGACGATTTCGTGACGAGCGTCGATCGTGCCTTCGACCAGGAGAAAGCGCGGCGACACCTCCTCGGCTTCGACGACCTGCTGCAGAAGTTGTCGGAGGTGCTCGTGGCCGAAGGGAGCGACGGCGCGCTGGCGCAGCGCATCCGTAGTCGCTTCGGTGCGGCGCTCATCGACGAATTCCAGGATACCGACCGCACGCAGTTTCCGATCTTCTCGAACGCCTTTGCCGGCCTCCCGCTGTTCCTGATCGGGGATCCCAAGCAATCGATCTATCGCTTTCGTGGCGCCGACATCCATGCCTACCTCGAGGCGTCGGCGGCGGCCGAACGGAAGTACACCCTGCTGCAGAACTTTCGCAGCGCCGATTCGTACGTCCGCGCGGTCGGCGCGCTCTTCACCCGCAATCCCGACCCGTTCTTCGTGAGCGAGCGCGACATCCCGTTCCCGCGGGTCGAAGCGGCGACGACGCCGATTCCACCGGGCGCGATCGCCAGCGACGGGCGGGGGGCGATGGAGTGGTGGTGGGTCGACGGTTCGCTCGGAAAGCAGGGGTACGCGTCGAAGGACGACGCCGTGCGGCTCCTGGTGCGCGACGTGACAAACGAGATCGTGCGCTTGCACGAGGGAGGAGTGCCCTACCGGTGCATCGCCGTGCTCATGCCGACGAATGCGTACGCGCGCCAGGCAAAGGCATCGCTCGATCGTGCGGGGGTTCCCGCAGTGATCGGCGGCGACGACGACGTGCTGCGGTCGGAAGATGCCGACGAACTGGCCCGTCTCGCCGCGGCGATCGCCTCACCGCACGACGGCGGCGCCGTGCGATCGGCGATGGCGACGCGACTGTGGGGGAGCGATGCGACGGAGATCGCGGCCACCCTCAGTGGCGATGCCGCGCACGAGCAGGAGTGGGAAGGAGTCACCGCTCGCTTCGCGGCAGCGCGCGACACCTGGCGCACGCGCGGGATCTCCGCCGCGTTAGGCGAGTTGCTCGCGCCCCGTGACACGGCGGCGCGACTCCTGGCCCTCCCCGATGGCGACCGGCGCCTGACGAACGTCAGGCATGTCACGGAGCTCTTCCACGAGGGATGGGCCTCCGAGGGGATCGCCCCCGAAGGATTCGCCGAGTGGATCGCGCGGGAACGTACCGTCGCCAACACTCCGGGACGGCGCGAGCTGCGATTGGAGACGGACAGCGCGGCCGTGCAGGTCCTCACGATTCACAAGGCGAAGGGGCTGGAGTTCGACATCGTCTTCTGCCCGGTGCTGTGGAACTCGCGCGATACGCCGGACGGGCCGATGGGGCTCACGGTCGCCCTTGCGGCTGACGGCGCCACCGCGGTCCTCGACCTGGGGAGCCCCCGAAACGCCGAACGGCGGGTGCTGGCAGGAATCGAGGAGTCGGCCGAGCAACTCCGTCTCGCCTACGTCGCCCTCACGCGCGCGGTACACCGCTGCTACGTCGGCTGGGGACAGATCGGCAAGTCGTCGGCCGAGAACTCCGCCCTTGGCTACCTCCTGCGCACGCCCGAGGGGACCATCGATCGCGAGACGATCGCCGCACTGGTGGCCTCGTCGGGAGGGACGATGACGCTGCGCGACGTGGCCGAGGATGCAGCGCGCGCGGTGGCGGCCCCCGATCGCCGGACCCTGCGGAGCGCGGAACCGCGACCGTTGCAGCTGGCGAGTGGGCAGCTCGAGAGTTGGCGGATGACCTCCTTCACCGGCCTCGCCGCCGACGCGCACAGCGAGGAGGGACGCGATGTCGCCGACCCCCGCATGCTCCCCACGCTTGGGGAGGAGCCATTGCCGGCGGGCGGGTTCCGCGCCTTCCCGCCCGGACGGCAGGCCGGTATCGCGCTCCACGACATCTTCGAATGGCTCGACTTCCGGCGCCCCGACGACGCGCGCGCCGAGCAGGCGGTGCGCGACACGTTAGGCAGGTATGGGCTCATCGGCGATCCCCCTCGTGACGACGCGCGGATCGCCGACGTGCTGTCGATGCTCCGCACCGTCTGTAGCGCGCCGATTCCCGGCACTGGCTTCGCGCTCGCCGACGTGCCGGGACGCGCCACGTTGCGCGAGTGGCGCTTCGACCTCTCCGTTGGCACGCCGTCGACGCGACGGATCGCCGACGCGCTGGCAGCGCACGGATCGGTGCATGCCAGGCGCTACGTGCCGTTCCTGCGCACATTGCGCGACGCCACGGTGCGCGGCTATCTCAACGGCGTCATCGATCTCGCGTTCGAGCACGACGGGCGCTGGTGGATCGTGGACTGGAAGTCGAACCAGCTCGGCGCGGCCGACGACGACTATTCGCCCGCAGCGCTCGACGTGGCGATGCACGAAGCGCACTATACGCTGCAGTACCACCTGTACCTCGTCGCGCTGCACCGGCACCTGCGCGCGCGCCAGCCGGGATACGATCCGGCGAAGCATTGGGGAGGAGTAGCGTACGTCTTTCTGCGAGGAGTGGCTGGCGTGGGTGAGAATGGATGGTTTCGCGACGCGCCGACGCCCGCGCTGCTCGACGCGCTGGACCAGGCACTCGGGCGGCGGACATGAGCACGCGTGATGCAGCGATCGCGACGGACAAGGGAGGAGACGGCTCCCCTCCGGTCGCGCCGACGGTGGAGACGCTCCGCGACCTCCTGCACGCGATGCACCGGGCGCGGCTCCTCGAGCCCGTGGATGTGCAGCTGGCGGAGATGCTGGTCCGCCGCGGGAACGAGGTCGGGGAACGCGGACTCGTGCTGGCCCTGGCGACCGCGTGCGCCAGCCGGGCGCGGCGCGAGGGACACAGCGCCGTGACGATCGACCAGGTGGTCGCCTTCGCGCGGCAGGTCGACGCGCAGCGTTCGTCGTTAGGCGTGCCGGCGACCGTACTTGCCCACGCATCCCTCGACAACGCCGGTTGGTGGCGCGAACAACTGCGTGCGTCACCGCACGTTGGCGACGGCTCGACCAACGTGCCGCTCGTGCTGCAGGGCGATCTCCTGCAGTTCAAGCGTTACCACGAAGCAGAACGGCGCATCGCCACCTTCGTGCAGCGCCGCGTCGCCGAGTCGCACCAGGGGAGCGTGAAGCCATTCTCGATCGTCACCGGCGGACCGGGCACCGGAAAGACGACCCACGTGGCGCACACCCTCGTCGACGTGGCACAACGCGCGCCAGGCGCGCGCATCGCACTCGCTGCACCGACCGGAAAGGCGGCGGCACGACTCACCGAGTCGATCCGTCAGCGGATGGACGAAGTGGCGCGCGAGTCGGGCGTGCGCGGCGAGATGCCGGCAGAGGCGCGCACCCTGCACCGGCTGCTGGGATACAGTCCGCAGACCGACACCTTCCGCAGCAACGCCAGCGACCCGCTCGACGACGACCTCGTGATCGTCGACGAGGCGAGCATGATGGACGTCCTCATGCTCGACGCGCTCCTGCGCGCGCTCAAGCCCGGCGCGCGCCTCATGCTGGTCGGCGACCACAACCAGCTCGCCAGCGTCGATGCGGGCGACGTGCTCGGGGCACTCTGCCGTTCGGCGCAACGCGAACGCGCGGGCACACCACTGTTTGACAGCGTGAAGTGGCTGGAGACGAGCTGGCGATTCCGCGAACACCCGGCGATCGGGGAGCTGGCGCAGGGGATTCTCGCTGGCGACAGCGACGCCGTCTTTGCGGTCTGCGAGAATCCGGCACTTCCCGAGGTGGCGATGCGCCCGATCGCCCCCACGACCGAGGCGCTGCTCGAACCGCTCGTGCCGGCGCTCGAGCGCTGCCTCGCGGCCGACTCGCCACACGCCCTGCTCGGCGCGCTCGATGCGCTACGCATCCTCGCCCCCGAGCGCGAGGGGCGCATGGGAGTCTACAGCATCAATGCCGCGGTGGAACGCTGGCTCGCCCGACGGGGGCACGCCGTGCAGGAGCAGTGGTATCATCGGCGCCCCGTCCTCGTGACCGCGAACGACTATGCCACCGGAGTCTACAACGGAGATGTCGGCGTCGTGTGGCGCGACGGCGCGAGCGGGCGCGTCGCCGTCTACTTCCGCACGAATGAGGGGACGGTACGCGCGATCGCCCCTTCGCGCCTCCCGCTCGTCGAGACGGCGTGGGCGATGACGGTGCACAAGTCGCAGGGATCCGAGTTCGATCATGTGCTGGTCGTCGTTCCCGAGGGGGAGAGCCGCGTGATGAGCCGCGAGCTCCTCTACACCGCCGTCACGCGCGCGCGGCGCGGTGTCACGATCATGGCGTCCGCTGCGGCGGTTCGTCAGGCGATCGCCCGGCGCTCGGCGCGCACCAGCGGGCTCGAAGCGCGACTTCACGAAGCGCGGATGGCCGGAGTGGACGCAGCGCGTCGCGGTGACGTCGCCGCGCCGGAGGGGAGCGCGTGACCGATCTCCCCAACGACCCCATGCTGGACGACGATGAGGCGTTCGAGGCGCCTCCGCCTGCTGCGCCGCCCAATCCCAAGCTGCAACGATGGATCGACCTGATCGTGGCGCTCCTCGCGCGTCAGTCGCCGATCACCTTCGAGGAGCTGGTGCCGAGCGTCTCCGAGTATGCGGTGCAGTGGGGAGAGGCGCAGGCGGAGGAGGACGAGAAGCGTCGCCGCACGAAGCTCGAGTCGCTCAAGCGCACCTTCGAGCGTGACAAGGACGAACTGCGCTCCTTCGGCGTCCCGGTCGAGTCGCTCGAGGATGACGACGACAATGCCAGCGGCGCCTATCGCCTGCGTCGCGCCGATTTCTATCTCCCGTATCTCTCGCTGGCGGTTCCCGAGGGCGCGCCGCCGCGCCCGCACGGAGACCGGTTCGGCTACCGCATGCTGGCGCGTCTCACCTTCGAGGCCGATGAGCTGCAGGCGATCGTTGATGCCGCGGCCGGGGTACGCGCGCTCGGCGACCCGGTGCTGGCCAACGACGTCGACAACGCGCTGCGCAAGCTCGCGGTGGATCTCCCGGTCGACGCCACGCTCCCTTCGGCGGACGAGCCCCGCGTGGTACTCGCACGCTCCCGTCCCGACGCCGCGACGTTCGACGCGCTTGGCGACGCGCTGCGTCGGCGCAAGGTCGTCACCTTCTCGTACCACGCGATGAGCAGCGATCGCACCGAGGAGCGGGAGGTGGAGCCGTACGGACTCTTCTTCGTGAGTGCGCACTGGTATCTCGCCGGTCGCGACCGGGAGCGCGGCGAACTGCGCAACTTCCGCCTGAGTCGCATGCGCGGCGTGAAGGTCAACAGCGCCAGGGCGCAGAGTCCCGACTATGCGGTCCCGCAGGAGTTCTCCCTGCGCGCGCACGCGCGCTCTCGCCAGTCGTGGGAACTCGGCGACGGCGATCCGCTCGTCGCCGAGATCGCGTTTGAGGGAACGTCGGGGGCGACGATGGCCGCGAGCCGGCTTGGGCGCGAGGTCGCGGGCGATGCGCGTCGTCGGACATTCGAGGTGCGTCGCCTCGATGCATTCGTGCGTTGGCTCCTCTCCTTCGCCGGCGAAGTCCATCCTGTCGCCCCCGCCGAGCTGGTGGCGGCGTTCGAGGACATGCGTTCCGCGACGCTGCAGCTCTACACGCACGCTGCGCCCCCTGCGGTCGACACGCTCGAGGACCGGACGCTGGCACCGGCACCCCGGGAGGAGGCGCGTCCAGGGC
>CAZWVG010000152.1:0-13841 GCA_964637355.1 uncultured Gemmatimonadaceae bacterium
CATGTCGATCCCGTTCTCGCGCATCGCCTCGGGAAGGATGCGGTCGAACTTCTCGCGCCGGATGATGCAGAGCCGGTCCCAGCGCGCACGTGCCTCGTTGTCACCCTGGGCGCGAGCGGCCGCGGTTGGCATGAAGAGGCTCGCGACGAGCAAGAGGGCGCCGACCCGTCGAGTCGTTCGCGCACGCGTGCGCGCGAGGCGCTCGCAACGCGCGAACCGCGCTGCACCTGACGAAAGATGAACGAAACCTGAATGGAGGGGCATGACACGCAGAGGGTGGTGTAGTCGCGGAGACGCGCAGGCACGCGGCATGTGACGGCGCTGGGAGCGCAAGCAGCGCGTGTGACACCGACTGCGCAAGGGCGCGGAAGGCGAAGCGACTGCGACGTTCCGGCGTCGTGGTGCCGACGCGTCGCGCTCGCGCAAGCGTACGCGCGATTGTCGCCGATGCCTCCCACACATCGGGTGCGGGCGACAGATTGGGGCAGAGTTCTGCCAGCGCTGGCGCCAACGCGCCGCGGTGCCGGCACGTTGACCTAGCAGACCCCCCACGCCGAGGCGCCCGATGCTCGTCCGACGTCCGCCCGATCGTCTTCTCCGCTTCGCCGGCGTCGCGTTCGCGACGCTTTCCCTCGTTGCGACCCCCGGCGGGGCGCAGGCGCGCAGCGGCGCTGCGCGTCGCGCCGCTCCCGCGCCGCTCACGAACGTGTCGCAGTCGCTCTTCGCCAATCTCGAATACCGCAACGTCGGGCCCGCTCGCGGTGGGCGCGTGACGACGGTGACTGGCGTGCCGCAGCAGCCGCACACCTTCTACATGGGATCGACCGGCGGTGGTGTCTGGCGAACGACCGACGCGGGGCAGACCTGGCGCAACCTGACCGACAAGTACTTCAACGTCGGGTCGATGGGCGACATCGACGTCTCCGACTCCGATCCGCGCGTGATCTATGCCGGTACCGGCTCGGACGGATTGCGCTCGAACGTCGCGATCGGACGCGGAGTCTACAAATCGGCAGATGAGGGAGCGACCTGGACGCACGTCGGGCTCGCGAACGTCGGCAACATCGGCGGCGTGGAGATCCACCCGAGCAATCCCGACATCGTGTTCGTGGCGGCGATCGGCAATCCCTTCAAGCCGACGCCGGATCGTGGCGTCTATCGCACGACCGACGGCGGGAAGTCGTGGACCAAGGTCCTCTTCATCTCCGACTCGACCGGTGCCGTGGACGTGGAGTTCATGCCCGGCAACCCGAATGTTGTCTACGCATCCATGTGGCGCGCCGAGCGCAAGCCGTGGACGATCATCTCCGGGGCGCGCGAGGGCGGACTCTACAAGTCGGTCGATGGCGGGACCACCTGGAAGAAGCTGACCAACGGTTTGCCCAACCAGCTGTTCGGCAAGAGCAACATCGCCGTGACGCCGGCGGCGCCGAACCGCCTGTGGGTGGTGATCGAGGCCAAGCCAGGGAGCGGGCTCTATCTGTCCGACGATGCCGGCGAGTCGTTCACGCTCGCCAGCACGTACGCCCCCATGCTCACCCGCCCCTTCTACTACGGAAATATCGCTGCGCATCCGAAGGACCCGAACACGGTCTGGGTGATGAGCGAGGGGTTCTACAAGACGACCGATGGCGGGAAGACCTTCCGCGCGCAGAACATCCCGCACGGCGACAACCACGACCTCTGGATCAACCCTAACGATCCGGACCTCATGGTGCAGTCGAACGACGGCGGCGCGACCGTTTCGCTCAATGGCGGCGCCACCTGGTCGACGCTCTACAACCAGCCCACGGCAGAGATCTACCAGGTCGTGTCGGACAATCAGTTCCCGTATCGCCTCTACGGTGCACAGCAGGACAACTCGACGCTGATCGTCCCGTCGCTCCCGCTCTCCGGCGGGCGCCCCGATTCGCCGATGCAGGAGTGGATGACGGGGCCCGGGTGCGAGACGGGACCGATCATGCCGCATCGCACCAACCCCGATACGGTCTACGGTGCCTGTAAGGGGCAGTTCTCGCGCATGAGCATGCGGAGCGGCCAGGAACAGCCGTACTGGAACGAAGGGCAGTCGCTCTACGGCAATCCGGGGAAGGACCTCATCCTGCGCTTCCAGCGTGTGTCGCCGATGGAAGTCTCTCCGCACGAGCGCAACACGGTCTACTACGGTTCGCAGTACGTGCACCGCACGCGCGACGGCGGGATCACCTGGGAGAAGATCTCCCCTGATCTCACGCTCAATCCGCTGGAGCGACAGGACGCGCCCAGCGGCGAGCCGATCACCATCGACGTGACCGGCGAGGAGTACTTCTCGGTGATCTATGCGATCCGAGAGTCGGTCCTCGAGCCAGGCGTGATCTGGACCGGGGCGAACGACGGGCCGTTCTACATCACCCGCGACGACGGGAAGACGTGGAAGGACATCACCCCGCGCGGACTGGTGAGCGCGACGGGCGACTACGCCCGCAATCACTTCAAGGGGCCGCCCGACGGGTGCCGGACGCAACAGATCGAGCCGTCGCCGCATCGCAAGGGCTCGGCGTACTACTCGGTCCTCTGCTACCTGCTGGGTGACTTCCGCCCGTTTGTCTACAAGACCGATGACTACGGCGCAACGTGGACGCTCCTCACCCCGGGCACCAACGGCATTCCCGACGACACGCCGACCCGCGTGGTGCGCGAGGATCCGGATCGCGAAGGGCTGCTGTATGCCGGGACCGAGTTCGGGATGTACATCTCGTTCGACAACGGGGCACACTGGTCGCCGTTCCAGTTGAACCTCCCGGTCGTGCCGATCACCGACATGCGCGTCGAGCATGGCGATCTGCTCGTCTCGACGCAGGGGCGCGCCTTCTGGATCCTCAACAACCTCTCGTCGCTGCACCAGCTGTCGGACCAGGTCGCGCGGGCGGACGCGGCGCTGCTTGTTCCGCGTCCGGCGACCGAGCATCGCTACTTCGGATCGTTTGGTGGCGTGGAGTCGTCGCGCTTCGACCCGGCCGATCCGCAGTATCCGCCGGCCGGTGCCCAGATCGACTTCTGGCTGGCGAACGTGCCGTCCACGCCGGTCACGCTCGACATTCTCGACGCGAGCGGGAAGGTGATCCGCTCGTACAGCAGCGAAGGGGCGGGGGAGCGCACCCGCACGGAACCATCGATGCGACAGATGATCACCGTGCGCGCCGGGACGCCGCGACTCGAACTGCATGCGGGGATGAATCGCATGTACTGGGACTTCGCCGTTCCCGGACCGTGGGACGCGAACCCGGGACGCAGCGGGCGCAACGGGCCGCGGGTCGTGCCGGGGCGTTATGCCGTGCGCCTGACGAGTGGGAGCTGGACGTCGACGCAGCCGCTCGACGTGAAGATGGATCCGCGCGTCGCACGCGATGGCGTCACGCTCGCCGACCTCAAGGAGCAGTACGATCACAACGTGCGCACGCGCGACATGGTGAGCGAGGTCAACCAACTGGCCGCACAGATCGAGGACGGGCGCCGGCGGCTGGCCGGCGCGTCGACGGCCGCCGACACGCTCAAGGCGCTCGAAGCGCTCCGCGCCAAGGTCGTCACGCCGTCGGTGCGCTACTCCAAGCCCGAACTGCAGGCGCACATCCAGTACCTCTACAGCATGACGACGCAGGCCGACCAGAAGATCGGCCGTGACGCGATCCGGCGGTACGGCGTGTTGCGGAAGGAGTTGGACGAGCGCATCGCCGAGCTGCGGAAGGTGATGGGGATGCCGGCGATCAGCGACGACAACGACGACGGGGCAGGGGGGAGGTAGCCCCTCGCGCTTCGGGTGGGTCGAGGATCGAGGACGGGCGCCGCGAATCCAGCGGCGCCCGTCGTGTTACCGGGCCCGACAGGCCTCGTCTTTATGATGCAAAGCACTTGACGGCCGTTCTCCAACCCGTCATTCTCCTCCCATGACTCGCCCCGATCGTCCGCTCAAGCTCGAGCCGCCGTCGCAGCCCCCTGCGCTCTCGGATCGCGCGTTCGACAACCTGCGTTTCATCCGGGAGACGATGGAGCGCGCGGGGACTTTCACCGCGATTTCCGGGACGGGGATCTCCGTGACGGGGGTCCTCGCGCTCGTCGCCACGTTGGTGGCGGGAAACGATCTCGGCTCCCCGCGCTGGCTCTTTTCCTGGATGCTCGCGGCGCCGATCGCCTTCTCGGCGTCGGTCTATCTCACCGTCCGCAAGACGCGCCTCTCCAAGGCGCCGTTCAATCTCGCGCTCGCCCGAAAGCTCGCGCTCGCCTTCTTCCCGTCGCTGATTGCCGGCGCGGTGTTGACCGCGGTGGCGGTGCGCGCCGGCTGGTTCGCGGCGCTCCCGGGAATGTGGCTCATGATGTATGGGGCGGCCGTCATGGCTGGCGGGGCGATGTCGGTCCCGGTCGTTCCGGTCATGGGGGCGATGTTCATGGGCTTTGGTGCGCTCGCGCTCGGTGCGCCGCTCGTCTTCGCGGCGTGGCCGACCGAGCTCAGGGCTGCGCTCCTCAACGGCATCATGGCTGCCGGCTTCGGCGGCCTGCACATCCTGTTCGGCTTCGCCATTTCCCGGAGGTACGGTGGCTAAACGCAACGCAGCCGCCTCGGCGCGCACCAGCGGCACGCCGCAGGCGCAATCCCGGGCACGCCCCGCTGCCGGACTCACGTCGGTCCCCGGACACGCGACCGATGCGACCCCCATCGATTTGGATCGTCTCATTCATGAGCGGATCCGGCTCGGCATCGTTTCTGCGTTGGCGGTCAACGAGTCGCTGAGCTTCAACGCTCTCAAGGCGTTGATGTCGACCACGGACGGGAACCTCAGCGTTCACGCGCGCAAGCTCGAGGACGCCGGGTACATCAGCTGCAACAAGACGTTTGAAGGACGCGTCCCCAAGACCGACTTTGCGCTCACCCCGGTCGGTCGTCAGGCGCTGGAGCGGTACCTGGCCCACATGGAAGCGATCATCAAGTCCACACGCGAGCACGATCGGTGAGTCAAATAGAGCATAGACGGGAGACGGGGGACGGGAGACGGGGGTTGGTTGCCGTCTCCGGGTACGTGCCGCAACACGTCGCCCTCATCATGGACGGCAACGGGCGGTGGGCGCAGCAGCGCGGACGCCCGCGCACCTTCGGACACATCGCCGGCGCGAAGACCGTGCGACGCATTGTCGAGCATGCGCGTCGCTCGCAGGTGCGGTACCTCACGCTGTACGCCTTCTCGTCGGACAACTGGAATCGTCCGCAGGACGAGGTCGGCGCGCTGATGAAGCTCTTCCGCCGCCACCTCGCCTCGGAAACGCCCAAGCTTCTGGAGAACGACATTCGGCTGAGCGTCGTTGGACGTCGCGACCGTCTCTCGCCCGAGTTGTGCCGCGCGATCGACGCCGCCGAGCGTGAGACGGCGGACTGCGAAGGGATGACGTTGCGGCTGGCGGTGGACTATTCGTCACGCGACACGCTCCTCCGCGCCGCGATGATGCTCCCGCGCGACACGACTGCAACGCGCGACGACTTCGCCCGCGCCATCGCCATGGTCAACAGCTGTCCCGGCGGCGTTCCCGACGTCGACCTCCTGGTGCGCACCGGTGGCGAGCAGCGCCTCAGCGACTTCCTCCTGTGGGAATGCGCCTACGCCGAGTTGGTCTTCTCGCGCCGCATGTGGCCCGACTTTGCCGATGCCGATTTCGACGCCGCGGTGGACGAGTTCAGGTCGAGGGATCGGCGCTTCGGCGGTCTGTCAAAGGCAATCTAGAAGACGAGTTTTCTGAAGACGAGAAGACGAGAGGGGCCCGGCGATGCCGGGCCCCTTCCTTTTCCGCCGTTCGCTCGTCTTCTCGTCTTCTCCGAACTCGTCTTCTAGCTCGTCATCTGATAATTAGGCGTCGAGTTGGAGAGTGCAGTCTCCTCTTCCGTCATGTCGGTGGCGATTCCTTCGAACAGCGGCGTCGACAAGTAGCGCTCGCCGGTGTCGGGGAGCATGCAGAGGATCACGCTTCCGGGCGCGGCCTTTTCGGCCACCTGCATCGCTACGGCGAAGGTGCCGCCGCCGGAGATGCCGGTGAAGATCCCTTCCTTCTGTGCGAGCTTGCGCGACCACTCGACGGCAACGGGACCCGCGACGGGGATGATCTCGTCGTAGGACTTGTTGTCGATCGCTTCCTGGAGCACGAAGGGGATGAAGTCCGGCGTCCACCCCTGGATCGGGTGTGGCTCCCACTTGGGATGGCTCGCGGCCGGCCCGTGGTTCTCGGTGCGCTCCTGTGGAATGCCACTCGAGACGATGGCGGCATTCGCCGGCTCGCTGAGGATGATCTTCGTTTGCGGGCGCTCCTTTCGCAGCACGCGCGACACACCGGTCACCGTGCCGCCGGTGCCGTAGCCGCTCACCCAGTAGTCGAGGCGATCGCCGGCGAAATCCGCGAGAATCTCCGGGCCGGTCGTGTGCTCGTGGATCGTCGCGTTGTCGACGGTCTCGAACTGTCGCGCGAGGAACCAGCCGTTCTTGTCGGCGAGCTCCTTCGCCTTCTGGTACATCCCGTATCCCTTCGCCGCGCGCGGCGTGAGCACGACCTTGGCGCCGAGGAAGCGCATCAGCTTGCGCCGCTCGACCGAGAACGAGTCGGCCATGGTCACGACCAGCGGGTACCCCTTTGCGGCGCAGACCATCGCCAACCCGATGCCGGTGTTGCCGCTCGTGGCCTCGACGACCGTCTGTCCGGGCTTGAGATCGCCTCGGCGCTCGGCTTCCTCGATGATGCTGATGGCCAGGCGATCCTTCACCGATGCGGCGGGATTGAAGTACTCCGCCTTGACGTAGAGTCGCACGCCGTCGGGCGCGAGGTGGTTGATCCGGATGCAGGGCGTGTCTCCGATGGTGTCGACGACACTGTCGAAGAGGCGGCCGCGGCCTTTGGTGGTGCGCGAAGCGGAGGAAGACATGAGGGGTCCTCGTGCGGGTTGCATCCTAGACTAAGAGGTCACCCGTCGTCGTCAATGCTCCGTTCGACGGGTGACCGAAGAGCTACTCGCCGGACGCGCGCGCGGTTCGCGCGCGAGCGGTTCTTAGCGTTCTTTCGTCGTCATGCGCCGCGCGTCATGCGCCGCGCGTCATGCGCCGCGCACTGCAGGCGCGCACTCGCCGTGCTACGCGCGCGTCATCTGCGTGCGCGCCGCGAGCACCTTCTCCAGCGCTTCCTGTGCAGTGGGGGCGACCGCCGAGAGGTGCCCCATCTTGCGACCGGGGCGCGCCGAGGTCTTGCCGTAGAGGTGCAGTCGCACGTCGGGGACGGCGAGCGCGGCGAAGAAGTCGGGGCGCTCGCCCTCCACCCACAAATCGCCCAGCAGGTTGGCGATGGCGACCGGCGCGACCGGCTCCACCGTGCCTAACGGGAGCCCGCACACCGCGCGCACGAGCTGCTCGAATTGCGACGTCGGGTGGCCGCGCTCGGAGTGGTGGAAGGTGTTGTGCGGACGTGGCGCCAGCTCGTTCACCAGGAGACGTCCGTCCCTGGTGAGGAAGAGTTCGACCGCGAGGAGCCCGACGATCCCCATCGTCTCGGCGATCGCGTGGGCGATCTGGCGGGCGTGCTCTCGCACGGGCGCGGGGAGGGCACCGGGGGTGATCGCCCAGTCCAGCACCCCGTCCACGTGATGATTCACCGATGGCGGATAGACCGCCGAGACGCCGTCCTCGCGTCGCGCCACCAGCACCGACAGTTCGAGGTCGAGATCGAGGAACTGCTCGACGATGACCCGCTGCCCGCCTAACGCTGCCCACGCGTCACGCGCCTCGTCGGGTGTCTTCACTCGGCGCTGCCCTCGCCCGTCGTATCCGCCCATGGGCGCCTTGCAGATGGAGGGGCCGAGCGCCGCGACGGCCTCGGCGCATGCTTCCCCGGTGTTGACGGCGCGATACGGTCCCACGGGAAAGCCGTGCGTATCGAGCCAGCTGCGTTGGCGAATGCGGTCCTGCACCGTATAGACGGCCTCCGCGCGAGGGCGCAGGGGGACGATGGCCGCCACCGCGTCGAGTGCCGGGCGGGCAATCTGCTCGATCTCGAGGGTGATGACGTCGCAGTCGCGCGCCAGGTCGGCCGCCGCGTCGGCGTCGTCGAATCGCGCCGTGATGGTGCGCGACGCGACGGCACGCGCTGGACACGCCGGGTCGGGATCCAGCACCTGCACGTCGTAGCCTAACGACCGCGCCGCCATTCCGGTGAGGCGCCCGAGCTGCCCCCCGCCCAGGATCCCGATGGTGGCACCGGGGAGAATCGCCCGCGCGCTGGTGGACGTCGTCGAATCGGTCATGGGAGCGCCTGCCCGAGCACGTCGTCGCGCCGCGCCATGCGCCAGGCGCGCAGTCGTTCGCGCACTTCGGGGAAGCGACCGCCAACGATCTCCGCGGCGAAGATCGCCGCGTTGATCGCCCCCGGCTTCCCGATCGCCAGTGTCCCGACGGGAACACCCGCAGGCATCTGCACGATCGAGTACAGCGCATCCTGCCCGTTGAGCAGCGTCGCGGGGATGGGGACGCCGAGGACTGGGACGAGCGATTTGGCCGCCAACATTCCCGGGAGGTGCGCCGCGCCGCCTGCCGCGGCGATGATCGCCATCAGCCCGCGCGACTCCGCTGCGTCGGCGTACTGAAACATCCAGTCCGGCGTGCGATGCGCCGAGACGACGCGCGCCTCATACGGCACCTGCAGCTCGTCGAGCATCGCGCAGCAGTGCTGCATGTACTCGTAGTCGGACTTGGACCCCATCACCACCCCGACGAGCGGAGAAGCGATCGGGGTGGCCGTGGGAGCAGGAGCAGGGGCACTCGATTGCGACATGACGGCGGAGGCGCGAGAAAGGGAGCGGGAGGGCGCGGTTCGCGCGATCGATCGGGGCGACGCCCTCGACACCGAGGAGAAATATGCCGCCGGTGACTGGAGGGGCAAAGCGGAGGCGAGCGCGAAGTCGGTGAGAGATGCGCGCCGCCGCCCGTCGCGGTGGATCGCTTCGCCGGACTCCGCGCCAGCTGCATCGCACGGGCGTCTCGCGAGGGTGAGGGCCGGTCAGCAGATTGGCGGGGTCGCGAGTTGCAGATCCTGCGCTTCTATAGAGGTGCTCGCGCGCTGCAGCTGTCGACTCCACCGGTGCGCTCCACCTGGCGCGCTCTCGCACTCAAACGTCGCCTCCGATGACCCACCAGGCCTGCTCACGTTTCGCCGTCCGACCGCGTGCCGAGTCTCGTGTGATGCGTCCTTTCGCATGTTGTCGCACGCGCGCGCAGGCGCTTGCGCAGCTGCTCGTACAGGTGCTCGCACTCGCGCCGTTGCTTGCGGTCGTCGCGACGTCGTCGGGGGCGCAGTCGCCCGGGACGCTCGCACTCGATCAACTCCTCGCGACGCCGTTTCCCACGGCGATCGTCGCGGCGCCGCGCGGAGGCGCGGTGGCCTGGGTGCTCAACGAACGAGGCGCACGCAACGTGTGGGTCGCGACGCCCCCCGCGTATTCCGGGCGACGGCTCACGAACTGGTCGGACGACGATGGACAGGACATCTCGTCGCTCACGTGGGAGCCCGACGGCACGTCGCTCCTCTTCGTGCGCGGCGGGCCGCGCAATCGCGCGGGGGAGAGCCCTAACCCTGCGCAGCTTGTGGGAGGGGCGGAGAGCGCGGTGTATCGCGTGGCGCTGGCCGGCGGCGCGCCGCGCCGGCTCGGGGGCGGAACGTCGCCCAGCGTGTCGCCCGACGGAGCGACGCTGTTGATCAGCCGCGGCAAGCTCTGGTCGCGTTCCCTGCGCGACAGCGCGGCGGAGTTTACCGAGTTGCTCAACGTACGGGGAGGGCAGGGGAACGTGCGCTGGTCGCCCGACGGCTCGCGCTTCGCCTTCGTGAGCGATCGCGGCGATCACTCGTTCATCGGCGTGTACGACGTCGCCGCGCGCAGCGTGCGCTATCTCGCGCCAAGCGTTGACAGCGACGGTGCGCCAGTGTGGTCGCCCGACGGCACTAGGATCGCCTTCATTCGCGTCCCCGCATCGAGCCGGCTCACGCTGTTCGAGGCAGTGCGCACCGCGCGTCCGTGGTCGATCCTCGTCGCCGACGTCGCCAGCGGCAAGGCGCGCTCGGCGTGGACCGCCGACGAAGGGGATGGAAGTGCGCTGCGCGAAATCGTCGGCGATGACCAGCTCCTGTGGGGTGACGGCGACCGGCTCGTCTTTGCCTGGGAGAAGGATGGCTGGACGCACCTCTACAGCGTCGCAGCGACGGGGGGGCGCGCGACGCTCCTCACGCCGGGGGATGGTGAGGTGGAAGACGTGGAATTGAGTCGCGACCGGCGCACCGTGTACTACAACAGCAACCAGGGAGACATCGACCGTCGCCACGTGTGGCGTGTGGCAGTGAGCGGAGGGACACCGGTCGCGCTCACGACGGGCGACGGGATCGAGTGGGCGCCAACGGAGTTGAGCGACGGGTCGCTCGCGTACCTGCGCTCCGATGCGCGTACACCGGCGCATGCGGTGCGCAAGGTGGCGAGCGCGGCGGCGATGCCGCTGGCGGCGAATGTCCCGGCGAACTTTCCTTCGACGCGTCTCGTGGAGCCCAAGGCGGTGATGATCACCGCGGCCGACGGGATGCAGATTCACGCGCAGCTCTTTCTCCCGCCAGGGCACACGGCGGGGATGAAGCATCCGGCGGCGATCTTCTTCCATGGGGGATCGCGTCGGCAGATGCTCCTCGGCTACAACTACGGCGAGTACTATCACAACGCGTATTCGCTCAACCAGTACCTGGCGAGCCGCGGCTTCGTCGTGTTGGCGGTGAACTATCGCAGCGGGATCGGCTACGGACTCGCCTTTCGCGAGGCGGAGCGATATGGCGCGGGCGGGGCGAGCGAGTTCAACGATGTCGTCGGCGCGGGGATGTACCTGCGCGGGCGCGACGATGTCGACGCTTCGCGCATTGCGCTGTGGGGGGGCTCGTACGGAGGGTACCTGACCGCGATGGGGTTGGCGCGCGCGCCGGAGCTCTTCGCGGCTGGCGTGGACCTGCACGGTGTGCACGACTGGAACGTCGGCATTCGCACCTTTGTCCCGACCTACAACACGCTCCTCGACCCCGACCGGACGCGGCTGGCGCGTGAGTCCTCGCCGCTCGCGTCACTCGAGCGTTGGCGTGCGCCGGTCCTCGTCATACACGGCGACGATGATCGCAACGTATCGTTTGCGGAAACGATAACGCTGGTGGAAGCGCTGCGCGCGCGCGGCGTGGAGGTGGAGCAGCTCGTCTTTCCCGACGAGGTGCACTCGTTCCTCCGTCACGCGTCGTGGTTGGCGGCGTACTCGGCGGCGTCGGAGTTTCTGGAGCGGCGCTTGAAGGCGCGGTAGCGTCGACCCGCGCGAATTTTCGTAGCATCGCGCGCACCGCGAAGGTTGGGGTTGCGCGCGGCGAGTGGCGCGCTGCGCGCGGTGAGTGGCGTCATGCGCGCGGTGAGCGCGGTGAGCGCGGTGAGCGCGGTGAGCGCGGTGAGCGCGGAGAAATGCGCGGGGGAGAGCGAGGTTGTCTGCGCGGCGCGCGCGCGATCGCTTGTGCGCGTGCGAATGTGCAATCGCGTGAACACTTTATCGGGAAGTGATTCACTCGCGTCAATCGCGACCAATCGCGGACCAATCGCAACCACGTAAGCGCGCCTTTTACCCCGCCCAATTGAGCGTTGACGCCTCCTTTTCGAAGACTTAACGTGCCGATTCTTCGAGGGCGTTTCCGCACGATGACCTCGTTGTGACGACAGCCATTGGATTGGGTTCGTCTCAGCGAGGTCGTCTTGCGTTTCGCCCTCGAATGGATTCTCCCCCCCCTTCCCCAACGCGGAGTCCGTGGAATGAGTACTGTCTCGTTCGGACGCGCCTTGCGAGCGGCCAGCTTGATGCTGGCCGTCGGTGTGAGTGCGTTAGGCGCACAAGGCACCCAGGGCAGCATCAATGTTCGAGTCACCGAGGCTGGTGGCAGCAGGCCGTTGGATCAGGCACAGGTGTTCATCGTCGGGACGACGTTGGGTGGACTGACCAACGCCGATGGGCGCTTCGTGTTCCGCAACGTTGCAGCTGGCGAGCATACCGTGCGCGTCCTGCGCGTCGGCTTCGCCGAGCAGAAGAAGACGGTGAGCGTGGCCGCGGGCCAGGCGGCGAGCGTCGAATTCTCGCTCGAGTCGGTTGCCCTGACGCTCGCGCCGGTCGTGACGACGGCTACCGGCGAGACGCGGCGCGTCGAACTCGGCAACTCGGTCGCGTCGATCGACGTCGCCAAGGTGACCGAGTCGGCCCCGGTGCAGAACGTCAATGACCTGCTCAACTCGCGCACCGCGGGCGTGACGGTCACCAGCGGAACGCAGACCGGCGCCGGCGCGCGTATCCGCATCCGCGGACAGAACTCGCTGTCGCTCTCCAACGACCCGATCTTCATCATCGACGGCGTACGCCTGTCGAGCAACATCGGGTCCTCGAACCTCTTCACCGGCGGAGCGCAGCCGAGCCGTATCGGCGACCTCAATCCCGAAGAGATCGAGAGCATGGAGATCGTGAAGGGGCCGTCGGCGGCGACGCTGTACGGCACCGACGCGGCCAACGGCGTCGTGCTGATCACGACCAAGCGTGGCCGTGCCGGCTCCGCCCGCTGGACGGCGTATGGCGAGACCGGGTTGATCCAGGACCAGAACACGTACCCGACGAACTACACGATCTTCGGGACGCGCGTCTCCAACGGTTCCAAGCTCGCCATCAACGGCTGCAACCTTCCGTTGGTCTCTACCGGCTTCTGCACGGTCGACTCGGTGGCGCACTACAACCTGTTCGACGACAAGGACGTCACCCCGCTCAGCACCGGCAACCGCCAGCAGTACGGGTTGCAGCTCTCGGGTGGTACCGACCAGGTGCGCTACTTCGTGTCGGGCGAGCGCGAGGACGAGACCGGGCTCCTCGAGCTTCCGGACTTCGAATACCGCCGCCTCAAGACGGAGGGGCTCCCCCTCCACGATTACACCAAGCGCCCGAACGCGCTGGGGAAGAACAGCGTCCGCGCCAACGTGAACGCCGCAGTGAGCCCCAAGCTCGACCTGTCGGTGTCGTCTGGCTTCATCAATCTCGCGCAGCGCTTCTCGCTCGAGTCCAACGCCACGGCCGGCCTCGGCTCGCAGGCCTTCGGTGGCCCGGGGTGCAAGATCTGCAGCCCGGATCGTGTGGTGGGTGGCGGCCTCGGCACGCCGCTCTACGGCTACCGTGCCTGGACGCCGGGTTACACCTGGCAGGAGAAGTCGGGGCAGCGCGTGAATCGCTTCATCGGATCGTTCAACGCCAACTGGCGCCCGACGAGCTGGCTGCAGAACCGCGCGACCGTCGGCAACGACTACACGAACCGTGTGGACGACAACCTGCTCCTTCGCGGTGAAGGGCCGCCGATCACGGCGAACTATCGTCTCGGCTTCAAGCAGAACACGCGCACCGACATCCGCAACTTCACCGTCGACCTCGGCTCCACGGCCAGCTACACGATGCGTCCGTGGCTGAACATGAAGACGACGGCGGGCGTGCAGTACGTGAACTACCTCTTCGAGCTTGGCTCGGCGACCGGGACGCAGCTCGCCCCGGGAGCGCAGACGGCAAGCGGCGGCGCCGTTCCGACGGCGAGCGAGGCGACCACGCTGCAGAAGACCTTTGGTATCTTCGTCGAACAGGCGGCGGCGATCAACGATCGCCTCTTCCTGACGGCCGCGGTTCGCTCCGACCAGAACTCGGCGTTCGGTACCGACTTCCAGAACGTCTACTATCCCAAGGGATCGCTGTCGTGGATCCTGTCGGACG
>CAZWVG010000153.1:0-13757 GCA_964637355.1 uncultured Gemmatimonadaceae bacterium
GGATCGCCATCGCCGAGATGCCGGCCAAGTCCACGCATGAGCAGAAGCGCGCCGCCTACGTCAAGTCGGCGATGCAGCGCGAGGGGCTCAAGGTCTCGGTCGACTCCATCGGCAACGTGACGGGAGTTCGTGCGGGGACTGGTGGCGGACCGACGGTCGTCTTCGCCGCGCACATGGACATCGTCCACGCGATGGAGACCAACCTCAAGGTGCGGCGTGCCGGTGACACGCTGCACGCACCCGGCATTTTCGACAACAGCGCCTCGGTCGCCAACATGCTGGCCACCATTCGCGCCATGAACGCGGCGAAGGTCAGCACGCGCGGCGACCTGGTCTTCGTCGCGACCGTGCAGGAGGAACTCGGTCTCAAGGGGATGGAGTACTGGCTCCAGCACAACCCGCGCCCCGACCTCCTCATCGCGATGGACGGCGGGCTCGGTCCCGTCGCGTACGGCGCGCTGGGGATCTACTGGACGCGCTACGTCTTCACCGGCGAAGGGTCGCACACGGTCACGTCGCGCGGTAAGCCGACACCGGTCAAGGCGCTCGCTGCCGCGATCGACCGCCTGTACCAGCTGCAATATCCCCCGCTTCCCGATGGCGCGGTGATCAATGTCGGACAGGTGCACGGCGGCGTGATCTTCAACGGGATCCCGCAGGAACTCTATTTCACGGTCGACCTGCGAAGCCCCGACCCAATCCTCCTCGACTCGCTCGATCGGACGATCGGCCGCATCGCCAAGGAAGCGGCCGACGCGGAGAAGGTCGGGCTGCGCGTCGAGGTCGAGCAGAAGAACGGCGCCGGTGGAACCGCGGCGCAGCTCACCTCGGCGCGCGCGCATCCGCTCGTACAAACGACGGTCGACATCCAGCAGGCGTTGGGGATCACGGTTGGTCCGCCCGGTGCTCCGACGACGGTTGCGACTGGGAGCACCGACGCCAACGTCGGCGTGGTGCGAAAGATTCCGAGCATCTCGATCGGGCGCTCGTACGGGGGAAACCAGCACACGCTCACCGAGTGGGCCGACTGGCCGAGCGCGCTCCCGGCGACGAAGATGGTGCTCCTCCTGGCGACGACGTTCGGCGACGGGATTCGCATTCGCCCGGGCAAGGTCGTGCCCTGAGGAGTGGACTGCATTGGGACTCTCGCGCGAGCGGGAACCCTTTTTCGCTCAGCGCCCCTTTCACTCCCGAGGCGTCGAACCCCTGACCCGACCAACGCCAACATCGAGGCACCATGAGCGACTCCGACGCCCCCACGGCGTGGATTGCCGTCGATCCGTCCCTCGCGCGCGCGCTCACTGACGCGCGCGCGCAGCTGCATCACTGCGCGCAGTTTGTCTCGGGATTCGGGATCTCCTACCTGCCGCACGCCCGTGACGACAGCCACACGAGCATGGCGTGGGACGCGCGGCGCGGCGCGCTGGTGTCGGCACCGTTTCGTGGGGTGTCGGTCGGGTTGCGCCTGGCGGACCTGACACTCCTCGTCATGCGTGATGGCTTTCCCGACGTGGTGCTCCCCGCGCACCGCGCCTCGATCGTCGTCCTCGCGGATCGCCTGCGCGCAGCGCTCACCGCCGCGGGGCTCGATGCTGCCCGCTACACGCTCGCCCGCCACTTCGAGATCCCCACGCACCCAGTCGCAGGAGGCGCTGCCTTCAATACCGACGACCGGACAGCCTTTGCCGCGCTCGCCGCGTGGTACCGCGATGCGGCGCAGCTGCTCGACGAGGTTCGCGCCGAGCGCAATGGATCTCCCGTGCGATGCTGGCCGCATCACTTCGACCTTGCCACGCTCGTCACCGTCGCCGAGGGGCGCACGACTGGCGCGGGGCTGTCGCCGGGCGACACGTACTACGAAGAACCGTACTTCTACGTGAACGCATATCCGGCGCCTTCGCGAGAAGCGCTCGGCGGAGCGCTGGCTGGCGGGGGGCGTTGGCACACGTTCGAGTGGATCGGCGCTGTGCTGCCAGGTTCCGACGTCGCCGGCGACGGCGATCGACAACGCCTGCAGATGAGAGACTTCCTACGTTCTGCGCTCGACACGTTGCGCGAGGCGTCGCTCGGCGCGTAGCGCTGACTCGCGCTCGACGAGCGCAACCGCAACCTCTCGCCCCACTCGTGCGTATACTGGGTAGCTAGCCCGGCGCAACTGATCGCGCGCCGGCTCCCCCCAGTCGCATCGCTTGTGAATTATCGAGTACGCGCCGCGCTGGCAGCGGCGCTTCTTTTTTGTAGCCACGCCCTCTCTCTCCCGATTCGCGCGCAAGAGGGGGGCGCCTCCAGTGCCCGCGGCTCACGATCGGCAACTCGGCCGTCGATCCGTCTTGCGACACGCGCGAGCGATATCCGTCTGGACGGGCGCCTCGACGACGAGGCGTGGCTGACGGCCGACGTCGCGACGCATTTCGTGCAGCGCGTCCCGGTCGAGGGGCGCCCAGCCGATGAGGACACCGAAGTCCGCATCCTCATCGACGACACGTATCTCTGGATCGGCGCGCGGATGTTCGATCGCGAGCCGGAGACCATCGCCCGGCAGCTCGTGCGACGCGACCAGGACGGGCAAGCGGACTTCTTCGAAGTCGCGCTCGATCCGAACCACGACCGACGCACCGGTTACCTGTTCCGCGTCAATGCGGCGAACGTGCAGCGCGACGAGTTCATTTTCGACGACTCGGAGCGCGACCGCGCGTGGGATGCCGTCTGGAATTCCGCGGTGGCGATCGATTCGGCCGGGTGGACGGCGGAGATCAGGATCCCGCTCTCGCAGCTGCGCTATCGCGCCTCTGACGCACCGCAGTCATGGGGGATCAACTTCGCGCGGCGCCGCCTGCGCACCAACGAGGAGACGCACTTCGCCCTCGTCTCGCGGCTGCAGCGCGGCATCATTTCGCAGTTTGCCACCCTTACCGGGGTACGCGCTCCCGCCGCGCGGCGACTGGAGTTGCGGCCATACGCCTCGGGATCGCTCTTCCGCGGAACCGCCGAAGCGGGGAACCCGTTCCGCACCGGGCGCGACGGGAGTTCGCGCATCGGAAGCGACGTGCGCGTGGGACTCGGCGGGCAATTCACACTCGACGCGACGATCAATCCCGACTTCGGGCAGGTCGAGGGAGATCCGGCGATCATCAACCTCTCGGCCTTCGAACAATTCTACGAAGAGCGTCGACCGTTCTTCGTGCAGGACGCGCGCATCTTCGACTTCACGCTGTCCGGAGGGCGCAATCGCCTCTATTACAGCCGCCGACTGGGACGTTCGCCGCGTGGCGGCGCGCCCGAGGGAACGCTGTTCGCCGACGTCCCCTCATCGGTGAACATCCTTGGTGCTGCCAAGGTGACCGGGCGTACCGAGCGTGGTCTTTCGTTAGGCGCGTTGGTGGCGATCACCGAACAGGCCGACGGACGCGCCTATCTCTCACCGTCGGAGCCGTCGCGCCAATTCCTCGTCGAGCCGCGCGCCGAAAACGGCGTCTTACGCCTGCGGCAGGACTTCAACGGCGGGGCGTCGACGATCGGGTGGATCGGCTCGGCGTTGAAGCGCAGCCTTCCCGGCAACGGATCGTTCGACTTTCTCCCGCGAACGGCGTTCAACACGGGGATCGACTGGGAGCATCAGTGGCACGACCGCACGTGGGCCTTCTTCGGCTACGTCGCCGCCAGCGACGTGCGTGGCGACTCGACCGCAATGCTCCGGCTGCAGCAGGCGAGCAACCACTTCTTCCAGCGTCCGGACGCCCGTCAGCTGCACATCGACTCGTCGGCGACGCAGATGGCCGGCGTCGACTGGCGCGCCACGCTCGAGAAGCGTCGCGGCGATCATTGGACAGGGTCGATCTGGGCCGCCGAGGTGACGCCCGGGTTCGAGGTGAACGACGTCGGCTTCAGTACGAGGCAGGAAGTGCTCGACGGCGGGGCGCGGATCAACTACCGGGAGATCACGCCAGGGCGCTGGTTCCGCTCGTACAACATCGGCGTGTCGATGTTCAACAATTGGTCACACGACGCGATCGCCGGCCCCCCGAGCGCCGCAGCTTGGGGGCGCGCGCACGTGGGCGGATCTATCAACCTCAACACGAATCTCGAGCTCAACAACTTCTGGCGCATCGACACGCACTCGGAGTACCGCCCCAACACCATGGACCGCACCGGGACGCGCGGCGGTCCGCTGATGCTCCAGCCGCGCTCCTTCCAGACTCGCGTGTCGGTGCAGACCGACAATCGCGCGATCCTCGCGCTGGAGCCCAGCTTCTCCCTCACCCGCGGAGCGCTCGGCAGCGGCGACGAGACACAGGCCGGACTCGAGATTCGCGTCCGTCCATCGTCGCGCGTCGAAATCGAAGTCGAGCCTCGCTATTCGCGCTCGACGATCGGCGCGCAGTACGTGGCGACGAGCGAGTTGATCCCCGGTGCCCCTACGTTCGGCGCGTACTACATCTTCGGCGAGGTGGCGCGTCGCGAGCTGTCATTCCCGACGCGCATCAACGCCGCGTTCTCGCCGACGCTCTCTTTCCAGCTCTTTGCGCAACCGCTGATCTCCACCGGCGACTACTCCAACTACAAAACGCTGTCGACGGCGGGGAGCTTCGATTTCGATCGGTTCGGCGCCGGGACGGTGACGAGCACCAACGCTGGAGTCGTCTGCGAAGGAGGGCGTACCTGCCTGGACGACGATCTCGTGCGCCACTTCGACCTCGACGGCAACGGGACGTCGGACCTCACCGTCGATGAGCAGGACTTCAACGTGCGCTCGCTGATCGGCAATGCCGTCCTTCGGTGGGAGTACCGCCCGGGGTCGTCGATTTTCCTGGTCTGGCAGCGACGCCAGCGGAGCGAAGTGGTCCGCGGCGACTTCTCGGCGCGTCGCGACCTCGCAGCGCTCCTGCATGCGCCGACCGATAACACCTTCCTGATAAAGGTCAGTTACTGGATCCCGCTGTAACCTTCGCTGGCGCAACGGGGACGACGTGCGGTTCGTCCCCGGCTTTCGCGGTTGGTGGCGCGCGGTGGCCTCTTGCCCGCCCCGTGGTGCGTGACGGCCAACGCCCTGCATAGCTTGGCGCGTACCATTGTGGCGAAGCTTGCCCCCCCCACCCCAAACGCCAGGTTCGCGATGCCCGTCGACCGTCGCACCTTCCTCCACTCGGCTGCCCTTGCCGGTGGCGCCCTCGCCTTCGGCGCCAAGGGCGCCAATGCTGCGTCTTCGCCGAGTCCCGTCACCCCACCGTTAGGCGGCGACGCCGGATCGTCGCGGAGCGGTGCCCCGCTCCGCATCCTCATCCTCGGCGGGACCGGCTTCATCGGGCCGGAGCAGGTCACCTACGCCGTGGAGCGCGGTCATACGCTCACCCTGTTCAATCGCGGCAAGACCAATCCGTCCCTCTTTCCCAACGTGGAAAAGCTGCAGGGGGACCGGAACGTGCCCGGCGGGCTCGACGCACTCAAGGGGCGCACGTGGGATGTGGTGATCGACAACCCGACCGGGAAGCCGCAGTGGATCGTCGATGCGGCGGCCATTCTCAAGGGAAAGGTAGGGCAGTTCATCTACGTGTCGAGCACCGGCGTGTACGCCAACAGCGATTCGGTGCGCCCCGACGAGAACTCGCCGCTGCTGGACCTCGCGCCGATCAGCGGTCCCGAGGCCGACAAGGCGGGATACGGCTCGCGCAAGGCTCGCTGCGAACAGTTGGTGCAGGAGGCATTTCCGGGGAAGAGTACCATCGTGCGCCCGGGACTCATCGTCGGCCCTGGCGACCTCTCAGACCGCTTCACGTACTGGCCTTGGCGCATCGAGAAGGGGGGAGAGATTCTCGCGCCGGGACAGTATGAGGATCCGGTGCAGTGGATCGACGTGCGCGATCTGTCACAGTGGATGGTTCGCCTCGCCGAGTCGCACACGGCCGGCGTGTTCAACGCCGTCGGCCCCGAGAAGCCGATCGGGATCGGCGGGATGTTGTACGGGATCAAGGGCGTCTACGCCAACGACGCGCAGTTCACGTGGGTCCCCCAGACCTTCCTGAGCACGCAGAATGTGCGCTCTTGGGTGGAGATGCCGGTGTGGGCGTACCCCGGGGCAAGCACGCTCGCCTACTGCACGAGCAAGATCGATCGGGCGCTAGGCGCCGGGCTCACCTTCCGTCCGCTCGCCGACACGGTGCGCGACGGGATGGCCTGGTATCACTCGCGCCCCGCCGACCAGCAGGAAAAGCTGCGCGCGGGGATCACGCCGGAGCGGGAGAAGGAAGTGCTCGCGGCGTGGCACGCATCGGGCGGGCGTTAGGCGACTTTCTACGTAGCGCGGAGCGCCCGGGATTCCGGCGCGCTCCGCGCTTTTCGTGGGCACGATCGCGCTACTTCACTTCCCCCTTCACGCGCCTGATCGCCGCAACGGCGTTCCATCGCACCGTCGGCCCCTTCGCCAGCGTCTCCAGTACGGGGAGCGCGTCCCGCGCGTCGGGGCCGATCGCGCCGAAGGCGTCGGCGATCGCGCGTTGCACGTGGCGGTTCTGTCCTTCGAGTCTTCCTGCTGCCAACAACGCCGGAAATACGCGCATCGCGCGCTTCCCCTGCGCGGCGATCGCCCACCCCGACGCCATGCGCACGCCGTCGTCGGGATCCTGGAGGCGCGCGGCGAGCGCATCGATCGTGGCGTCGGGAACGCCGCCCACATCGCGCAGCGCCAGCGCCGCCAGCCCGCGTACCACGTGATCGTCGTCGCCTAACGCCTTGGTGAGGTCGGCGATCGCCGGCTTGGCGCCGGCGCCGAGCTGGGTGAAGGCCCACGCCGCGGCGACGCGCGTCTCGGCTGAGGCGTCCTGCAGTCCTGCGCGGAGCGCTGGGAGCTGCGCGATCGCCCGTGTGCGCGAGGCGCCAATTGTCCGCAGCCGGTCGGCGGGATTCGAGGCGAGGGCACTGTCGGCGGTGCGCACGCCGCCGTCGCCGACCACGCGCGCCAGCACCAACGCATCGATGCCGAGGAAGTAGTTGGTCGACGCCGCGTTTTTCCCGGTACAGGTGAAGGTGACGACGTGACGCCCCTTCGTCAGGCGCGGCCAGCCGAGGACGCGATCTTCGCCGACGAAGAGCTCCGTGTAGTAGCCGTCGATCGAAAGCCCGGTCCCCATGTTGGCACCGGGCTCGTGTTCGAGTTCGGTTCCGCTCCCAGGGATCTTCCCGTCGATCAGGACGCTGTAGGTGCCATAGTCCGGGGCACCGGCCATCTGCGCGATGAGTTCGTAGTGCCCGTCGGCAGGAACATCGAAGGGGACATCGACGCGCGCGCCAACTCCTTCGCCCCCGAAGAAGAGGATGTCCTTCCCCCAGAAGACCTCCTTCTGGACCTCGACCTTTCCGCGCGACCCGACGGCGTCTGCTGCCGATCGTTCGACCTCGATCTGCGTGGCGTTGCCGTGTGGGAGGCGCGCGTAGCCGTATGGCGGCTCCGGTTGGTCGGCGGCGATCCCCTGCTGGTACCAGAACGCCACGGTGCTGAAGAGATCCTCGCGTTCCTCGAACGCGCTCCGCACCGTCCCGTCGTTGTTGTACGTCCACCCCGCGTGTTCGAAGTCGAAGCGCAGCTCTTTCGTGAACGGGATGGGATCGGCAACGTGCCATCGGTACGCCGTCATGCGCGACCCGAGGTCGGTTCCGTCGGCGACCGTCACGCCGAAGTTTGGGCCGTCGGCCACGCGCAGCGACCAGGCGTCGTTGAAGTAGTCCTCCGTCCCCGTCCCCTCGATGTTCGCCTTCGACTTCCCATCGACGTAGAAGTAGTCGTCTCCCTCACCGAACCACCCGGGCTGGTTCTGCACCACACTGAACACCGTCCCGACGTAGTGCCCGCGCCCCTTCGTGTGCAGCACCTCGTACGGCGCGCCGAGTTTGGTGGGGAGCGCCTGACGATAGCGGGCGTGGAAGTACGGCGTGTTGGCCGGGAGCGACGTGTACTTCGACCAGTCCACCTGGTAGTACAGGTTGGTCACGCGGCGACGTCCCTCGTTGGTGATCGTCACCTTCGCGGAGCGATGGAACGGCATCGGCCAGTACTCGTTCCGCGAGCGTCCGGCGGAGGAGTTTCGCACCATCACCGAGGTAAGCGGGCGCTCCATTCCGTGCCCCACGCCGAAGAAGTCGCCGAGCGGCGCGTCGACGCTCGGGATCGACGATCCGTCGTAGTAGATGCGGAGTCGCAGGAGTCGCGGCCACGCGTACTCGCTCGCCGCAACGGTGATCCACATGTGGGTGATGACGCCTGGACCGGTGAGATCGGCCAGCACCACCGTCTCTCCCGGCAACGGACGCTTGCTGTCGTCGTTGCTGTCGTGGTCGGCGTTGTTGCTCGACGAACGCATCGCTTCGAAGTTGCGCGGCGCGGTGAGGCGATACGGGTCGAGCGCCGGGGGGAGCTGCGCGCGAAGCGGGGCGGGGCGCGAGGCGCCCACGGTCGCCGCAAGCACTGCGGCTGCGAGGACGTGGCGGAGCGACGCGGGGCGCGGGCGTCGCCAGCGGCGAAGGGTGCGGGACATGGGGCAACCGGGGATGTCGTTAGGCTGCGGCACTCTCTCGCGTCCAAGATCCCCCCGCCGGGCGGTCGCGGCTAGGGGGCGGGCGTGATTGCCTCGCGCGCCCTCGCGCCATACATTCGCGCGCCCCTTTCCGGTCTCCCATGCCGTCACGCCGCCGCGCGCGCTGCCTGGCGCTCCACGTCGCTCTCGCCCTCCTCGCATTCGGCGCCGCCACCCCAGCGGCGGCGCAGCAGGCCGCCTCTCCAGCGGCGGCGAAGCGCACCAATGCGCCCTCGCCTCGCCTGCTGCGCGTCCCGACACCACAGGGAAAGGCCTGGGTCGAGCGCACCCTCCGCTCCCTCACCCTCGAGCAGAAAGTCGCACAGCTCGTCGTCGTCGACATGCAGGGGTGGTACGTCAGCGACGGCGATCCGCGCGTGCAGTGGTGGACGTCGCTCGCCCGCGATCACGGAATCGGGAGCTTCGTGTTCTATGGCGGAACTCCTCGCGACGTCGCGTCGCTGTTCAACCGGCTGCAACGCGTCGCCAAAATCCCGCTCCTGATAGCCGGTGATTTCGAGGGAGGGCCGGGGCAGCAGGTGTCGGGGGCGACGGAGTACCCGGCCAACATGGCCTTTGCCGCTGCCGGCGACGACTCGCTCGTCTATCGCGCCACCTCCGCCGCCGCGCGTGAAGGGAGGGCGATGGGGGTCCACCTCACCTACTCCCCGGCCGTCGACATCGCCTGGCGCCCCACCAATCCCGCCGAAGGGGTGCGTTCGTTCGGCGGCGACCTCGATCTCCTCGGCCGCATGGTACGCGCCTACGTGCGCGGCTACCACGACAACGGGATGCTCACCGCCGCGAAGCACTTTCCCGGACGCGGCGACGTCGAGCGCTACGCGGCGCACCCGGACTTCACCTGGAATCCCAAACCCGCCGATGCAGTCGCGTCGCAGGAGTTCGGCGCCTTTCGTCGCGCCATCGACGCTGGCGTCGACTACGTGATGACCGAGCACGTCGCCGTGCCATCGATCACCGGCGGCTCCGACCTCCCTGCCTCGGTCGAGAGGCGCATCGCCACCGACTGGCTGCGCGACTCGCTCGGCTTCAAGGGCATGCTCACGACCGACGATTTGTGGTACGACTACGTGGTGGCCCGCTTCGGGGCGGAGGAGGTTGCGGTGCGCGCCTTCGAGGCCGGGCACGACCTGATCCTCAAGCCTAAGGATCCCGTGCGCACGATCGCCGCGTTGGCCGCGGCGGTGCGAAGTGGACGGTTGAGCGAGAAGCGAGTCGACGACGCCGTACGCCGGCTCCTGACGCTCAAGGCGCGCCTCAACCTGCAGAACGTCCGCCTGGTCGACGAATCGCGCATCGACACGAAGGTGGGAACGCTCGATCACTGGGCGATCGCGCAGGAAGTCGCCGACCGCTCGCTCACGATGCTCAAGAACGACGGCGTCCTCCCGTTGGCACGCGCGCAGATCCCGCGCATCGTCAACATCAGCGTGCAGAAGCTCGACAACGAGCCCGGCCCCGCGGTGCTGGCCGGGCGACTCGCCACTGCGTTCCCGGGAGCCAGGAGCTTCACCCTCACCCCGCATCTGGATTCAGCCAGCCGCGACGAAGCCTGGAGGGCCGCCCAGGACGCCGAGCTGGTGATCCTGTCGCTCTTCGTCGCTCGCGATCGTTTGGGCGACGCGACGCCTGTCCGCGACGCAGATCTCGCGCTCATGCAGCGCATCATCGCCGCCAAGCCCCGCGCCGTGGTGGCGATGACGTACGGCAACCCGCACCACCTCCGCAAGATTCCCGACGTCCCCGCCTACCTCGTCGGCTACGGAGAGCGCGGCTGGTTCGGCAACCAGGAGATCTACTTCTCCTCGTTCATTCGCGCACTCAAGGGAGAACTCGATCCGCACGGGAAGCTCCCGGTCAAGGTGAGCGACGAGTACCCCATCGGGAGCGGACTTTCGTTCCCTTCACCCGCGCGCTCGTCAGGCAGACCGTGAGCGAGCGCGACCTCATCCTCGTGGCGAGCGGCGACTCGCGCCCGAGCGCAAACCGCACCTGCTGGCCCGCACAGGCAGAACTCGAAGCGCTCGTCACCAACGCCTTTGCGCGTCTCGGGCGCCGGGTCGTGCGCGGACATCCGGTAGATGCAGCTGCCGGCCACGGATTTCTCGACGGTCAGGCGCGTGGGATCGAAGTCTTCCGGACGATCGACCCCGACGCGCAACTCGTCGTCGCCGAGGCGGTCTGGCAGTACAGCAGCCACGTCCTCCCCGGACTCACCAGGCATCGCGGCCCGATCCTCACGCTCGCCAACTGGAGCGGACAATGGCCCGGGCTTGTGGGCATGCTCAATCTCAACGGCTCGCTCACGAAGGCGGGCGTCCCCTACTCCACGATCTGGAGCACCGACTTCACCGACGCCTTCGCGCAGTCGGCGCTCGCCGAATGGCTGCAGACCGGACGCATCGTGCACGACACGTCGCACGCCCGCCCGATGGCCGCCGACTCCTTCCCCTCGTCGCTCGACCCCGACCGCGCCGCCGGCGCCGACGCCGGCCGTCAGCTGCAGCGCGACCAGGCGATCCTCGGAGTGTTCGACGAGGGCTGCATGGGAATGTTCAACGCCATCATCCCCGACCACCTGCTGCACGCGCTTGGATTGTTCAAGGAGCGGTTGAGCCAGAGCGCGCTCTTTGCCGCCATGCAGGACGTCACCGAGTCGACAGCGCGGCGTCACTACGACTGGCTCCTCGCCCGCGGGATGCGGTTTGCGTTAGGCGATGACGAGGCGACGACGCTGACCGAACGCCAGGTGCTCGAAGGGCTCCGCATGTACGACGCGGCGGCGCGCATGGCGCACGACTTCGGCTGCGCCGCGGTCGGGATCCAGTACCAGCAAGGACTCAAGGACACCTGCGTCGCCTCCGACCTCACCGAAGGGCTCCTCAACAATCCCGACCGCCCGCCGGTCCTCGACCGCGATGGCGCGGAGATCCGGGCGGGACGCGCGATCACGCACTTCAACGAAGTCGACGAGTGCGCCGGCGTCGACGGCGTGCTCACCGACAGCACCTGGCGCGCACTCGGCATGGACCCGTCGAACACGCTCCACGATGTGCGGTGGGGGGCACCGGTGCACGAGAGAGGCGTCGACGAGTTTGTCTGGCTCTTCGAGATCTCCGGCGCGGCCCCCGCGTCGCACTTCATCGGCGGCTACGCCGGCGCGAGCGGCGAACGACAACCGCCGATGTACTTCCCGCGCGGCGGCTCGACGCTCAAGGGCGTGAGTCGCCCCGGCGAGATCGTCTGGAGCCGCATCTACGTCGCCGGAGATCGCCTGCACATGGACATCGGGCGTGGCGGCGTCGTCCGGCTCTCCGACGAAGAGACGGCACGTCGCTGGGCCGCCACCACGCCGCAGTGGCCGATGATGCACGCGGTCCTCTACGGCGTCTCGCGCGATCAGCTGATGGCGAAGCACCAGGCCAATCACATCCAGGTGGCCTACGCGACGAATGCCGACCTGGCGCTGCGCGCCCTCGTGCGCAAGGCGGCAATGGCCGAGGCGATGGGGATCTCGGTGACACTCTGCGGCGATCTGCACGACACGCTCGATCGCCACCAACCGCCGGAGCAACGCCACTGACGGAATCGCCGAATCCCCTCCTCGAGGCGCGCGGCATCGGGATCGGCTTTCCCGGAGTGCGTGCGGTGTCTTGCGTGGATTTCGACGTGCGCGCCGGCGAGGTGCACGCCCTCGTTGGAGAAAACGGCGCTGGCAAGTCGACGCTCGGGCGACTCCTGAGCGGCGCCTTGCAGGGCGACGAGGGAACGCTCACGGTCGACGGTCGGGCTGTGCACTTCCGCTCTCCGCGCGAGGCGCTCGCCGCCGGTATCGCGATGATCCCGCAGGAATTGCAGCTGGTGACGTCGCTGAGCGTGGCCGAGAACATCTCCCTTGGTCGCGAGCGGCGCCACGCCTCCGGGCTGGTGGATCGAGCTGCGCTGAACGCCGCGGCTCGCGAGCAGCTCGCGGCCGTTGGTGCCGCGCACATCCCGCCGAGCGCACCGCTGCGCGATCTCGCCCCCGGCGACCGGCAGCTCGTGGCAATTGCCCGCGCGCTCGCGCGCAAGGCGCGCATCCTGGTCATGGACGAACCGACCGCGGCACTCGGCGCCGGCGAAGAGGCACAGCTCGAGCGCGTGATCCGTGCGCTCGCCGCGTCGGGGGTCGGCGTGGTCTACGTCTCGCACAAGCTGGACGAGGTGCTGCGACTGGCAGACCGGGTCACGGTCATGCGCGACGGCGAGCGCGTCACCACGCGCCCCGCCGCAGGACTCACGCCCCCCGAGCTGGTGCGCCTCATGGTCGGGCGCGAACTCCCACCCAGCGAACTCCCCCTCGTGGCGGCGACTGCGCGCGAGGTGCTGCGGATCGAGCACCTGACCGTCGAACGAGGAGCCGGCGAGAGCGCCGCCGCCGCGTTGCACGACATTTCGCTTCGCGTGCGCGCTGGCGAGATCGTCGGGCTGTCTGGCCTGGTGGGCGCGGGGCGAACGGACCTCCTGCTGACGCTCGTTGGTGCGCACGGCGGAACGGTGAGCGGTCGCATCTGGCTCGATGGTCGCGAGTATCACCCGTCGACACCGACGACCGCGCGTGACGCTGGCGTCGTTCTCCTCCCCGAGGAGCGCAAGGCGGACGGGATCTTTCCGCAGCTTGGGGTCGACCGCAACGTGACGATGTCGGCGCTCGAGCGCGTGAGCCGTTTTGGCTGGATCGACCAACGTGCCGATGCGCATGAGGCGGGCACTCTCCTGACACGCACCGCCGTTCGCGCAGCGAGCGCCTCGGTGCCGATCGGGACGCTGAGCGGCGGCAACCAGCAGAAGGCGCTCCTCGCTCGCTGCCTTTTCGCGTCTCCGCGGCTCCTCCTCCTCGACGAGCCGACGCGTGGCATCGACCTCGCCGCCCGCGCCGACGTCTATCGCGAACTGCATGCGCTGGCGCAGGAAGGCTTTGGGGTGCTCCTGGCCTCGTCCGACATGTCGGAGGTGCTCACGCAGTGCCACCGCATCCTGGTGGTGCGAGAGGGGCGCATCGTCGCCGAGTTCGATCGCGAGCAGGCTACCGAAGAAGCGATCCTTGCCGCCGCGGCCGGCGCGCCGCAAGGCGCAGGGCGCGATCGCGACCTGCGGGCTGCTGAAGCGCGCGTTGCGCCTGGCGGCGGATCG
>CAZWVG010000154.1:0-4430 GCA_964637355.1 uncultured Gemmatimonadaceae bacterium
ATCCATTTCGAGTGCTTCGAGCACGAGCTGCGCGTGCGCTACCGCATCGACGGTGCGCTGCAGGAGGTAATGAAGCCGCCGCTCAAGCTCAAGGCGGCGCTGATCTCGCGCTTCAAGATCATGGCGCAGCTCAACATCGCCGAGCGACGCGTTCCGCAGGACGGGCGCATCAAGCTGAAGATGGGGAACAAGGTCATCGACTACCGCGTGTCGACCTTACCCACGCTGTTCGGCGAGAAGGTCGTGCTCCGAATTCTCGACAAGGGGAACCTGACGCTCGACCTCGAAAAATTCGGCATCGAGCCGAGGGCCGAGGCGGAGCTCATGGAGGCCGTGTCGAATCCGTACGGGATGGTGCTGGTCACCGGCCCCACCGGATCGGGCAAGACGACGACGCTGTACTCGGCGTTGTCGAAGGTGAACAACATCGACGTCAACATCATGACCGCGGAGGATCCCGTCGAGTACAACCTCTTCGGGATCAACCAGGTGCAGGTGCGCAACGAGATCGGGATGACCTTCGCCGCGGCGCTCAAGGCGTTCCTGCGGCAGGACCCGAACATCATCATGGTCGGCGAAATTCGAGACCTGGAGACCGGCGGCATCGCCATCAAGGCGGCGCTCACCGGTCACCTCGTCTTGTCGACCCTCCACACCAACTCGGCGCCGGAGACGGTCACGCGTCTTCTGGACATGGGACTCGAGCCGTTCAACGTGGCGAGCGCGCTCAATCTCGTTCTGGCGCAGCGACTGGTGCGCCGCATCTGTTCGCGCTGTCGCGTGAAGTACGAGCCCGACACGGTGGAACTCGCCGGGGCCAAGGTCACCACGGCGACGACCTTCCGCGAGTTGCGCTTCACTGAAGAAGCGCTGCAGAACGCCAAGCTGCGCGCCATTCCCGAAGCAGCAAAGCATGTGGCGGACATCACACTCGATTCGTGCATCGGCGACATCCCCTTCTTCAAGGGAAAGGGGTGCGACGAGTGCAACGGCACTGGTCTCAAGGGGCGCCAGGGTCTCTACGAAGTGATGTTCATGACCGCTAACCTGCGAAAGCAGATCCTGATGAACGTCGGCGCACAGGAAATCCGCGACGCGGCGATCGAGGAAGGGATGCTGACGCTGCGCATGGACGGGTGGCTGAAGGTGATGAAGGGGATCACGACGTTGGAGCAGGTGATCAGGGAGACCGCAGCGTAGTTCGAAGAGCGGACTACTGGACGGGAGACGGGGGACGGGAGACGGGAGTTCGATGCGCAACAATTTCGGGTGTGGGTGCGCGAAGAGCGCTGGGGAGTGGCGAGGGTCGCCAACCGGGCGTGCGCATGGTCACACCGTGACCATACAGCCAAAGAGTCCGTCCTTTCCTACGACGAGAACCCGCGCAGTGCGGAGCACTGCGCACTCCCGTCCCCCGTCTCCCGTCTCCCGTCCGACCAGATGACCCGTCCTGCCGCACCCCCCAGCGTCAACCTTCGCGCGCTGCTCGAGGAGATGATCGAGCGCGAAGCGTCGGATTTGCACGTCACGGCCGGCGAGCGCGCGAAGATCCGCGTGGACGGCGACATCGTGAATTCCAACTTCGAGTACGTCCTCACCCCAAAGGATACGCTGCAGCTGGCTTACTCCGTCTTGACGGAGAACCAGAAGAAGCGCTTCGAGATGGAGGACGAGCTCGATTTTTCGTTCGGTATCCAGAACCTCGCGCGCTTCCGCGGCAACTGCTTCAAGCAGCGTGGCTGCGTGTCGATGGTGATCCGGCAGATCCCGTTCACCATCAAGACGTTCTCGGATCTTGGGCTTCCGCCGGTGATCGCACGGATGTCCGACAAGCCGCGCGGGCTGGTGCTGGTGACCGGACCGACAGGGTCAGGGAAGTCGACCACCCTCGCTGCGATGATCGACAAGATCAATCGCGAGCGCAAAGGGCACATCATCACGGTCGAAGATCCGATCGAGTTCATCCATCGGCATCAAGGGTGCATCGTCAACCAGCGCGAGGTAGGGACGGACACCAAGACGTTCGCGAACGCTCTCAAGTATGCGCTGCGTGAGGATCCCGACGTGATCCTCGTCGGCGAAATGCGCGACCTCGAGACCATTCAGGCCGCGCTGACTATCGCCGAGACCGGGCACCTGGTGTTCGCGACGCTGCACACGAATTCGGCGGCCGAGGCGATCAACCGCATCATCGACGTCTTCCCGAGTCACCAGCAGTCGCAGGTGCGCGCGCAGCTCGCGTTCGTGCTCGAAGGGATCGTGACGCAGACGCTGCTGCCGCGTGCGCGCGGTCGCGGGCGCGTGATGGCGGCGGAGATCCTCGTGATTACGCCGGCAATCCGTGCGTTGATCCGCGACGACAAGGTGCACCAGATCTATTCGCTCATGCAGTCGGGGAAGAAGTTCGGCATGCAGACGCTGAACGACGCCCTGTATCAGTTGTACGTCGCGCGCGAGGTCGTGGAGGAGGAATGCCTTCGCACCTCGAGCGATCCGAACGAGTTCCTGCGCATGATCGGCCGTTCTCCGCTGGATGATGTCGCCACGGACAAGCAGAACGGCCGCCCCACCGCGGGCGCCAAGCGCTAAAGCGCCTCCCGTCCCCCGTCTCCCGTCTCCCGTCCGCTCTTCCATGCCTGCATTTACCTACACCGCGCGCGCTTCGAACGGCGATTTGAAGACCGCGACGATCGAAGCGCCGTCGCGCGAGGACGTCGTCGCGCAGCTGCGCCGCCAGCGCCTCTCGGTCGTGAAGGTCGATGAGGATGCCAAGCCGAAGAAGCCGCGCGGTTCGATCAAGATGCGCGACATCGTCATCTTCACTCGGCAGTTCTCGACGATGATCAATGCCGGTCTGCCGCTCGTGCAGGCGCTCGACATCCTCGCGAAGCAGAGCGAGAACAAGGTGCTGGCCGACGTGACGCGCGCGGTCGTCTTCGACGTCGAGTCGGGTCACACGGTGGCCGACGCGCTGGCCAAGCACCCGCAGGCGTTCAGCGAGTTGTACGTCAACATGGTCGCTGCCGGTGAGGCGGGCGGTATCCTCGATACCATCCTCATGCGCCTCGCGACGTTCATGGAAAAGAACGACGCGCTGGTGCGGAAGGTGAAGGGGGCGATGATCTACCCCGGTGTCATCATGAGTGTCGCCGGCATCGCGATCATGGTCCTCCTGATCTTCGTGATCCCGGTGTTCGAAAGCATGTTCGCGTCGGTCGGGCTTCCGCTGCCGCTCCCGACACGCATCGTGATCGGGCTCTCGCGCTTCCTCAAGGGCTACTGGTGGCTCCTGGGCGCTGCCGCGGGCGGGCTCGGCTTCATGCTCAAGCGCTATTACGCGACGCCGGCGGGAAAGCTCGTAATCGACCGGATGATGTTGCACTTCCCCGTGTTAGGCGATGTGCTCCGCAAGTCGGCCGTGTCGCGCTTCACGCGTACGCTGGGGACGCTGATCTCGTCGGGCGTGAGCATTCTCGACGGACTCGAGATCACGGCGAAGACCGCCGGCAATCGCGTGATCCAGGACGCGATCATGGCATCGCGCGCGAGCATCGCCGGTGGTGACACGATTGCGGCGCCGCTGCAGAAGTCGGCCGTGTTCCCGGCAATGGTCATCTCGATGATCGCGGTCGGTGAGCAGACCGGTGGTCTCGACGAGATGCTCACCAAGATCGCCGACTTCTATGATGAGGAGGTCGACGCGGCGGTGGGCGGTCTGCTCTCGCTGCTCGAGCCGATCATGATCGTGTTCCTCGGTGTGGTGGTCGGCGGCATGGTGGTGGCGATGTACCTGCCGATCTTCGACATGATCAACGCGGTGCAGTAGGGCGTGCTGTGGTGCGAACTCCGAATTACCTCGCTGCGCGAACTCGGTTCTGCATTTCGCGAACTTGAGAATTGCACCACGGCGCGAACTCCATTTTGCAGCACGCGCTAAGACGATAGAGCGTAATAACTTACGAGAGGCGCCGCTCCGAATCGGAGCGGCGCCTCTCGTTCCGATCCTCCTCACGAAGACCGACGTGCGTTGCAGTTTCAAGTTCGCGTCGTGATGCAGAATGTTGTTCGCGTAGGAAGGAACCCGGGAGTTTGGTCACCCATAAGTCCGTGTGTGGCAATGGCTAAGGCGCGAATGCAGGAAACGCGCGAACTCCAATACGCGGCAGCCAGAGACGTCTGGATCGCGAACTTCATTCTGCAACGCCCGTCTGCCGGATCGCGCGTTCTCACCTACTGCGGTACGCGCGGTGACGTAACGGCTTTCGAGATTGTTGAAGGCGAACTGAGAATTGCAACAGCTTCGAACAGTGCCCGCGAATCGGAGTGGCTCGGTCGCGCACGTATTCGCCCGTATGGGGTCTGCGACGGCCGGGCGTGGTGGACACTATGCCTTGCGAAGGCTCGCCATCGGCAGGAACATGGGCTGGTGG
>CAZWVG010000154.1:4440-13727 GCA_964637355.1 uncultured Gemmatimonadaceae bacterium
GAGAGGGAGGATCTCGATGAAGCCCAGCTGCTTGTAGAAGTCCGTGCTCTTTGGGCTGAGTGAATCCAAGAACACGCCGAGCGACCCCACGTGGTTCGCGGCCGTCAGGCAGCGTTCGAGCGCATCACCCATCAGCGTGAGGCCGTGCCCTTGCCGCTGGCGATCTCGAGATACGGCGAAGCACCCGATGTACGTCACCGGGACGGGGAACTTTGGGAGCGATTTCTTCAGGATGGGCGCCAGCACCGCGGCGTCCACGCTCTTGTTGGATAGGGTGTAGAAGCCGACGATGTGCTGGGGCGCACTCGGATCTTCGAGTACATACACTGTGGCGATGCCATCACACGCATGCGCCCATGCGCGCTTCGCAAGATATACGTCAAGGCCGGGCTCTCCGCACGAGAACCCGGCCTTGGCGTCGTCCTTTTGGATGGGGCGAATGATCACCGATCTTGTCCGCTCTTGCCTATAGCCGCCCGCTCGGGGCGGTACTCCGCATTTGGCGCGTGCGGGCCATCAAGGCGCGCAGTGCGTCCGTTGGCTCTGGGGGATTCTCCAGAAGGTGCACGATCTGCTGCATACCGGCTTCACTCACCAGAATGTGCTTGTTCACCCGGGTGGGGCTCATGATCGGCATCGTCACTTCCCGCACGTTCGCCCCGTCTTCATCGAGGCTGGCGATGCGGCGACCATCTTGGACCTCACGTACGCACCACCCGAGAAGCTCAAGGGCATTCCGGTACAGGTCGGCGTTCCCGATCTGGAGCTGCGCCATCAGATGATGGGCCTGCTCAATGGTCGGGGCATCCGAAACACTGGTATCGAGACGGGCGGGGAGGGTTGCGGTGCGACCCATGGTGTCCTCACAGAAGGGTACATAGAGATCATACGTCATACTGACGAATTACGCAAGTATCACGTAAAAACTACGTGGGCTACTCTTTGAGGATCGCATGCGATGGCGCGGATCCGACGGCTGTTCCGCTCAAAGTACGCGGCCAATCCACCCCCTGTACCGATCCCAGGGCATGTCCGAACGTGCTGCGCGCATTCAGGCGCTGGTGAAGTCCGGTTTAGCAGGCGGAGGAGCGGCAGGAGGCCGACGGAGTTCAGTACACCGAGGGGCGTCTCAGGCTGGCGCAGGTGCTCGTCGTCGAGATGTCATGTTGCTCTGCGCCGAGGGGATCTAGTCGCAGAGGACCCTTGATGCGCAACTCAGGAGTTCTCAGCTCGTTTCGCTGGTGGGTCGTCGCGCTGGTCGTGTTCCTGTTGCTCCACTGCGATGTGAGGAATCGAACGACCTGACGCGCGTGCGCGACACTCTGGCGGCCAGTTGGTAGACGAGATACAGTCCGCCCGCGGAGGTCCGTTCGGCGCTAGATACTGGCGCCAACCCGTCGTATTGTCGCTTCTCTCGCTGCCCCGTGACCGATGTCCTTTCTCTCGGCGCCTCACCGAACACCACTCACTCGCGCGGCTCGGAACGCAAGGTCGGGCAGGAACAGCATGCCCCGGCGCCCTCAGCCGCTTCCCGATCTGACACGGGTGGTGGGCACGCGGGCACATCAGCCTTGCTGGCTCGATGTGCCGCCCCCCGGCGTCGAAGTACTGCCTGGCGTGCCTTGGGGGCGGTTCGATGAGTTCAATACGCCCGCCTTCTGGCGCGTGCAGGTGTGGTTTGACGAGCTTGCTGGGGCGTCGCCTAACGACTCGCCGACCGCGTATGCGCTAGGGCGTTCACTGGATGAAGAAGTAGCGGCCTGCCTCCTTGGCGGATACGGCATTCCGGCCGAGGTGGGCCTAGCAGCCTTCGCGCGCCTCGCGGAGGCCGGCATCCTCGCGCGTACGCACGCGGGGACGGTCGGAAACGTCGCCTTGGCCGCAGAGCTGAAGTCGCTCCTTTCCGCGCCGCTCGAGATACGGGGCCGAGCAGTGCGCTACCGATTTGCGCGACAGAAGAGCCAGTACCTGGCTGGCGCCTTAAGCGCCTTGGCGGACGGAGCCCCTCCAGCGGAATTGCGAGGAGGCGCGTTCCGCGATTGGCTACTCCGGCTTCCGGGGGTTGGCTTGAAGACAGCATCGTGGATCACCCGCAATCACCTCGGAAGTAACGACGTGGCCATCTTGGATGTGCACGTCGTGCGGGCTGGTCGATTGATGAAGGTGTTCCGTGCGAAGCACCGGCCGGATCGCGACTACTACGTGATGGAGCGACGCTTTCTAGAGCTCGCGCGCGCGCTAGGTGTGCGTGCGGCAGCCCTAGACGCCGTAATCTGGCGTGAGATGCGAGGCGGAGGCGTCATTGGCTAGCCACATTTGCGCATCGGGCGTTCGCCGGATGCGAGCGGACGCAGACGCTGACCGAGGACAATAGTCTCGCCATATCACCTGCAACGGAGGGAGCCGACAGTGTCCGGAGGAGATCGCTCGTTTGGAGGAGGTTCGGGAGGTGAGGCGGACGGCGGCTCCGGAGGGGGCAGCGCCACCGAAGGCTCGCCGTGCGTCAGCTTCACGCGAACCGTCGCGTTGAACACACCGATTCCGAAGGTCGTGCGGGGGCTCAGAGCGGGGGACGTGCTCCGCATTGAACTCGCCAGTGGGGTCGCCGGCGCGCGCATTGAAGCTCGTACGTCGACGGACGACGTCGCAGGCGCCGTCACGTTCGACGGCGTCGCGCGCCTGAAGAAGTGCCTGGAGGCGGGATACACCTACGTCGGGATTGTACAGTCGCCCCCCAGCGGCGGCGTATGTATCATCGAAATTCGCCACGAGCCATACTGAGCGGGCGCACCAATTTGGGAACGCCGGGGCTCGACCCAGCGCGATATAGCTTTTCAATGCCGGTTGATCCTTGACGGTTGGCCGCGTCGTCATGCCTAACGAGGTTCGGTTATGCTCAAGGTGGTCGGTGGGACCTATCGGGAGCACTGCGATGAGCCAGCGTGGTCGGAAGTGTTTGGCTCGGGACTTCGAGCCGCGGCCGCCGTGAGCGCGCGGTGTAGCGACGTGCAACTCGTAACATACGCCGATCTAGCGGTCATGGATGACCTCGCACTCTACGCCTCGGCGTACGGCGTCACGGTCACAACGCAGGAGATACCGCGGACCCTAGAGTTTCGCTACACGCATCCGCTTGCACCGCCGACTATTCGCCCCGCGTTGCACCTACTCCAGTCGACTGAGCCACTTCGCGTAGAAGGTGCCGCTGTCCTTCGAGTCGGAATGCTCGAGGGAAGCGCCATCGTACGAGGGGAACGGGTTGTCTACGATCCACAGTCCGCCTACGCTCCCGAGTTGTTCGCGAGCAATGGGTCGACGGCGGAGAACCTCGCTGTCGTCTGCAACATGCGTGAGGCCGCCGCTATGACCGGCATCGCGACCTCCGATGTCGCGTCGATGGGGCGAAAACTCCTCGCGACCGGCGCCGAAGTGGTCGTCGTCAAGCGTGGTGCCGCCGGGCTCAGCATGTTTTTGGCAGATTCACCCGATGCGCAGACCGTCGTGCCAGCGTACCAGACCGACCGGGTGTGGCCGATTGGATCGGGAGACGTATTCTCTGCAATTTTCGCGTATCACTGGGCACAGGCGAAACAAGCGCCGCTGGCGGCAGCACAGGCGGCGTCCGAGGCGACGGCCTACTACTGCAGTACGCAGCTGTTGCCCATACCACCGGACGTCCCGTCGGCGCTCGACGCCCCACTCATCCCGCTCATTGTGGACGAGGCGTGTGTGCGTCGAGTGTATCTCGCCGGACCCTTCTTCACGATGGCGCAGCGCTGGTTGGTTCGAGAAGCCCGTGACGCGCTGTTGACGCACGGCGTTTCCGTCTTCTCGCCCTTCCACGATGTGGGGATCGGCCCGGCAGAGACCGTGGTTCCCCGTGACGTGGAGGAGCTCGACCGCTGCGACGCGATGCTTGCTCTGATCGACGGCGGCGATCCCGGCACCCTGTTTGAGGTTGGCTACGCGCGCCGGCGCGGGATGCCGGTCATTGCATTTTCGCAGCACGAGCCAGAGGAAGCGCTGAAAATGCTGCAGGGCACCGACTGCCGGATTGTCGATGACTTCGCCACGGCGATCTACAGGACGGCATGGGCGGCCGCAGGTAGCAGCCTTCCCGTTGACGCGACGCCGAGCGTGTGACTGCGACGTCAGGGACACGGACGGCACATCCGACGACTGCCATTCTCCTGTCAGGTGGGATGGATTCGACGGCGCTCGCGTATTGGATGCATCCGGAACGCGGATACACACTGGATTACGGGCAGCTCAGCGCGGCCGGCGAGATTCGCGCAGCGACGCAGGTGGCCGAATCATTGGGTATCGTCCACGAAGTACTAACCGTGGATTGTCGTGCCCTTGGATCGGGTGATCTCGCGGGTAGCCCGAACCTTGAGATGGCGCCTGTGCGCGAGTGGTGGCCATTTCGTAATCAGCTACTTGTCACCCTCGCGGCTATGCGAGCAATTGGTCACAGCGTTCAACGTCTCGTGCTCGGCGCAGTCTCAAGCGACGGCGTGCATGTGGATGGCCGTCCCGAGTTTGTCGGAGCGATTGACGCGCTAGTGGCGCTTCAGGAAGGAGGATTGCGCGTAGAGGCGCCCGCCATTCACTTGACCACGGTGGAACTCGTAAGACAATCGGGGATTCCGCGCGAACTCTTGGCGTGGGCCCACTCTTGCCATACCGGCGCCTTGGCCTGCGGTACGTGTCGCGGGTGCCAGAAGCACTTGAACGTCACTGAAGCGCTCTGGGGCAGCGAGCACGCGTACTAGGCAAGTGCCCTAGAGACGCGGTGGTCGGCGACGTGCAGCCAGTGGGTCACTTCCACACACTCGAGTCGATGCTTGGTGAGCCGTGTCCACGGCGCGTGCCCAGTGCCGCAGAGGAGTTCGCGTACTCGACGGGCGAGCGCCTGCGCCTCCCCGCGGTGCAGCACGTGCCTGTCGATCTCTGGACGACTCTGTCGCACCGACGCTCACACCGCGAATTTGCCACGCTCGACCTCGTTGCGCTCAGTGCGCTGCTCTGGTACACAAACCGAATAATAGAGCAGTCGCCGGAGGTATCGGCCTTGGGTCGTCGCGCGTGGGAGCACCGAGTGACGCCATCCGCTGGCGGGCGCCACCCCATCGATGTTTGGGTATGCTCCCCGTCGGGGGGGTGGCCGAGTACCCGATTAGCGCGCGTTTCCGGGCACCATCGGTCAATTTGGCTATACGACGCGCAGTCGCACGCACTCCTCGAGCTGGTTTACAAGGATTACGACGCCGCGCTCGCGCTGGAAGCCCTGCCCGCGCAGGCGCTAGAGGGTGGCCGGGGTTTGGACCTGGCTACAGTGATGTGGCATGTCGCGCAGGTAGGTCGCACCAAGGCAGCGTACGAGAACCCGGAGTCGCTCATCTGGCGCGACGCCGGATGCCTTGTCGCCATGACGGCCCTCGTAGCGACGGGTCTTGGGCTGGCCTGCTGTCCGCTAGGGCCGACCGGCGAGCCGTTCGTATCGCGCGTTATTGGGGCATCACCTTCCCAGCTCCGAGGCGTTGGTGGGTGTATCGTAGGGCGGCTGTCGTAGGAACGGGAGACAACGTCGCGCACTTCCCGCGCGCATTCAGAGCAGGGATATGGGGACTGGCGCCCGCCGCTGGCCCGACCGGACATTGTACTTCGTCGCTTCCGACGTGTTGTCGAGGTGCGAGGTTGCTTTTGGCATTCACACTATGGATGCAAATATGCGACGCGTCCTCGGTCGAACGTCGCATTCTGGGACGCGAAGTTGCGCGCCAATATTGAGCGAGATTTTCGTAACCTCGCTGCACTGGAGGCGGCGGGCTGGCGAGTGCTGGTGATTTGGGAGTGCGAGGCCAACGATGAGCGCGCGCTGGCGCGACTCGCTCGCGAGATCTCGCGCAGGGAGCCGTTCATCGTGGGCCGACGGCGATATGATTGATGCTGCTCGTCGCGAGCGTCGAAGGCAATGCACAACACCCGGGCGTCTGCGCCAAGAAAGCGCTTGTCGCTCCGGCTGTGCCGCAATGAGGAAGAGGTACGGCGGACATCGCCCCAGCCCGCAAGGTCCTACGGCGAATGATCTCACGCGTGATCGCGTAGTTCTTTGCGGTGCACGAGCTCCGTGATCGACTCTTGATGCGCCTCTCTCTCGTAATCGTCATTCGTTAGGCGTGGCGAGTTGCGCCCCGTCTGAGGCCGCGACGGGGCGTCGGACGATCGTGTCACGTACGCGAGATCGCGCGTGCGGCGTGCGCGCCGTCGGCGATCCTCCCCGCTCCAATCAGGAAAAGCCTGCTGCCACCGATAGCGGCGGGCGCGTATACAGTCACCATGCGCGAAGATCCGATTTTCCCGGCCGGCGCCATTCGCCGAGGGGAGTGGACCGACCGCGCGGCTCGTGAGCCGCTGGGCGCGACTCATCAGATCCCGCGGAAGCCAGCTGCACTTCGGGCGGATAGTCTCAGGCGCGCGGTTGCGGCGCTTCCGAAGCGTCGGCCACGCCTCTTCCTGGGACTGGCGTTTGTGCTCTCGGCGCTCGCCTACGCAGCGCTTGCCCCGTTCTCGAAATTTCTGGTCGCGCTCGTCCCAATCGAGCACGGGTCACGGCTCGCGGAGTCCGCGCAGTTCTTCTTCTACGACGTCCCGAAAGTGCTGCTCCTCCTCACCGGCGTGGTCATGGCGATGGGGATGGTGAATTCGTACTTCACCGCCGAGCGCACGCGGGAACTGCTGGCAACGCGCGCGGACGGCGTCGGCAACGTCATGGCGGCCTTGCTTGGCGTCGTCACGCCATTCTGCTCGTGCTCTGCGGTTCCGCTCTTCATCGGTTTCGTGCAGGCGGGCGTCCCGCTCGGCATCACCTTCTCGTTCCTCATTGCGGCTCCGATGGTGAACGAGGTCGCACTCGCGCTACTGGTCGGCCTGTTCGGGATCCGCATTGCGCTCCTCTATCTCGGATTGGGTTTGAGCGTAGCGATCGTGGCCGGATGGGTGATCGGCAAGGCGAGGATGGAGTCGTATCTGGAGGACTGGTTGCAGCAGTTGCCGCGGACAACGGCGGCTACTGCGCACGAGGCGATGACGCTCGCCGATCGCGTTGGGGCAGGCTTCACCGCGGTCCGCGAGATCGTCGGAAAGGTGTGGCCGTACGTGCTGGCCGGGATCTTCGTCGGTGCGCTGATCCACGGATATGTGCCCGAGGATTTCATGGCCCGCCTGATGGGGCGCGATGCGTGGTGGTCGGTTCCGGCCGCCGTGCTCGTCGGCATTCCCATGTATTCGAACGCCGCCGGCATCATCCCCATCGTCGAGGCGTTGCTGTCCAAGGGCGCGGCGTTAGGCACGGTGCTCGCGTTCATGATGAGCGTGATCGCCCTGTCGCTCCCGGAGACGATCATCCTGCGCAAGGTGCTGAAGATACGGTTGATCGTGACCTTCCTCTTGGTGGTGGCGAGCGGGATTCTCGCCGTGGGATACATCTTCAATGCGGTGCTCTGAGCACCGACGAGGGACATATGACGGACGTGAAGGTTCTCGGCAGCGGCTGCAGCAGCTGCAAGGCGACGGCGAAACTCATCGAGGACGTCGCGGCGGCGAAGGGCATTTCCCTGTCCGTCGAGAAGGTCGAGGAGCTGCGCGACATCGTGGCGTACGGCGTCATGTCGACGCCCGGCGTGGTGATCGACGGAAAGGTGGTGCATGCGGGGGGGATCCCGTCGCGTGCGAAGGTCGAGGAGTGGCTGCACTAGCGACCGGCGACGGGGCAGCGACTCGCTGTGCGCGCGGTGCCCGCTGCGTAGTGCGCGAGTAGCGTGACTGCTCGGCGGCCTCGAGCCGGAGTGCCCCCGATGCGCGCATCGACGACGGCGATTGCCCGAACGCGTGTGCCTACGTCTCGGTGCGCTGCACTCCCTCGCCCAACTCCTTCACGTCCCGATCCCGTGTCGCGATGTATGCCGCGATCGTCCACGTCGGCGCGAGATCGACGAACGGCACCAGCTCCGTCAGGAAGGTCGGGAGGAAGACCCAGTTCCACCCGACCAGCGCGATCATCGCCGCGCCGACGGCGACGTCCAGCACATCGTTGATCGGCGACGTCGCGCCGGGCGCGAAGAGTGGGAGAAGCCCCAGCTGCACCGCGTCGGCGACGACGGCGAGAACGCGAGCAGCAAGAATGCGATAGCGGGAGATGGGCATCGGCAGCGACAATTGGGAACTCGAACTCGGCGCTTCCCGATATACACCGCGCGACGCGACTCGACGCATCGCATCCGCTGCGCCGTCATCCAACCGACGTTCTACCGGAGACTCGAATGCCCGCCGCCACCTGGCAGGAAATCGTCGCCGCATCGCTCGACTGGGATCAGGCTCACGTCTCGCTCGACAACGCCATCGCCGGCCTCTCGGCAGAGGGGCGCGCGAGGCGACCCGCGGGTTATCCGCACTCGGTGTGGCAGCTCCTCGAACACATTCGCCTCGCGCAGTTCGACCTCCTCGACTTCTGCGTGAACCCGAACTACTCGCACGATCTCACCTGGCCCGATGACTACTGGCCGAAGGAAGCGGCCCCGCCGAGCGATGACGCGTGGGACGCTTCGGTCGAGCAGATCAAGCGCGACCGGGTGGCGCTCGCGCGCTTCACGACCGACGGCTCGGTCGATCTCACGGCGACGATTCCGCACGGGACGGGGCAGACGTATCTCCGCACGGTGATCGTGGCGGTGGACCACTGTGCGTACCACGTCGGACAGATCGTCGACGTACGGCGCCTGAACGGCGACTGGGCGCCAGCGTAGGCGCAGATGCCTGTCGCCGCTCCCCGTCGCGGCGGTGTGGCGCCGCTCTCCGGTCGCGGCGATGTGCGTCGCCGCTCTCCGTCACGGCGAGGAGAGGAGAAGGGCGCAGATAGCGGAGATTGAAAATACTCGACGCGAGTCTCTGCTTGCGCGCGCGCACGCGGGAGGCAAGTTCACGTCGAACCTTCTCCCCCGGGCTTCGATGCATCCGCGAACGAGTCTCGTCGCCGCGCTCCTCGCGCTATCCAGCGCGTCGTCGAGTGCGTCTCTGCGTGCGCAAGGCATTCTCGCCGTGCGCGGCGCAACCGTCCACACGGCCACCGGCGCGCCGATCGCCGACGCCACGATCGTGGTGCGCGACGGAAAGATCGCCGCCGTCGGGCGCAACGTTGCGGTGCCGGCCGGCGCAACGGTGATCGATGCCGCGGGGAAGGTGATCGTCCCCGGCTTCATCGACGAGCACTCGCACATCGGCGCGCG
>CAZWVG010000155.1:0-13517 GCA_964637355.1 uncultured Gemmatimonadaceae bacterium
TGCGCGACGCCGGGTACGACGTGGTCGACTGGTCGTACACGTACACCCAGTCGGAATCGCCGGGTCGCTCGCTCAAGGTGCGACTCGCCGACATTCCCCGGCGCCTCACGAGATGGGTCGCCCGCGACCTGGCGATTCGCGCGTTAGGCGGATGCTCGGTCGTCGTGCTCTGCCGAAAGAAGTCGTCGCGCTAGGGAAGCATCACGTCGATCGACATTCACTCTCTCGAACACCTGCACATGTCCGACAGCACGATGCCTGCAGAGTCGACGTCGGCGCCGGAGCTTTCCACGGAGTTGCGCCGGTGTCTCCCCGAGGAGTTGCTCGCCCCCTCGACGACGATCACGCGGATCGCTGCCGGGATGTCCGGCGCCGGCGTCTATCGCGTCGAAGGCGGGGACGAGCGATTCGTCCTCAAGATCACGCCGTCCGACGAGCCGATCGAACAGTGGCGTAACCATCTGGCAGTGCAGCAATCGGCGGCGACCGCGGGAATCGCCCCACGCATCTTTCATGTCGACGAGGACCGGCGCGCGGTGCTGAGCGCGCTCGTCGTCGACCGATCGCTGCCGGCACACCTCGGGAATCCGTCGACGCGCGCGGCTGCCGTGAGAGCACTTGGGCAGATGCTGCGCCGGCGGCGCGACTTGCGCGTCCCGACTGGGATGCAACCCGTCGATGCCGTCGGAGCGCTTCGAGCGATGTGGGAGGCGATACCCCGCGACTTCCCGCTGCCGCCCTTTGTTCGCGAAGCGGTCGGCGCCGTGCTTGCCGAGCCATCGCCCGCGGACGACGGGGCGCTTGTGATGAGCCACAACGATGTCAATCCGTCGAACCTGTCGTTCGACGGCGAGCGCGTGCTGCTGCTCGACTGGCAGACCGCCGCTCCCAACCACCCGATGTACGATGTCGCGACGATCGCGATGTTCCTGCGTCTCGACGATGCGACGTGTGGTCAGCTCGTCGCCGCCTCCGAAGACGACGAGCCGGGCGATGTGCTGCCGGAGTCGTTTCTGCACTTCCGCCGCGTCGCGGCGGTGCTCTCCGGCATTGCGGCGCTTCGGGCGGCGCGCGCACGCGGCCACGCGGGAGGCGAGATCGCGCGCGATGCGACACCGGCGTTGGGCGATATCTACCAGCAGATGCGGAGCGGCGCGTTCGACCTTGGTGCCGTGAGCGGCCAGTGGACGTTCGGCCTCGCGCTGGTGAAGGAGGCACACGCCGTGCGCGCCTAGGGCGCGCACGGCGTGTATCGGCGTGTATCGGCGTGTATCGGCGTGTATCGGCGTGCGCGAGCGTTGCGCCGCGCGTCGGAGCGCTACTTCGCGAGCCCCTCGAGCGTCGAGCGTGCCTCCCCGAAGTACGCCTCCAACTTCGGAATGTCGCTCCCCGCATACCCCGCCTTCAACCGCCGCTCCGCCACGCCTAACGCCTTGAGCAGTTCGGTCGCTGCGGCTCGGCGCGCCCCGGGATCGGTGCTCCCGACCTTCCCGATCCAGATCGGCGCCGTGTGCCCAAACGCGTACTCGGCCATCGCCGGCCAGCGATCGATGGTCGGGCCCACCACGCGCGCGGCCACCCAGCCCCCCGCAGGGACCCTGACCTTCCCCTGATAACGCCGCTGCCCCGAGCTGTCGGGGGGCGCACCGCTCCAGACGGTCTTGCCGTTGACCACGATCGCCACGCTGTCGACGGGGACCGCGGTGAAGACACCGAGATCGAACGACACGTCACGACTCCCCGATGCGATGACGTCGCCCGGTTGGCGGTCGCCCACGCGCAGGTCCAGCATTGGACCGTTTGTCACGAACGATCGTCCCGCTTTGAGCGCCGCGAAGTACGTCTCCCAGTTGAACGCCCCCTCGGGCCGCACATAGACGCGCGTGGCACCGATCGCCATGGTGCGATAGAAGTCGGCCATGACATCGGTCCCACCACTCGGCGCCACCGGGAAGCCAGCGTTCAGGAAGCGATACCAAAGCTCGGTCGTCCCCACCGAGTTACTCCACAGACAGACGAGCTCCATCAGGTCGATCATCCCGTGCGCCGCGTCGGCCACGATCTCCACGGGGAGCACGTTCATCCCCGCATCGCTCATCGGCGCGCGCGTCCCGCTCACCGGGTGCACGTAGTATCCTGCCCCGCCCTGCGCCCGCGCGGAGGTCAGCGGCTCGGCGTTGGTGCGGTCGTCGCGCCCGTACACTTCGTACCCGGGCCCCCAGACCCACGGCCAGAAGAGCGTGTTCGTCCCGAGGAGCCCGACATGGCCGAGGAAGTGCGAACGCACCTCCTGCGCCCAGCGGACCTGCGGTCCCGCGCCTAACGACCGCCAGGAGAAGTACGACTGGTCCTCGAAGCGGTTGTGGAGGTTGGCGAGCATGGGCGTCGCGACGTCGAGGTCTTCGCCCTGCATGAGCGGGAGGAGGTCGTCGGGCTCCAGCGCGAAGGGGCCGCCGTAGTTGAGGTGGAAATGATGATCGGCGGAGAACCAGCCGGCGCGCTGTGCCTCCCAGAGTGGGGCGAGGTCGACGCGGGCGGTGGTGACTCCGCCAGCTGCAACGTTCGCCTTCACGACCAGCTCGCGGGTGGCGAGCCCGCGCACCGCACTCACGGTCACGTCGCCCGCTGGCACATCGAGGGTGATGGTGCCGGGCGAGTAGAAGAAGGTGCGCCCGTTCTGCCCCTCGAAGCGCGTCATCCCGGTCGACGGGATGAGGGGGTGCCCGTCGGCGTCGCGAACGCCGAGCCGCGCGGCGTTGCGCCCCGCCCCATCGGCGCCGAGCCCGGTGGCTGGGGCGCACGTTGGGCATCGCGTCTCGATGACGAGTCGGGCCATCGGCACCCCCCACTCCCACGCGCTGACCGCCACTTCCTCGACACGTCCTCCGGCAGCTGCAACACGGTACAGGTGCGGGACCTGCGAGCGATCCCCCTCGGAGAAGTAGACGAACTTTCCGTCGGCGCTCCACGACGGGACAATGGGACGCCCGCCGGGGCGCCCGACGAGGAGCACCGAGACGCCCGGACGGTCGATCGACGCAAGCCGCAGCTCCCACCCCTCGGTCGCTGGCCAGTTATAGGCCAGGAAGTTCCCGTCCGGCGAGACGGCGGGGCGCGCCTGTGAGACGATGTTCCCCTGGAGGAGCACCTTGTCCTCACCGCCACCGATCGCGCGCAACCGCACCTGGTCGCCACCGCCGCGTGACTTGGAGAGGTAGACCATGCGCGCGCCGTCACGGAGCGCCTGCGGGCGCACTTCGACGCCGGCTTCCTGCGTCAGGCGCGCTTTGCTCTTCGAGGAAAGGTCGTAGCGCCAGAGGTCGAGATCGCCGCCAGATACAACATTGGCATACAGGAGCGACGTTCCGTCGGCGGTGAAGACCGGATCCATCGCCATCCCGCGGTCGATCTCGGTCTCGCTTCCCGTTGACATGTCGCGCACGATCACCGCGAGCGTTCGCGAGTCGTCGCGCACAAAGGCAATCGAGCGTCCGTCCGGCGACCACGCGGGACGCGAGTCGACCCCTGCGCCATTCGTCAGGCGTGTCGCCACTCCGGTTGCCGCGTCGCGCCGCCACAACCATCCCCTCGACGCGAACACCTGCTCCCCTCGCGACGACTCGGCGAAGTCCATCACGCCGGCGGCGAGCGTCGGGAGCTCGTACCCCTCGAGGTAGACGTGATGCCCGTACCCCGCATTCTTCGGATAGCGGTTGGTCCACTGCGCGTCGGCGCGGTGGCTCATCGCGGTCAACAACACGAGGAATGCTGGCGCGAGCAGCGCGACGCGTGAGGCGCGCGACACCCGCACGGCGCGCGGGCGGAGAGGTGTTGCGTAGGTCATCGGCGAAGCGGGAAAGGGGAGCGCGCCAAGTCTGCCACTCGGCCCCCCTTCGCGCAAACCTCCGTGCGCACCGGCTGGTGCACTTCCCCGCCCAGGTGCCCGCGCATCAGCGCGGAATCGTGAGCGCTATCGCACGGCGCTGGTCGTACGCTCCCGCGAGGAAGTCGACTGCTCGAGCGCGGCGCTCGCGATCGCCTTCCCGCCGCGCGGGTCCTCCTCCCCCCAGATCGACTTCCCCACGATCAACCGCGATCCACGCTGATAGGCGAAATACGCCCACGCCCACTGGATCAGCACCGTCACGCGGTTCCTGAAGCCCACGAGGTACATGATGTGGACGAAAAGCCAAAGGAGCCATGCGGGGACGCCGGTGAAGTCGACCACGCCGAAATCGGCGATCGCGCGATGCCGACCGATCGTCGCGAGGTCTCCCTTGTTGAAGTAGCGGAACGCGGTCCGCTCCTGGTTCCGGATCGTGCGCAGCACGTTCTTCGCCGCCCACGTCCCCTCCTGGTTGGCCGCTGGCGCCACGCCCGGAACGAGCGCGCCGTTGTCGCGCTTCACCGCCGCCAGGTCTCCGACGACGAAGACCTCCGGGTGCCCCGGGATCGAGAGGTCGGGCTCGACCTCCACGCGACCCGCGCGATCGGTACCGACGCCGAGCATCCTGCCTAACGGTGATGCGGCATTGCCGGCGGCCCAGAAGACCGTCCGCGTGGGGATGCGCTCCGCTCCCACGTACACCGCGCCCTCGTCAATCTTCGTCACGATCGAATTCAACCGCACGTCGATCCCCAGCTCCTCGACGTCGTGCAGCGCCTCGGCGCTCAGCGCCTCAGGAAAGGCCGGGAGGATGCGCGGTCCCCCTTCGAGCAGGAGGACGCGCGTCTTGCGTGTGTCGATGCTGCGGAAGTCATCGTGCAGCACGTCGCGCGAGATCGTCGCCATGAGGCCGGCGAGCTCGACGCCGGTCGGCCCCCCTCCCACGATCACGATCGTCTGCAGTGCCTCGCGCTCGGCCGGATCGTTGCAGCTCTCGGCGGCCTCGAAGGCGCGCAGGAAGCGGTTGCGGATCGTGAGGGCGTCGTCGAGCGACTTGAGCCCGGGGGCGAGCGGTTCCCACTCGTCGTGCCCGAAGTAGGCGTGCCGAGCCCCCGAGGCGACGATGAGGAAGTCGTACGGCTCCACGTTCGCGCCGTCGTCGATCGTGACCGTGCGCGCCTCCACGTCGATCGCCGTCACCTCGCCCATGAGGACGCGCACGTTCTCCTCCTTCCGCAGGATCCAGCGGATGGGGACGGCGATGTCGGAGGGGGCGAGCGTCGCCGTGGCGACCTGGTAGAGGAGCGGCTGGAAGACGTGGTGATTGTTGCGATCGACGAGGACGACATCGACGTCGGCACGCTTGAAGACGCGTGCCGCGGCGATGCCGGCGAATCCGCCACCGATGATGACGACCTTTGGTCGGGTCATGAGCGGGGGTCCTTGCGTTCGGGGTCGGGGGGGAGTCGTATCGCAGCGGGACGGGGATCACAGCGCGCGCACCGCCGCGAACGAAAGATAGTCGGTCGGGTCAATCGCCAGATTTGACTACGCCGAACGCGGAGCGCCAATTGGGGGTAGCAGCTAACTCCCTCTGCCTCCGCATTCACGAACCCCAGTTCGCCGCGTGCCCCCCTCACGTACCGCACACCCCACTCCCGCCGAGCGTGCCGCAAACCTCGCCGCGCTCGAGAAGACCGTGCGCCGCGAGATCCGCTGGGCCTACGCGCGCGCGGTCTTCCTGTGCATCGTCTCCGCCGCGATCGCGCTCGGAGCGATCGCGTGGTCGGTACACACGACGGACGAAGCGAGCGGGCAGATCGCCTTTTGGGGCGGGCTGCTGGTGGGGAACGCAGGGATCCTGTGGACGCTGTTCGCGACGTACGCGCGAGCGGTGAAGGAGGGGTGGGTGTAAGACGCAGCGAGGGGGCGCCCAAGCGCCCCCTCGTGTCGTGTGTCCCTATTCCTCTGCATCTCGACGTGATCGGCGCCTGACGATTCCTGCCACTCCCACGAGACCACTTCCGAGAAGCAATAGGGATGCAGGTTCGGGCGTCGAGATTCCCGACGTGGCGAAGACGTCCACCTCACCCTCGCTCGTATCAAAGCTCGGCGTACGGACGTGAATCCATGCCGACCCGCTCTGCGACGGTGATGCGCGCAGCCATCCGAGTTGGTGCCAGGTGCTGTTGCCCCCGACGCGAAGCATGGTCGGCGACTGTATCACGAACGAAAAGAAGATCGCCTGCGATCCCGACGGCGGAAACGCGTCGGTCGTGATGTCGAACTTCATGTCGAAGAGTGGCCCCTTCGGATTCGCGAGCGTCGGTAGGACAAACGGCCCCGAGCCACTCACTGTCTTCGAGATGGTCCCCATCACGAACGGCGGAGCGCTGTAGAATCCCAGAGAGAGCGGTGAGGTGCTGGGCTGCCACGACAGCGTGAGCTGGGAGCCGCCGTTGGTCAGCGTAACGGAGTTCGCGACGGCGCTGCACGACCCCACCACGATCCACTTGCTGCACGTGAACATGGCCGACGACGTGTAGTCGGTCTGAAATGCCAACTTGCCGTTGGGCAACCTCACCCAACCGTACGCGTGCGCCGGCGCGGCGCACAACGGCACCATCGCCGCAACGATCGCCAGTCTCCGCACCAACCGACTCTTGATCATCCGACTCACCCTCCCTCGCGCCGGCGCGCGCCACTCGTTATGCAGCCCCATTCGGACGGGCGAGAATGTCGCGCGCGCTTCGGATGGCGTCAACCGTCTCGCGTGAAACGTCGGTCGCGCCCGCTACGGCACCCTCCCACAATACGTCGCCCCCTCGCACCGATCCGGCACGAACGTCTCGCTCTCGATCCTCCACGCGCCATCCAGCTGTCGCCACTTGGCGAAGTACGTCCCGCCGATCGTGACCTTGCCGTCGGCGTCGCTCCAACTGCCGGCCCAGCGGCCACGCTCGCTCGCCATGCGCCACGGGACGAAGACGTCCACCGCCTCCGGCGTGCGGCGATACGTCACGTCGGGGCGCGCCTGGAAGATCTCGGCGAACACCTTCGCGTTCGCATCGCGCCCCACGGTCTGCGACGAGGTCGATGCTACGACCACCACGTTAGGCGCGAAGGAACGGGCGATGCCGGCGGTGTCGTGGCGAGCGATCGCCTCGTTCGACTCGGCGCGCAACCGGCGAATCTCCTGCGCAGCGCGCTCACTATCGCTCCCCTGGGCACGAGCCTCCTGCAGCGGCACGAGCACGAGCGCCGCCAACGCGAGCTCGAGCACCCAACGAATGCGACACACGTCGACAGTCGTGCGCCGAGCCCGACGAGGCACGGTATCCAGCAGGTCGCGGGCGTTCATCGGGAGCCCCGCGTCGCCTGCTGATGCACTTCGGCGTTGAGAAATTCTCCCCACGCCTTCATCATCGGCGAGGTAGCGGCCTTTCGTTCGCCCCCCATTTCCCCGTAGGTCTCGGTCATCCCCTCCGGGATGAAGATCGGATCCCAGTTGTGCCGGTTGTAGTCGCCCCGCGCGCTCGCCGCGACTTCACCCATCGTCTCGCCGCGATAGAGCCGAATCTCGCGCCCGTCGCAGTAGCCGAGGAGCGCGCGAGCGACCGCCTTGCGCGAGTCGCCCTCGTGAAGGAAGCCGCACATCCGCTCTCCCACAGCGCTCCAGATGATCTTTCCGAGCGGCCCCGGGAGATCGCGCAGCCCCTCGAAGAACAGGCCGCCGTGCTCCACGAGGCAGGGCTGGCGCAGGTACTTGTACGCTTCGAGCGCCTTGTAGCGCACCACGACCTCGAGATCGGGGTGCATGATCTCCTGTACGTCGTGCCGCACAGGGCAGAATTGCAGCTGGCCGGCGACCTTGGGATCGAGCGCATCGAAGTAGGCCGAGATCTCGCTGATCTTGCTGTCGCTCGTGGTGACGAAGTAGAGCTTCATACGAGCGCCTCCAGGAATTGATCGATGCTCTCCGTCTTGTTCACCGGGTCGAGCTCGATGATCGACACGCCCCACTGCGCCAGGAGCGTCCGCTGAATCTCCCCCGTCCCGAACGATGTGAGGAAGGCGCTGGGAATCAGCCGCCCGGTGCGCTTCACCGCCTGCCGCAGCTTGTGGAGCTTGTAGAGGAGATAGCGGATGTTGACGTCGGTGAGGCTGTAGCCGACGAAGAGGAGCGAGTGCCCGAGCGTATCGGCGCGCAGCTTGATGTCGAGCGCCGACTCGAACTCCAGTCGTTCGAAGTACGACGACTCGGTGAGGACGAGCGACGCGTCGTCGCTGAACGTCCCATGGAACTTCACCACGTGCGGGACGTGCGAAGGTGCGCGCCCGATGTCGTCGATGTTCGAGATCGCGTGGCAGGGCTTTCCCTTGAGCTCGAAGGCGCGCTCGATGATCTCGTCGTAGTTGGTCGTGTAGATCGTCGGGAGCGCCATCTCGACGAGCGCCGAGTGTGCGCGCGACCGCGCGATGTCTTCGTCGCGCGGATTGAAGGCCTTGTCCATCACGCTGCGCAGTGGCCCGATGCTCCCCTTGGCGGCCACGTAGTATTCCGCCAGCTGCAACTCGTTGCCGTTGACCTTGAAGACCTCGGGATCGTATCCCAGCTGCTCGGCGACCAGGTCGATCAGCTCCGACCAGGTGGGGAGCCCGAGGGGGCGCGAGAGACCGGAGCCGACGAACGGGATCAGCTTTCCGTCGTGGCGCAGTTCGCGGAGGAGGTCGAGATCGTCCGGGACCTGGGGCATGGTCACCACCCCCCCGTGCCGCCGCCGCCAGAGCTCGAGCCGCCGCTCGACGCGCCCCCTCCCGAACTGCTCGAGCTTGGCGCCGACACGCCAGCGGCCACCGAGCCGGCCGCCGCGACCCATGCGCCGCTCGAACCACCACCGGCAAATCCGCCACCACCGCCAAAGCCCGACCACCCACCGGCGCTCGAGCTCCCGCTGTCGCTCGAACTCCAGTTCGATCCGCTCGACATCGCCGTCGTGCGAGACGCGTCGCCGCCGAACGACTTGAACCAATGGTCCATCTGTGGCGCGAGCCCGAAGGCGAGGAGCCAGGGGAACCAGTCGTCCTTGAGCTTCGGGTCGCTCGCTTGCAGCTCGCGGGCGAACCAACGGCGCGCTGCGCTCAGCTCTCGGCGCAGCACGAGGCGCGCCGGACCGTTCCGCCACATCGCCATCGCGAAGACGCTGTTCGCGGCGGCCGCGATGAGGAGCGCGAGCCCGGCCAGCACGGGAAAGCCGGCGCGCAGGTCTTCACGCTGCGCGGCGACTCCGTACGCCGCAACGAGCGCCACGAGCGGAATGATGAATCGCAGCGTGTGTAACGCCGCGCCTTCCACGCGCGTCTGCCAAAGCTTCGCCTGCAGGAGAGCGAAGAGATACACGACGAGGATGATCCCGCTCCCCACGGCAGCGATGGCGAGGTCCCACGGGCGGGTGAAGCCGGCCACCACGAAATTGGCGATGGCCGCGCCCACGAGGAGAAGCGTCATCGTCTTGCGCGGGCGCGGCGGGGGGACGTCGCCCGCCACCAAACGGTTTACTGCCTGCTTGAGCGGCTTCTCGATCTTGGTCGACGGCGTGAACCCCTTGTCGGCATAGCGCTTCTTGATCTCGGCGGTGTCGGTCTGCGTCCGCCCGGGAGAGAAGAGCGAATCGATGAGCGCGCGCTCGTAGTCGCCCAGTTCATCGCGCGGGACCAGGAGCTCCATGTGGAGCACGTGCGACGAGAAGACGAGAACCTTCCGTGTCTCTACGCGACTCTTGAGCTTCTTCTCGCTCTCGAGACGCGCGAGCACGGCGGTCACCTCGGCGGCGCCGATGTCGTCGTCCCACGCGGCGCCGATCACCTCGGCGCGCCTCGAGAAGACCTTTTCGTCGAGATAGCGGTCGGTCACCACATCGAGCGGAACGGGATCGGCGAATCGCCCAAGCGCCGTCTCGCGGCGCACGAAGGCTCCGCCAAACAGGATCACGACCACCCCAAGCGCCGAGAGCAGGGCGAGTCGTTCACCCAGCTCCGCGCCGAAGACGACACCCGCGGGACGCCCCGCATGTCGATACGCGAGCGAGATGTCGACCACGTAGCCGACACCTGCCTCGAGACGCAGCGGCCCGAAGTGGCCGGTGAATCCCTCCGGCGTTCCCCATACCGGATCGACGCTGAGATCCAGCGTGAAGGCCTCGATCGGGCCCTCGCGATCGCGCGGGGCGAAGTCATGCTGGAGGTGATACGTCGGCCCCTCGGGGACGAGGATGTTGCCGTAGTTGTACTCGAGGCGATACGTCCGCCGCGCGTTGACGAACGGAGGATCGGTCGGGTGGCGCGCACGCCAGCGCACGGTGTGCGAGTCGGTCAGGTCGAAGCCATCGACCATGTCGAGATCGCCGCCGACCATCGGGATGTCGCCGGCGCCGGCGCTGTCGACGCGCACCATCTTTTCGAAGTTGAAGCGCTGCTGCAGCGCGACCGTAAAGGTTCGTTGACCGCCGTTCCACTCGCCGTTGTACACGACGGTCTGCGTCTCCCGCACCCTGAGGTTGCCGTTGGCGTCGATGTGCGCATTGACGTGGATCGACGGCCACTCGATGGTGCGCTCCTGCGCACGCACCGACGGCGCATGCAGGACGATAGCGGCGACGAGCGAGAGGGCGCTGAGTCTGGCGATCGTGCGAGCGAGCGGCATGAGCTGCTGGGCGGGGGCGGAAAGGAGCGGCGCGTGCCGGATGAAACGTGACGAATCGGGAGCGCGCAATCATAATCCCTGCTCGCGAGCGCCGTTACTCCCGGCGCGTCTCCTTGGCTCCACGACCCTGCCTGTCCCATGACCACTCGCCGCAACTTCGTCCGCACCATGGGCGCATCGCTCGCCGCTGCCTCGACTGCTGCCAGCGCGCTCGCCGCCGAGGCCGACGGTCAGCCCCGAGGGTCGGCGCGACTGCTCGTCAACAATCCGCTGCAGCCAACGCCGGCCCCGGTGGGGGTCGATCGCCTCCCGCTCGCCTGGTACCAGGCGCAGTCACGACGGCTCCGCGAGCAGGCGAAGGCGCGCGGGGTCGACGCGATCCTCCTCCAGAGCGACGTGAATCTCGTCTACTTCACCGGGTGTTTTCGTTCGAGCGGCGAGCGCACCACGTGGGCGCTGATGCCGGTCGACGAGCCCGATACGGTCTACTGGTATTCGCCCGCGATCGACCGCGATCTCATCACGTCGTGGTGGTGTACCGAGAACGAGTATTACTTCTGCTATCCCCATGCCGCGGGCGGTTTCCCTAACCGTGGAGAGCTGGCGCGCGGCAACCGCGTGGACCTGTGGGAGTGGGTGTTGGGGAAGCTCGCGGCGCGCGGCTTGGGGGAGAAGACGATCGGGCTCGACCGCGAGCTCACGCCGTCGGCGATGAAGACCGTGAGTCGCGTGCTCCCCAAGGCGACGATTGCCGACATCGGCGACCTGTGCCTCGACATGCAGATCATCAAGACGCCGGAGGAAATCGCCCTCACGCAGCGGGCGTATCGCTACTTCGACACCGTGCACGCCTTCGCCCGCGACTACATCCTCGAGCACGGCACGAGCACGACCGACTACCAGATCGGCCAGGCGCTGGCGTCGTTCGGGATCAACCTGATGATGCGCGACGTGAAGCGCGACGGGCGGCCGCACAGCGCCGTCGGGATGGACGTCACCGGGAACTACGTGCGCACCGGCGTCGCCACGGCGTACCCGCACCCGAACCAGTTCTTCCATGCGCCGGTGCGCCGCGGGCAGCCGCTCTACGTCAACTGCGACATTCTTTTAGGGGGATACGGGGGCGAGGGATACCGCAACTACATCCTCCTCCCGTCCACGCCGCAGCACGACCGCATGTGGCAGGTCGTCGCCGACACGGTGCAGATGATCGTCGAGGAGACCAAGCCCGGTGCGGTCTGCTCGGAGATCGCGTACAAGGTCCACGCCTATCAGATCAAGCAGGGAATGCAGGAGTTCATCTACCATCGCCCGGGGCACGGGCAGGGGCAGAATTTCGTGGGTCACCAGCCGCCCTTCCTGGCGCTCGGCGACGACACGGTGGTGCAGGCGGGGATGACGTTTTCGGTCGAGCCGGGACTCTACGACGAGAAGAGCGGGATCGGGATCAATCCGAGCGATCGGTTGATCGTGCTCGGCGATCGCTCGGTCCTGATGAGTCGGATACCGTTTTCGCGGGAGTGGAGTTACCTCAAGGTCTAGGACGGGAGACGGGAGACGGGGGACGGGAGTGCAAACGGCGCCGCGGAGCGGCGCCGTTTGCGGCATCGCGTGGCAAGGATGGGCTACAGCACACCGGCGGCTTGGTGCGGGCGTTGGCCGGCGCGCGAAGCGCGCCGGCACTCCCGTCTCCCGTCCCCCGTCTCCCGTCCCTGAAACATACGTGCGCCGCGCACGTAGTCGCCGCATGTCCTCCGACTCCCACCTCCCGCTCCGCCCAGTCGAGTTCGAAATACTCCTGACGTTGGCGGCCGGCGAACGACACGGGTACGCGATCATCCAGGAGACCGAGGCGCGGAGCGGTGGCCTCCTGCGGCTCGAGACCGGGACGCTCTATCGAGCGCTCCAGCGCCTCGTGCAGGCGGCGCTGGTGACCCCCGTCGAACGGCGAGCGCCCGACGAGTCGAGTGACGAGAGGCGCCGGTACTACGCGCTCACCCCGCTCGGGCGCGAAGTCGCTGCGGCGGAAGCGCTTCGGATGGCGAGACTCGTCTCCGTGGCGCAGGCGGCGCAGCTCATTTCGGGGAGCATCGCGCCGTGACGCGCCCGCGCCCCCAACGGCTCGAGCGCGCCGCGCGCGCCTTCCATCGCACGCTCATGCGCGCGTACCCGCGCCAGTTCCGCGACGATTTCGCTCGCGACATGGACGAGACCTTCGCCGACCGCTGGCGCGAGGCGCGCGCGCGGGGCGAGTGGGCCATGCTCCTCCTCCTGCTTCGCACGACGTTCGACACGCTCAGGCACGCGACCGCGGCCCGCGCCGACTCCCTCCCCGCCCTCTCGGACATGTTGCACTTCCAGGACGTGCGCTACGCGTTCAGGCTGCTGCGCCGCACACCGTACTTCACGCTCCTCACCCTCGTGGTTCTCGCCGGCGGAATGGGCGTCAGCGTCTTCACGTTCTCGTTCCTTTACTCGGCGATCCTTCGCCCACTTCCATTGAGTGACGGGGCGCGCATCGTGCGGATGCAGCAGGTGCAAGGGCGCCGCACGAGCGGCTTCGACGCCGCCGACTTCGCCCGCATGCGCGCGCAGGTCCAGACGTTGCGCGACGTGGGGACGTGGAGCGCGCGCGACGTGGTCCTCGGCGGGGAGAACGGACGCTCGGCGCAGCGCGTGCTGCAGCTGACGGCGGTCGAGTGGAACGTGTTCGACGCGACCCACACCCCCCCGGCACTCGGGCGCCCGTTCCGCGCCGGCGACGAGGCGCCGGGAGCGGCGCCGGTGATCGTGCTCAGTCACGACCTCTGGAAGATCGCATTTGGTGGTGACTCGTCGATCGTCGGGCAGACGATCCTGCTGAGCGGAGTTTCGACCGAGGTCATCGGCGTCATGCCCGCCGGATACGGCTTCCCCGTTGCCGCCGAA
>CAZWVG010000156.1:0-13493 GCA_964637355.1 uncultured Gemmatimonadaceae bacterium
TCTACTCGTTCGGCGGGTGGAAGGCATCGGCCTTCGGCGACATGAACCAGCACGGGATGGACGGCGTGCGCTTCTACACCAAGCTCAAGACGGTGACGTCGCGCTGGCCGACGGGGATTCGTGCGGGGAGTGAGTTCGTGATGCCAACTCTGAAATAGGTATCAGCTTTCTGAAGACGAATCTTGAGAAGACGAGTTTTCTGAAGACGAGAGGACGAGGTACTGCTTACCTCAACTCCTTTACGGCTCTGTAGGCCATGTCGATTGCTGCGTCCGTGTAGGCGTAGGCGGCGGCGTCGGAATTGGCGATGGTGATATTCCCTACGGGCTTCCTCCCGATCTCGCAGGGGCTCTGGCCGGGGGGCCAGTCCTGGTCCCAGAGGGAGCTGTATTCGTAGGCGTAGCCGTGCGACCAGCGGTTCACGGTGATCGCTGCGATGTCGCGCGCGGGGTCGAAGCCGCCGGGACCGAGCATGCGGGCGAGCTGGCTGCGGACATTCTTCTCGTATGTATTGTATGGCGTGCCGAGCAGCTCGCCGCGCCCGGCGCGCTGCTGGTCGCGCACGGGGAGCCCAGGGACGTTCGGCGTGCGGTGCATGGTGATCACCACCGGCTCCTTCGACGTCTTGGGATACGAGTACCCTCCCATGCTCACCGGGAAGTCCATCGCCGTGTCGAAGAAGTACGAGCCGGGGCAGTAGATCGAATTCGTCTGGAGCTTCTCCATCGCGCTCCAGTTGCGCAGCGCGACGTTGGTGTAGAGGAGCGGGACCTTGGAGCCGTACCTGAGTGCTGCGGCCTGCTGCGTCCCGATCTCGGGGACGATGTGCGGAATGATGCTGTTCCAGCAGGCCATCACGCAGCGTGGGGCGCGCACCCGCTCGGCGCGTCCGTCCCGTACATAGGTGAGCTCGACGCCGCCGCTGGTGTTCGCCGCGTGCACCGCCGTTGAACTCAGTCTGATGCGGACCGTTTGTCCCGGTCGATCGAGCGTGGAATAGTTGGCGCGGGCGCGGACGATGTCGAACATCGTGCTTCCCGGGATGCTCCCGGGCACGAGCTTGCGCACGAGGAGGCGGGCGATCGTCGCGTTGCCGTCGGGGAAGTGGTAGATGTACGGCTCGTCGCGCCCGTGGAGGATCGCCGAGCGCCCCATGCCCGGCGCCGGCGAATCGCCGAGCCCCAAACCGGCAAAGCCGGGGAGGCCGAGCGGGACGCAATCGCCGGCGGGTACTGCATCGATCCCGACGCCGTAGAGATCGTGCGTGAAAGCCTGGAAGTACGGGAGCGCCGCGCGATGGAGGTGGCAGTACTTCGTGAGGTAGTCGGCGTAGCTGGTGTGCGCGAGGAGCGCGCGCTTCTCGGCGACGCTCCGGCCGGTGAGGTAGTCGGTCGGCGTGAGGTAGAGTCGCGCGATGTCCTTCTTGACCGCGTCGCTGAGTGGGGTGCGGGCGAGAAAGGTGGTGATGGGCTTGCTCTCGTCGTGGAGGACGAGGCGATCGCTGCCAAACGTCTCGCGGTCGAAGAAGACCGAGTCGAGCATACCGCGCGACTCGAAGTACTCCTGGTCGAACGCCTTCTCGAAGGCGGTCAGGTCGATCCCGAGCTCGCGCAGGAGGCGCTTGGCCTCGGCGGAGTACTGTGACGGCGTGTCGATCGACTGTGTGCCGGCGTAGCTGATGAGCGTCTTGCCGTCGACGGTGAACTCGTTGCGGCGTGCGTGCCCGCCGAAGTCGTCGTGGTTGTCGAGGATCAGGATGCGTGCGCCGGCGCCGGCGCGCTGGCGGAAGAAGTGCGCCGCGCTCAGCCCGGAGATTCCGGCGCCGACGACGATCAGGTCGTAGCGCTCGTTCACGTCGCGCGGCGTGCTCCACTCCTTTGGCGCCATGCGGTCGCGCACACGGTGCGCATTCTCGAAGGCGCCGTCGTGCGAGCCACGCAGCCCGGTGAGTGCGGGCGGGTAGCGATCGGCTCCCCCCTGCGATTGCTGCAGGATCCCGTGCCGGAGCCACTCGGTGGGCGCCAGCGTGCCTAACGCGCCGATCCCCACGGCGACCCCGTTCAGGAAGTCGCGCCGCCCGATGGGGCGGTCCATCCCGAGGTCCTTGTCGTTCATGGCAGGCGCCCGTACTTCTTCATCGCCGCCAGCATGCGATCGACGGGCATCGCGTAGACGCGCAGGTCATTCGCCCCGGTCGTCGTCTCGGCGGCGAGGAGCGCGTTGGTGATCGCCGCCTCGGTCGCCTGCGCGGTCGCGGCGAAGAGTGGAGAAATGCGATCGTTGGTCACGGTGCGCACGGTGGTCACGCTGTCGGACGACCAGGCGCCGGGATTCGCCGTCGAGAAGGCGATGAAGATGTCTCCCGAGCCGTTGCTCCCAAAGCCTCCTTGCCGACCGACACCGAGCGACACGCGCGTGGCGATGCGCTTGAGCTGGTGCGGGAGGAGCGGGGCGTCGGTGGCGACGACAACGATGATCGACCCCATGTCCGGGCGCTCGTCGTCGTTGCCGGCGGGATCGGTGCAGCGCTTGCGCACCCCGGAGTCGTCGACGGGAACATCGCCGGAAACGGCGAAGCACGCGGCGAGGTCGGGGATCTCTGCACCGACCGGAACTCCAGCGATCCGCAGGTCGCGGCGCGCGCCGTAGTTGCACTGCACCAGCACACCGACGGTGTACCCGCCCTGCTCCTTGGGAAGGACGCGCGATGCCGTGCCGATGCCACCCTTGAATCCATGGCAGATCATCCCGGTCCCGCCGCCGACGACGCCCTCCTTCGGCAATCCGCCACTAGCCGCGTCGAGCGCGGCGAGCGTGTGCGCCTCGGTCACGTGGAAGCCGTTGATGTCGTTGAGCCCCCCGTCGTACGTCTCGGCGACGACCGGGAGCCACCACGGCTGCAGCACGTTCTGCTGGGTCACTTCCCACTTGATGATCGCGTCGCGCACCACACCGACACTGTGCGTGTTGGTGATCGCGACCGGTCCTTCGAGGTAGCCGCTCTCCTGCACCCAGGTGGTGCCGGTCATCTCGCCGTTGCCATTGAGCGTGAACCAGGCGGCGAAGACCGGGTCGTGATTGCGCTTGCCGCGCGGGTGCACGACGGTGACGCCGGTGCGCACGGGTCCCTTTCCCACGACCAGCTTCCCGCTGCCGCTGATCAGGGTCGTGTGGCCGACCTCGACGCCGGCAACGTCGGTGATGGCGTCGAGCGGACCGGCGGTTCCGCCGATCGGGAGCTTGAGGTCGCGTTCGCGCGGCTTCTGCTGTGCCTCGGTGGAGGCGCTGACGATCGCGAGGGCCGCGACGAGCAGCGCGGTCGCGTGAGCGACGCGCGCGCGGCGCGACGCATGGAAAGCGAGTACGAGCATGGGGATTGGGCTGGGGTCGGGAGAACTTCGCCGCCCTCCCCGCCGCCCGCCAGAGCGCCCAAGGCGACGCGAGACGGCGCACGGCGATCCGTGACCGCGACGTCGCCGCACATCGCCAGGTCCCTCCGCAAACGACGAGCGCCGCGCATTCGCGCGGCGCCCGGCTGCTGCAACGTGGTGCGACTACGCGAGCCGGTCCAGCGCCCTCCCCAGCGTATCGACGATCTGGTCGATCTGCGACTTCTCGATGATCAGCGGGGGAGAGAGCGCGATGATGTCTGCGGTCCAGCGGACCAGGACGCCGTTCCTGAAGCAGTCGACGTGCACGTCCATCGCCCGCGCCCCCACCGCGCCAGCGCGCGACTCCAGCTCGATTCCGGCGACGAGCCCGAGATTGCGAATATCGATGACGTGTGGATTCCCACGCAGCGAGTGCACCGCCTCCTGCCAATACGGTGCAAGCTCGGCGGCGCGCTCGAAGAGGTTGTCGTCGCGATAAACCTCGAGCGTCGCCAGCCCCGCGGCGCAGGCGAGCGGGTGCCCGGAGTAGGTGTAGCCGTGGAAGAATTCGATCCCGGCGGGCGTGGCGTTCACCACCGTGTCGTAGATCCCGTGGCGCACGAAAACGGCGCCCATCGGAACGTTCCCGTTGGTGATCCCCTTGGCGACCGTCATGAGGTCGGGGATCACGCCGAAGTAGTCGGCGGCGAAGGGCGCCCCCAAACGTCCGAAGCCGGTGATGACCTCGTCGAAGATCAGGAGGATCCCGTGCTTGTCGCAGATCTCGCGCAGCCGCTCGAGGTAGCCCACCGGCGGAATGAGTACGCCGGTCGACCCGGCGACCGGCTCGACGATTACCGCGGCGATCGTATCACCGCCGTGCTTCTCGGCGAGTTCCTCCAGCGCATCGGCGAGGTTGGCGCCAGCGGCCGGCTGCCCCTTGCTGAAGAAGTTCTCCTTGATCCCGTGCGTGTGCGGGAGGTGATCGACCCCCGCCATGAGGTACGGAAGGAACGGGTTGCGGTTGGCGGGAATCCCACCGACGGAGATCCCGCCGAAGCCTACACCGTGGTAGCCGCGCTGCCGCCCCACGAAGTGCGTGCGCTTGCTGTCACCGCGCGAATTGTGATACGCGATCGCGATCTTGAGCGCGGTGTCGACCGCCTCCGAGCCCGAGTTGGTGAAGAAGACGTGATCGAGGTCGCCAGGTGCAAGCTCGGCGAGCTGCGACGCGAGCTGGAACGAGAGCGGATGGCCGATGTTGAAGCCCGGCGCATAGTCGAGCGTCGCGGCACCATTGGCGATCGCCTCGACGATCTTCTCGCGCCCGTGCCCCGCGTTCACGCACCAGAGCCCGGCGGTGCCGTCGAGAATCTGGTTGCCGTCGACATCGGTGTAGTGCATCCCCTTCGCCGAAGCGAGCAGGCGCGGTGCCTTCTTGAACGCCTTGTTGGCGGTGAAGGGCATCCACAGTTGCTCGAGCGAGAGGCCGGAGGGCGCGATCGTAGTCATGGGCGTCGAATTGCAGGAGACAGGGGCGGGAGCGGAAACTTGCTGCATGTGCGGTGACGCGTCCACCGCTCCCCGCCCTTTCGCCGGCGCCCTGGGCGCCTCGCGCCCTTGTGCGCGCGCAGGACGCTGGGCACGTTGCGCCCTCGATTCACCGATCCCCCTGACAGTGAGCGCCTCATGCAGCGACGTCACTTCGTAGCCTCGGTTGCCGCGTCCACGGTCGCATCTGCGCTCGGCGCACGGAGCAGCGCGGCGGCTCCGCTGGGCGAACGCGCACTCGGCACGCGTCGATCGAATCCCGCCGCCCTCATTTTTGACGCGATGGGCGAGCTGCGGCAGGAGTACACCGACGACATCGTGCGCGACATGCTCGCCAGCGGGATGGACGCGATCACCGTCACCCTCTGCGACCCCAAGCCCGAAGGGAACGAGGCGCTCGCCCTCGCCCTCGATTCGCTCGCCGAGCACGACCGCTATCTCGCCTCGCGCCCCGACTTCTTCGTCAAGGCAACGTCGGTCGCCGACGTCGATCGCGCCCGCAAGGCGGGGAAGCTCGCCGTCTTCTATCTCTACCAGAACAGCGTGCAGTTCGGCGACTCGCTCGATCGCGTCGACCTGTTTCACACGCTCGGGCTTCGCTCGTCGCAGATCACGTACAACACGAAGAATGCCGCGGGCGTCGGGTGTTGGGAGGAGGGGGGCCTCACCCCGTTCGGCCGCGAGTTGATCGCCCGCATGAACGAGCGGCGGATGCTCGTCGACCTGTCGCACGCCAACGCGCAGACGATGGGCGAGACGGCGCGCGCGTCGAAGGCACCGGTGATCATCTCGCATACGGCGTGCATGGCCGTGAACGAGAACCGGCGCAACACGCCCGACGACGTCCTGCGTGCGGTCGCCGAGCGCGGAGGGGTCATCGGGATTTGCCAGATGCGCCCGTTCCTCACGCACAAGAAGAAGGACGCCCTCCCCGCCTACTTCGACCACATCCTCCACGCGATCCAGGTCGCCGGCGTCGAGCACGTTGGGATCGGGAGCGATCGCGATCATCGCGTGATCACCCTCTCCCCCGACTACCTGGCCGAACTCAAGAAGGAAGAGGGGAGCCAGGTGAAGGACGACGAGCTCCCGTACTTCATCGACGAGTTGAACGGGCCGCGCCGCATGGAGGTCGTGTGGGACGGGTTGGCCAAGCGCGGACTCGCCACGCGCGACATCGAGCGCGTGATGGGTGGGAACGTCTACCGTCTCTACCGCGACGTCATCGGCTGACGCCGCGGGTCACGCCTCGCGCTCCCTAACTCCCGGTAGCGGAGCGGCGGGCGAGGTCGGCATCCTCGGCGGCGATCTCGGCGTCCTCCGCCTCCTCGCGCTTCTCCATCTCGCGGGCGATCGCATCGCGCTCGGCGCGGTAGCGCCGATACCACTCGCGCGTCACCTCGCCGGCGAGCTCGCGGTTGCCGAGCCCGAAGGCGAGCGAGAGGGCGAGCGCCACGGCGCCGAACAGGATCGCAAACGCCGTCGTGACGATGTCGGACGCGATGCCGAGTTCCTGCAGCGCCATGAAGACGGCGAGCACCACCACCATCCAGCGCCCGATGCGCGCCAGCGTCGGCCCCCCCTGCACCGCGCCGGCCGAGGCCATGATCAATCCGCCGGTGAAGCGGCCGAGCACGATCCCGACGATGAGGATGACGATCGCCGACATGAGCGACGGGATGTACCCGACCAACTCGGCGAAAACGCCAGCCAGCGACTCCATGCCTAACGCGTTGGCGGCGACCATGATCACCGCGAACATCACGAACCAGAAGAGCACCTTTCCCACCACGCGGGTAGGGTTGAAGTGCGATCCGGTCCGCTCGACCGCCTCGAGCACCCCACCGCGCTCGAGCCACTGGTTCAGGTGGATGCGGCGAAGCAGCCGCTCGCTCCCCTTCTCCACCAGCTTGGCCACGAGGTAGCCGGCGAAGAGGATGATGAGCGCGCCGCCGAGCGCCGGGACGATGTCGGCGAGTTGGGCAAAGGAGTCCTGCAGGCGTTCGAAGAACGTCACGGCGCTTGGGCGCGGGGCGCCCGGGTTCGGGAGACGGTATGCGAGGGTCGGCGAGACCGCCGATCGACTGCCGAAAAGCTAACGCCTAATGTGACTTGGTGTATCGCTCGATCTCGGCGTCGGTGAGCGTGCGACCGCGCAGCCGACGCTTCGCCAATGCAACGAGTGAATCGCGAGGGGCCCAGACGTTCCGCGTGTAACGCCGGATCACCCCATCCCGCCCCACCACCACCAACGCGCTCCCGTCGGGGGCGAAGCGCAGCGCCTGCGTCGGTGATTCGAGGTCGACGAGGCGGTAGCCGAAGTGACACGTCTCCGCCCCCTCGTCGACGAACCAGAGCGCCACCCCACTCTCGTCGGCCGTGGCGACGGTGCGTCCGCTCGGGGCGAACGCGATGTCGCGGATGTAGTCAGCGTGTTGTCCCTCGAGCGAACAGAGTTCGCGCCGCGAGGAGACGCTCCAGAGGCGCACGGTACCGCCCTCGTCGCCCGACGCGAGCACGGTGGCCGTGCGATTGAAGGCGAGGCGCGCGATGCCGCGTTCGTGGGCGCCGAGTGAGTCGGCAGGCGCGTACTGCAGTCCTCGACTCGGGAGGCGTGCCGACGGGCGCGCGACTGGAGCCGCAATTCGAACGTCGCCGCTGCTGCCACCGCTGGCGACGATCCCCGAAGGCGCGAACGCTACGGTCGTCGCGCGGTCGACGTGGTTTGCCACGGTCAGCGGCGCGGCGCGCTCAGCGAGATCGAGCACCTGCACGCGCCCGTCGTCCATGGCGAAGGCAGCGCGCGTCCCCGCCGAGTCAGTGCCGAGATCGACGACCGAGGCGCCGAGGTACGTCAGTTCCTCAACCTGATCGCTGCCCGGCGACACGCGCGCGATCAGCGTGCTGTCGCTTGCCCCGCTACGCGAACGAACCGACGAGAGCACCAACACGGGCCCGGCGTATCGAACCAGGGAGGTCGATCCGAAGAGCGGCAGCGCCCTTCCGGCGCGATTCACGACATCGGCGTTCGCAAGCGGAAGTTCGACGCGTCGCTCCGCCGAGTTCGCGTCGGAGAATTCGAGGAGAGCGGATCCGTCGTCGAATGTCGCGACGCGATCCCCCGCGCTCGTGATCGACAACTGCTCGGTCACACCAGGAATCGGCGCCTCGATGAGCGTGCGCCCGTCCGCGACGCTCCAAAGCTGCAATCCGTATGGTCCGATCATGGCGACACGCGAGGCGTCGGCGCTGATGCGGACAGTGGCGCGCCCGCCCATGAACTCGCCGTCGCCGATGCGCTGCGACGCCGACACCACTTTCCACGTGCGTACCGTCGAGTCGGCGGCGGTGGTGACGACGCGCCGCGAATCGTTGAGGAAGGCGGCCGCGGTGATGCGCCCCCGGTGTCCGCGCAGACGGGTGATCTCGGAGCGGCCATAGACCGACCAGACGCTGGCCACGAAGTCATTCCTGGGGAGCCAGATCATGAGTCGCCCGTCGGGTGAGAGTACTACGTCGGCGATCTGCGACGATCGGCTCACCAGCGGCGGCTCGCTCCCCATGCGCATCTGGCTGCGCATGTGCGGGAGATTGAACAGCACGACTCCGCTGTCGCCGCAGATTCCTGCCGCCTCACCACTGGCGAAGGCGAAGCGACTGACCCTGCAGGACAGGCGAAACGAGTCGGTCATCGTGCGCGATGCCACGTCGTACACGCGCACCGATTCGCTCCCGTCGGCGACGGCAATCTCCCTGGGCGACACGAAGTGTACCTGCGTGGGGCGCGCGCCTGGGAGCACGAGCTCCTGCACACCCCACGGTTGCAGCTGCCGGTCGGCGATCGACACGCTCCCGCTTCCAACCCACGCGACCCACCGCTCGTCGGCGCTGACGGCGAGCGCTCGTGGCACGCCGCCGGGCGTTGGCGTGCGCGATACCTCCCGCCACTGCGCGCCGCTTCTCTCCCACTCTACCACTCCGCTGCCGGCGTAGACGAGAATCGCCCGGTCGCCCCCTTTGAGAAGCGTCCCGGCGGGGACGCTCCCCATCAGCTTCGGAATGTTGGTGACGCGCGGCGTCGAGTCGAGCGTGACTTGCATCGGGCGGCTCGCGTCGACCACGAGCAGGTGCCGCGACGCCGAGTCGAACGCCGCCATCTGCCCGTCGCGAATGTCGGTCGGGAGCGAAACCTCGGACAGCGAATCGAGGCGCCAGAGCGCGGACTGCCCGTGCGGGCTCGTCCCCATGGCGAACGTCCCATCCGGGGACACGACCAACCGTTCGATGGTGGCGGGAGCAAAGGTTCGCTGCCGCTCGCCCGGCTCGAACAACGCGCGTCGTAGCACCACTTCGCCGGCCTGCTCCTTTCCGCTCCGCTCGATCGACGCCAGCGCGAGGAGCAATGCGCGCCCATTGTCGGTGTCGAGCTGCCCGCTGGCAATCGTCGCCAGCTCGCGCGCCTCCACACGATCCTTGGCGGCCAGCACCCACTTCACGATGAGGATGCTCGAGACGACCATCGCCGCAAACAGGACCGCTGCACCGCGCACGAGGCGATCGCGACGCTTGGCGCGTCGCACGGTGTCGTCGCGACGCCGGTCCATCTCCGCGCGCCACGCCTGCAGCGGGGCGCCAAGCGCATCGTGGTAGATCTCGTACTTGGTCAGCGCGGCATCCCCCGACGGATGGGGGACGCGGCGCAGCACGCGCGCATCGCCGGCAACGAGGCGGCGCACGACGCCTTCGACCCTGGTCTCGTCGACCTGGGCGTAACCGGCGAGGTCGGCGAGCGTGAGCGCGATCTTCGCACCTGACGGCGTGACGAGGTGGCGCAGCGCGGTGGCGACGATCTCCCGCTCCCCGGGATCGATGCGGTCGAGCGCTTCCTGGATGCGTTCCCGCACGATCCCGCGCGCACCGCCGGCGCCGGAAAACGTGGCGCGACGCACGAGGGGGGAGCGTGCTCGGCACTCGAGGAGCCAGAGTCGCTCCAGCACCACCTGCAGGAACGGCAATTCGACGCGCGCTTCGTCGCGCATCATCGCCGATGATCCGTCGCCACGGTTGAGCGCCGTCAGGTCGTCGAGCACCGCGGCCGACAATCCCGCCTCCAACGACGTCGGCAATTCGAGTGTAGGGTCGACGCGCGCGGCCAGCTCGGCGAGCGGCTTCTCGATCGCGTCGCGAGCCTCGTCCGAGGTGAGGTGCTCGAGGCGATACAGGTTGTTGAGGAGCGTCGGGATCCGGTGACGGAAGCGATCGAGCGCGGCGAGCGAATCCTCGCGCAACACGATCATCACGTTCACGTCCAGGTCGCGCCGGTTGATCAGCCGCGCCAGCTCGCCATCGAGGCTGTTCGCGTCGTCCGATGCCTCGTTGTAGAGGAAATACTCCTCGAACTGGTCGAAGACGAGGAAGATCGGGCGACGCCAGCGCGCGGCGAGGCACTCGGCGAGGATGTCGAGCGGAACATCGGCGGCGACAGGCGGTTCGCCTAACGCCGCGCCGATCTGCTGGGCGAGTCGCGCACCGAGGGAGCGGGAACGCGCCGCATCTTGCCAGGTGCGATGGACGAGAATCGCTGCGTCTCCCTCGCGCTCCACCTCGGGAACGACGCCCGCCAGGATCACCGACGTCTTTCCGACCCCGCTCGACCCGTACACCACCGTGAGCGGCGAGGCGTACAGGTTGCTGATCAGGAGCTGCGTGTCGTTCGCGCGCCCAAAGAAGAAGTGCCGGTTCTCGGCGGTGAACGCCTCGAGCCCCGGGTATGGGCACGCCGCCTCACGCTCGGCTGGCGGGTGTGCATGGGGCGCGATCGCCGGTGCACTCACGACGTCGGGGGAGCGGACGCGTTGAGCGCGTCGGTGAAGTCGTCGATCGCCTCGTCGAAGATGCGCACGTCGCGCGCCCCCCAGAGCTCCAGCTCGATCGCCGAGGGCTTGTACTGGATCGCCCACGACTTGACCCGCTCGTCGTCAACCCCGCTGTCGGGATGTTCGCCGCCAGCCGCAACGTGCGTCTCGCCACTCCCTGGCGCCATCGCCAGCGATCGCAGGAGGACGCGCAGGTTCCAGTCGCGGAGGCCGTAGCCGAGGAAGAGGAAGTGTCGCGAACGGAAGTGCCGGATGAACTGGCTCGGCACCGCGCTCTGCCCCGCCATGCGGCTCAGGAACTCGACGTAGTCGTCCTCGGTCACGACGTAGCTGTCCCACTGCGCGTCGCGCCGGTGCATCGTCCCGTGCATCTTGTAGACGACCGTGGAGTTCGCCAGGTCGAGGAGGAGCTTGTTAGGCGCTACCGGCTTTTCGGGCTCAGTGGCGCCGGCACGCCACCAGAAGACCGAGGCGTCGTAGTCCTTGCGATCCGTCGGGTGGACGACGAGTTCGTACGGCCGCCCGGCGCGTTGCAGCGCGCGCTCCATGTTGTCGTCGTAGTTCGTCGTGACGATGAGGAGCGGCGCGTCGATCGAGGCGAGATAGTGATGGATCGGGCCTGGCTCTGTCTCGACGTCGAAGACCGAGCGCAGCTCCTGTCGCAGCACCGAACGCGCCGATGTCTCCACGAAGTACGAGGTGACCTTCGAGAGATCGTCGAGGTCGCGATCGTCGTCGGCCGGATACGACACCAGCTCGGCGAGCTGGCGCGACAGCTGTCCGCCGGTAGGGAGTGCCACGCCCCCCGACGATCGCCCAGGGGAGCGGATGTTGACGCCAGCGCCGAGGAAGGGGACGACGCGCCCCTCCCTCAACTTCTTGTCGATCAGGCGATGCGGTGCTTTGAGCGGCACCAGGAATCCCCCCTGCGTTGCCCGGTTTGGACTGCGCGATCGACGAATCTCCGTCGTGGCAGAGTACAGGGCAAGCGTGAGGCGTTCGCGCTGCGATCGCGCGCCTCGCGCATCGGCAGCGGGCGCGCGAGTGCTAGTTTCGAGTCCCGCGGCGCAGGTCGACGATCATCGAGCGATGACAGCTCGGGCAGATGTACCACTCGCGGCGCCGTGCGTAGCCCAGCCCGAACGACCCGCCGCCTATCGAGCGCTGTGTCATCGCCACGTCGCAGCGCGGACAGCGCGCCTCGCCTCCATCGGCGATGACGCGCCGTAGCTCGGCTTCTTCCTCACGCGTGTACTTCGCCGCTTCGCTCACGGCGAAGCGATGGATACCACGACCTTGCCGAACTGTCCGCCGGACTGCAGGCGCGCGTACGCCTCGCCGGCGCGCGCCATCGGGTGGACCGAGTCGACGATCGCGTGGATGCGCCCTTCGGCAAACTCAGCCGTGACGGCGGCGAACTCCTCCTCATTTCCCATCGTCGAGCCCATGATCGTCCACTGATTCCAGAAGAGGCGACGCACGTCGGTCTGCACCATCGGCCCGGATGTTCCGCCGCAGGTGACCAGGCGCCCGCGCTTTCCCAGCGCACCTAACGACTGACTCCACGTCTTCTCCCCCACGCTGTCGATCACCACGTCCACGCCGCGCTTCCCCGTACGCGCGCGCACCTCGCGCCCGACGTCCACTTGCGCATGATTGAGGAGTTCGTCGGCGCCGAGCGACTTGGCGCGCTCGAGCTTTTCGTCGCTTCCCGACGTGACCCACACCCGCGCCCCTCGCCCCTTGGCGATCTGCAGCGCGGCGAGCGCCACTCCACCACCAATCCCCCAGATCAACACATCCTCCCCAGGCTGCACCTTCGCCTTGCTCACGACCATCCGCCATGCCGTGAGCGAGGCGAGCGGAAAGGCCGCCGCTTCGGTCATCGGGATCGTCGCCGGAATGGCGACGACGTTGGTGTCGGGGACGACGAGCATCTCGCAGATGGTCCCGGGATAGTGCTCGCCGAGGATGCCGTACTTGAGGCAGAGCGGTGCGTCTCCGGACAGGCAGTATTCGCACGCACGGCAGCTGAGCCCCGGGTTCAGGACGACGTGATCGCCCACCCGCACCGAGGTGACGCCTTCCCCGACCGATTCGACGACCCCCGCCCCGTCCGACCCAACGATCCAGGGCGGGGTGATCTTGATGTGCGGCAACCCGCCGAGCATCCAGAGGTCGAGGCGGTTGAGCGCGGCAGCGTGCATGCGCACACGCACATCGGTCGCGGACGTAAGGGCGGGAACTGGAAGGTCATCGCGCAGGGCGAGCTGCTCGATGCCACCGTGTGCCGACAGGGTAAGGGCGCGCACGCGTTCAGTAGTGAAGGGTGAGTGCATCCGATACATTCCGGCACGTTCGCGGCCGGCGCTCGGGATCTCCGGGACCGTTTTCCCAGCCGGGCTGCGACGCCACCCCTCGTCACCCCCGGATTCAGCGCATGCTCTCGATCAAAGTCCCCCCCCTTGGAGAGTCGATCGTCGAAGCCACCATTTCCCGGTGGCTCAAGAAGGAGGGGGACCGCGTCTCGGCCGGCGAGACACTGGTGGAGCTCGAGACCGACAAGGTAACGGTCGAAGTTCCGGCGCTGAAAGCAGGGGTCATCACCAGCATCCAGAAGCACGAAGGCGACGTCGTTGCGGTCAATGACGCGCTGTGCGAGATCGACGAGAACGCCGCGGCCGACGTCGGTACC
>CAZWVG010000157.1:0-13439 GCA_964637355.1 uncultured Gemmatimonadaceae bacterium
GCCACGGTGGACGGGAGAAGGTCGTCCTCCCCGTGAATGACGAGCGTTTGCACTTGCACGGCACGTACCAGCGCCGACCAGTCGTATCCCTCACGGCGGAGGCGGGCCGCCACCGTGGCCCCTGTCCGGCTGTCGCTCCGGGGGGGCGCGAAGACCTGCGCGAACTCCGGGTCGGCGAACCAGGCGGGATACATGGCGCGCGCGTACTCCGAGTGGAGCGCCGGCTCGCCGACGTACAGTGCGGTGGGGTCGAGCGCCGCCAGGGACGCCCGCTCTTCACCGGCAAGTCGTTGCAGTGCATGCGCATGTAACGCCGGGAGCCAGGTCTCGCTCCTCGGGCCCACGGCGTCGACCAGGACGAGTCGGCGGACGCCGGCGGGATCGCGCTCGGTGGCGAGTGTGGCGATGCCGCCTCCCCAGGAGTGTCCCAGCACGTCCCACTTCTCGATCCCCAGGGCTCGGCGAATCGCTCCCAGATCGCCGGCGTCGTGTTCGACGCGCGCCGCCTGCACGCCCGGAGGGGGACTCGACGAGCCACGCCCGCGCTGGTCGTACAGGATCATCTGCCGGCGCGCGGCGAGCGGCGAGAGCGCGGGCCACAGGAGCTTGTGACTGAAGATCATTCCCCCATTGACGCAGACGAGTGGGGGAGCTCCCTCGACGGGAGGGGTGGTGAAGACGGCGAAGTCGAGCCCGCGCGCCTGCACGCGATGCGACGTGAGTCGCGGCGGGCGCGGAACGGAGCGTCGAAAGGCGAGAAATCGGTCGCGCGCCGATGGTGGGGTGGTCATGACTGAGCGTGGAAGTCGCATCACACAGCGTCGACGCCCTCCGGCCGACGCTGGTCGCTGGCGCGCCCGGCGACCATCTGTGAGATGACGTGAAGTATGGTGCGCGCGACGCGACGGCGTGCGTGATATTCTTCCGCGACCAGAACGCCACCCGCCGCCATTACCACATGACCTTCGCCGACGTCGCGCTGTACGCCGCGCTCGCCGCAGCCGCCGCCGGTCTCGGGCCAGTGCTCGCCAAGGTGCGGGCACCCGACGACACGCTGGTGGGGCTCTCGAGCGCGCTCGCGGCGGGGATGATGCTTGGCCTCGCGTATCCGCTGATTCGCGACGGTCTCGATGGCGGGGCGGTCGCTGCGACGGTTGGGGCGGCGGCGGCGGTGGTCGTTCTTTTCCTCGTGCACGTGTGGTTCGATCTCGACGGACGTGAGGCGACGCCGCCAGTGCGAGCGCTGCTGGGGGCGGCAGTGCATGCCGCCCCCGAAGGATTGGCGCTCGGTGTGGCGAGCGCGGTCGATCCGCGATTCGGCCTGATCGTCGCCTTCACCCTCGCCTTGCACAACATCGGCGAGGGGGTCGCGCTCTCCGCGCACCTGGTGCGCCGAGAGAAGCGGCTGCGCGCCGCGGCCGCGGCGGCGCTCTCGAACCTGCCGCAGGTGGCGATGGCGATGGGGGGCTTCGTCCTCGCCTCGAGGAACCCCGCACTTCGGCCGGCGCTGCTCGGGGCGTCGGCAGGGTCGCTCGTCTACCTCTCGCTCGCCGATCTCCTGCCAGACGGCTATCGCGCGACGGGGCGCACGGCGATCAGCGTCGTGGTGATCGTGGCGACGAGCATGGTCGCCTTCGCGGAGGCGGCGGGATGAGTTGGCTCCAGGCGCATCCGGTGGTGTGGGTCTTCTGGTACGCGCTCCTGACAGCGCTGGCGACCTCGCTTGGCGCCATTCCGTTCGCGTTCATCCGGACCGTTTCACCGCGCGTGGTGGGATACTCGAACGCGCTGGCGGCTGGGCTGATGCTCGGGGCGAGCTTCGGGCTGATCGTGGAGGGGGCGCGGGCGCGGGGCGGGGCGACCCTGGTCGGTGTGATCGTCGGCGTCGCGTTCATGCTCGTGGTGCAGCGCGTGCTTGGAGATCACGAGGGAGAGATGGAGTTCCTCGGCGCGCGCGGCGTTGGTGCGCGCAAGATGCTGATGATCGTCGCGGTGATGACGGTGCACTCGTTCGCCGAGGGGGCGGCGGTCGGCGTGTCGTTCGGTGGCGGGATCAGCCTGGCGACGGCGATCACGCTGGCAGTCGCGGTGCACAACATCCCCGAGGGGTTGGCGATCAGCGCCGTGCTCAGGCCCCAAGGGGCGTCGCTCCTCGCCTGCGCCTGGTGGAGCTTCTTCTCCAGCATTCCGCAGCCGCTGGCTGCAGTGCCGGCCTACCTGTTCGTCGAACACTTCGCCGCGACGCTGCCCTACGGCCTCGGCTTCGCTGCGGGTGCGATGATCTTCATGGTGCTGGTAGAACTGCTGCCAGAAGCCTACGAGCAGGAGACATCGCGAGGGATCGCTGCCGCGGCGACGCTGTCGTTCCTCGGGATGCTATTGGTGCAGCGGTTTCTGTAGGAGCGGGACGGGGGACGGGAGACGGGAGACGGGAGACGGGAGGTAGTAAGCGTCGCGCCTTCTCGTCTTCTCGTCTTCTCGTCTTCTCGTCTTCTGTTATCTCGGTTTCGCGCGCTCGTACTGTTTAGGCCAGGCGATGTGCGCTCCAAGCCGATGGGCGGCGTCGAGTGGCCACCGCGGGTGACGGAGGAGCTCGCGGGCCATGAGCACGACGTCGGCGTCGCCATCGCGGATGATCTGCTCGGCCTGTTCAGCGGTGGTGATCAGCCCAACCGCGCCGGTGGCAATCTTTGCGTCGTGGCGGATGCGCCGGGCGAAGGGGACCTGGTAGCCTGGGGCGACCGCGATCTGCTGATGGGCGGCGAGGCCGCCTGACGAGCAGTCGACGAGATCCACGCCGTGCGATGCGAGGCGTGCCGCCAGCTGCACGCATTCGTCGATGTCCCAGCCACCCGGGGCCCAGTCGGTCGCCGAGAGACGGACGAAGAGCGGGAGCTCTTCGGGCCAGACGGCGCGTACCGCGTCGACGACTTCGAGCGTGAGGCGAATGCGATTCTCGAAATCACCGCCATACTCGTCGTCGCGGCGGTTGGCGAGCGGGGAGAGAAACTCGTGGAGGAGATAGCCATGCGCGGCGTGCAGCTCGATGACCAGGAAGCCGGCTTCGCGCGCGCGAAGTGCGGCGTCGCGAAAGGCGGCGACGACGGCGGCGATCCCCTCGCGGGTGAGGGCGTGCGGCTGCGGATAGTTGTCGGAGAAGGGGATCGCGCTCGGCGCCATCACGTTCTCCCATCCGCCCTCGTCGGTCGAGACCTTGCCGCCTCCTTCCCACGGGCGGCGGGTACTCGCCTTGCGTCCTGCATGCGCGAGTTGGACTCCCGACGCCGCGCCCTGCGCATGCACGAAATCGTTGATGCGTCGCAGCGTCTCGACATGCGCGTCGTCCCAGATGCCGAGGTCGTGCGGGCTGATCCGCCCCTCGGGCGTCACGGCGGTCGCCTCGGTGATCACGAGCGAGGCACCTCCCACCGCGAAGGCGCCGAGGTGCACAAGGTGCCAGTCGGTGGCGAAGCCGGCGTGGCTGGAGTACTGGCACATCGGCGACACGACGATGCGGTTGCGCAGCGTGAGCGAGCGGAACGTGATCGGTGTGAAGAGCGACGATTCGGACACGGCGGCAGTTCGGCGACGGAGGTGTTGATGTCGATCGAGGCGAGCGACGAAGTCTACATGTCGTCGCGCAAATAGTCGCCGGTCGCGTCGGCGCCCGTCGCCGGCGGGCGGAGATCGACCAAGCATGCGATGCCCTCAAGCGGACGTCTACGGGAGTTCGCGCGGCCGGGAACAGGGCGAGTGCGCGTGTGCTTGTATCGTGCGCGCCGGCGGCGCAAGGGTCAGTTGGGGAATAGCGCGACGGGAGCGAGTCGGCTTGCGTTGAGTCGTGCGCCGTGAGCGCGACCCGCGCTGTCTTCGCCCCGAACCTCCATCGATTTCCTGCAATGTCTTCCCGACCCTTCATCGCGCGCGGTGCGGCGCTCTTCGTGTTCGCTGCCGCGGTCGCGTCGACCGGCTGCGCGAGCACCGGTGCGACCTTTCGCAGCGGCGTTGGCGACGCGCACCTCGAGCGGGCGCCGTGGTACGCGGGTGCTGCTCCCTCCGCTATCCGCTCCAACACCTCGCGCGTAGCCTATCTCCCGATCGACTTCCAGTCGGGGGCGACGCAGCCCGCCGCCTTCGATCCCTCCACGGGAGCAAGCTCGCCGACGCAGTCGCTGCTGGCCGAGATGAACATGTACCTCGATTCGCTCGCGAAGGCGACGGGGGTCGCGGTGCGCCTCGACGCCGACCCGCGCGCCGGCGACGCGGCCTCGCGCGTTGCGCCCGATGTGCAGTTCGGGTGCGTGACGGAGAGCGGGTTGCAGGACGACGACTGCGCGATTCGCGCCGACAGCGTGGTGGGGCGCGGCTCGGCGCGGATGCGCTTGGCCGTGGGGCGTCCATCGCCGTCGTGGACGTCGTGGCTGGCTCAAGGGCTTTCGGCGCAGCAGGCCGGTCGGGCGCTGGTGATTCGCCTCGAGGTCGGCTCGTATCTCGTGCGGCAGCGCGGGCTGCGCGGTCGCAAGGAGGTGGATCTCGGGACGGGGAACACCACGTCGCTTCCCTGGCTCACCTCGCTCGAGACGCCGGTGCAGGTGTTGCAACTGACGGGAGCACTGGTCGACGCGAACGGGCAGGCGGTGCGCATCGGTGCGGAAGGGATCTACGCGAAGCGAACGCGCCTGCTGGTGAGCGCGATAGGCGGGGTGGAGGTACTGGGCGACGAAGCGGTGACGGCGGCACGCAACGAGCGGCGCAGCGACCTGCCGGGGGCGCCGCTGGCGTGGCAGGTGGCGATGCGCGAGTTGGTGGCGCAGCTGACGGGGCGGGGGGAGGTGGCGCGTTAGGCGCCCGCTTCCTCCGTGTCCCCATCCGTGGCCGACTGCTCGGCGGAGGGTGGCGCGAGAATGTCCGCAGCATCCGGCGCTCCCAACACGTCCACGGCGCGCCGGGTCTCGCGAACTGGCGGCGGCGCGACGTGGGGTTCCGGAGCTGGCGCGACCTCGCTCGCGATTCCGACGTTCCCCTCCTCGGTCCCATCCTCGATCGCTGGGACTCCCTCCGGATCGGTCTGGATGAGCGACGCGGCAGAGATCTGCTCGCTGATCGACGCCTCGGGCTCGGGGGGCGCAGGGAGCGGGACCATGCGGAAGAACGAAATCGAGAGCGGGGGGAGGACGATGTTGATCGAAGACGGCCGGCCGTGCATCGGCTGTTCCTCGGTTGTCACGCCGCCGAGGTTTCCCCATCCGGAGCCGCCGTAGACCGGGGCGTCGCTGTTGAGCACCTCGTCCCAGCGCTCGCTCGGCGGAACGCCGACGCGAAAGCTCCCGCGCGGAACCGGCGTGAAGTTGCAGACGGCGAGCACCGCCCGCGACCGGTCCTTGTTGTAGCGGAGAAAGCTCACGATGCTCTGCTCGGCGTCGTTGCAGTCCACCCACTCGAAGCCGCCGGGCTCATTGTCCATTTCGTGCATCGCCGGTTCGTCGCGATAGAGCGCGTTGAGGTCGGCGACCCACTGCTGCAATCCGCGGTGCTCGGCGTGTTCGAGGAGGTGCCAGTCGATGGATGTGTCGTGGTTCCACTCGCGGAACTGGCCGAACTCGCACCCCATGAAGAGGAACTTCTTCCCCGTCTGCCCCCACTGATAGCCGAGGAGGGCGCGGACGTTGGCGCGCTTGGTCCAGTTGTCCCCCGACATCTTGTTGATCAACGATCCCTTGCCGTGCACGACCTCGTCGTGCGACAGGGGGAGGACGTAGTTCTCGGCGAAGGCGTACATCATCCGGAAGGTGATCTTCTGGTGATGGTAGCGCCGGTAGACGGGGTCGAGGGCGAAGTACTCGAGGGTGTCGTGCATCCACCCCATGTCCCACTTGAGGCCGAAGCCTAACCCGCCGATGTAGACCGGGCGGGTCACGAGGGGCCAGGCGCTCGAATCCTCGGCGATGGTCTCGGTGTCGGGGTGCTCGCGGTAGACACTCTCGTTGAGGCGCCGCAGGAAGTCGATCGCCTCGAGGTTCTCCCTCCCGCCGAACTCGTTAGGAATCCACTCGCCTTCCTTGCGCGAGAAGTCGAGGGTGAGCATCGAGGCGACGGCGTCGACGCGAAGTCCGTCGGCGTGGAACTTCTCGAGCCAGAACAGTGCGTTGGAGCGCAGGAAGTTCTGCACCTCGAATCGCCCGTAATTGAAGATGTAGCTCCCCCAGTCGGGCTGGTGTCCGCGGCGCGGGTCGGCGTGTTCGTAAAGATGCGTCCCGTCGAAGTAGGAAAGCCCGGCGGCGTCGGTGGGAAAGTGCGACGGGACCCAGTCGAGGATCACGCCGATGCCGCGCTGGTGCAGTGTATCGATGAGGAACATCAGGTCCTGCGGTTGTCCGTAGCGCGATGTGGCCGCGAAGTAGCCGGTCACCTGATAGCCCCACGACGCGTAATACGGATGCTCCATTACCGGCATGATCTCCACGTGCGTGAAGCCCATGCGCTCGACGTAGTCGGCGAGGCGAGGCGCAATCTCCCGGTAGGAGAGCATCCGGTTCCCTTCCTCGGGAACGCGCATCCACGAGCCGAGGTGCACCTCGTAGATGGACATCGGGCCGTCCATCGTGCGACGGCGCGCACGCTTCTCCAGCCAGTCGCCGTCGCCCCACTCGTAGTCGAGGTTCCAGACGATGGAGGCGGTGCGCGGCGCGACTTCGGCGTGGTAGCCGTACGGGTCGGCCTTGTCGACGGTGTAGCCATCGCGGCGGCTCGCGACATGGTACTTGTAGGGCATGCCGTGCCCGACGTTGGCGATCCAGATCTCCCAGATCCCCGACGCCCCGTGTACGCGCATCGGGTGCGCCATGCGATGCCAGCCATTGAAGTCGCCGACGACGGAGACCGACTTGGCGTTAGGCGCCCAGACGGCGAAGTAGGTGCCTGGGACGCCGTCGGCCTCGTGCGGGTGCGCGCCGAGTACGTGGTGCGCGTGATCCAGCGTCCCCTCGTTGAAGAGGTGGACGATCGTGTCGTCGAGGAGGGAGACGTCGTAGCGGGCGTCGAATCCGGACATGCGATCAACGGGTTTGAGGGGCCGTGAGGGCGGCGCAGCTGCCACGCGCCGCGTTGCGGCTCTGGCAACGTACCCCCAGTTCGCCGGGGACCGCCACCACGCGGCGCCGGTCGAGGAGTCGACGGACCCTCCGCGCCGCCCTTTGGTAGGACGGTGGACCGAAGTGGGGAGGGGGGAGGTTCCGCCGCGACGCGCGGCGAATGATCATGCAGGGAGGAGCGGTTCGGCGCGCAGATCGCGCCGGGCGCCGTCACATTCCCTGGAGCGGCGGCATGGAGCTGGGCATCTATACCTTTGCGGAAACGACCCCCGATACGCAGACGGGGATCACGGTGAGCACGCACGAGCGGCTGCGCGACCTGATGGAAGAGATCGAGCTCGCCGATCGCGTCGGGCTCGACGTATTCGGCGTTGGGGAGCATCATCGTACCGACTACGCGGTCTCGTCGCCCGCCGTGGTGCTGGCGGCAGCGGCCGGGCGCACGTCGCGCATTCGCCTGACGAGTGCGGTAACGGTGCTCAGCTCCGACGACCCCGTGCGCGTGTTCCAGGACTTCGCCACGCTCGATCAGCTGACGGGGGGGCGCGCCGAGATCATGGCGGGGCGGGGGAGCTTCATCGAGTCGTATCCGCTCTTCGGTCAGGATCTGCACGACTACGACGAGCTGTTCTCCGAGAAGCTCGGGCTCCTGTTGCAGCTGCGGGAGAAGGAACGTATCACCTGGCGCGGTCGGCATCGCGCGCCGATCAACGATCGCGGCGTGTATCCGCGCCCCTTCCAGTCGCCGCTCCCGGTCTGGATCGCGGTCGGTGGGACGCCGGAATCCGTCGTTCGCGCCGGGACGCTCGGGCTTCCGCTGGCGATTGCGATCATCGGCGGTGCGCCCGAGCGTTTTGTTCCGTTAGCGGAGCTCTATCGCGAGAGCGGCGCGCGCGCGGGTCACGATCCGTCGTCGCTCAAGCTGAGCATCAATTCGCACGGCTTCGTTGCCGATACGGAAGCGGAAGCGGTGGAGATCTCGTATCCTGCCTACATCGACGTGATGGGGCGTATCGGGCGCGAGCGCGGATGGCCACCGCCGACGCGCCAGCGCTTCGACGCCGAGCGATCGCCGCACGGCGCGATGCTCCTCGGAAATCCGCAGCAGGTCATCGACAAGATTCTCTACGAGCACGAGTTGTTCGCGCACGACCGATTCCTCATCCAGCTCACGGTCGGTACGCTTCCGCACGCGAAGGTGATGCGGGCGATCGAGCTGTTCGGCACCGTCGTCGCTCCGGCGGTGCGCGCGGCGCTCGGCGTCGCCCCAGCGACGAACGGCAACGGGAGTTCCGGCTCCGTCGCGCACAGTGCCGGCAATCCGACTGTGGAGGGGAAGACATGAGCGAGGCGCGCGGGCTGAGTCGTCGCAGGTTCGTCGGCGTCACCGCCGCCGGTGTCGTTGGCGCGGCGTTGCTTCCGCGAGGGGTGGAAGCGGAGTCGCAGTTCGCCCGATCGCGGACCGACCAGTGGGAACTCTACGTCGGGACCTACACCGACAAGACAGGGAGTCGCGGGATCTATCGCCTCGTGATCGACGCCGAGCGTGGCGGGCAGCTCGAGCAGTCGGTGGCGGCGGAGTGTGCGAACCCGTCGTTCCTCGCGCTGTCGCCCGATCGCCGGCGGGTCGTGGCGGTAAACGAACTGGAGCAGTACGAGGGGAAGCCATCGGGAGCCGTGACGCTGTTCGCGCGCGACGAGTCCACTGGGGCCCTGTCGAAACCGTCGCAGCGCGCGTCGCTCGGTGGGGCGCCGTGTTACGTCTCGATCGACACGCGTGGGCGCTATGCGCTCGTCGCCAACTACCTCGGCGGCAACGTCGCCGTCTTTCCGATTGCAGCCGGCGGAACGCTCGGCAGCTCCAGCGCCATGATGCAGCACGTGGGCCACGGGGCCGACACGACGCGACAGGAGGCGCCGCACGCGCACTGCATCATGCTCGATCCGTTCAACCGATTCGCATTCGTGGCCGACCTCGGAATCGACCGGATCAAGGCGTACCAGTTCGACGCGGAGCGCGGCAAGCTCACGGCCGTCAGCGGGAACGACGTGGTGCTCCCGCCCGGGACCGGGCCGCGACACCTCGCCTTCTCTCCTGACGGGCGGACGCTCTATGTAACCGGGGAGTTGTCTTCGACGCTGACGGCGCTCGACTACGATGCGGCGACCGGGATCCTGCGTTCGCGGCAGGAGCTCTCGATGCGCCCGTCAGGCGCAACGGGGGCGAACGTCCCGGCCGACGTGCACGTGCACCCGACCGGGCGCTACGTCTACGCATCGAATCGCGGCGACAACACGATCGCGGTATTTCACGTGGAGCGGGGATCGGGGCGGCTGACGCTCATTCAGTCGGTGCCAACGCAGGGCGACTGGCCGCGCAACTTCGCCGTCGATCCAGCCGGGCGTCTCCTTCTGGTGGCGCACCAGCGTTCGAACTCGATCGTCGCCTTCAGCATCGATCCGCAGAATGGACAGCTCGCACCGACCGGTGCGCGCATCGAGCTTCCCGCTCCCGTATGCCTCCGGTTTGTGGAGGAGACGATGACGCCGCGCTGAAGGCGCGAGGCGCGCCAGTCGCCGACTCGTACGCACATTCTCACGACGCCCTGACGGATTTCCCATGCTGCTGCTGCAACGTTCTCACGAGAACCGCTCGCTCGCCGATGCCGCGCCACGCACTTCGCGCATTTCGCGCGCTCCGCACGCTTCGCGCGCTCCGCACGCTTCGCGCCGCGCCATGCGGCGGGCGATGCTCCTGGCGGCGCTCGTCCCCGGACTGCTGCTCTCCGCCGGCTGCAACTCCGACAGCTCGGGATCGAGCGGTGGGAACCCGACCGGGCTCCCCACCGGCTCGTTCGACATCGGCGTCCCCGCCGCCCTCGCCGTGCGGCAGGGGTTGTCGACGATCCTCGAAGTCAACATCACGCGGGCCGGCGGTTACGTGGCGCCAGTCTTCGTCACGATCAGCGGACTGCCCGCCGGTGTGACCGCGCCGTCGGTGAGCAGCACGTCGACCAATCAGCTCCGCATCACGCTCAACGCCACCGCGCAGGCCACGCTCGGCCCAACCACGGCGACCGTCACGGCGCAGGGGAATGAGGTGCCGAACGTGGTGAAGACATTCGTACTGACCGTTGGTCAGTAGGCTTCAGAAGACGAGAAGACGAGAAGACGAGGGGTGGGAGCGCGGGTTAGCCCAGTTTGGGGAGGCGGTCGGTGACGGAGGGGAGGGGCGGCGCCGCTGTTGCAGGTTTGTCCTGGTACCAGTAGGCGCACGAGTAGAAGTTGTCGGCCCGGTCGTTGGCGTGGCCGTGCTCCATCGTGTGCTTGAGGTATGAATTGAACGTCACGGGATTGTCGCCGTGGAAGCGATAGAGGCAATAGCGCCCGCCGACGCGCTCCGGGCTCTGGATCAGCGGGGCGCCGTACTGGTGATGTGAGAAGGGGCGCGCTCCCATGCGGCCGCCGAAGTTCCAGCTTCCGAGGAAGTAGTCCTCCGATCCGGTCCCGATGATCGCCGGTCGTGACGGGTCGTCGATGAAGATCATGTCGTCGCCCTCGCCCATCCACGCCTCGGCGAGCTGGATGACGCCAAGGGTGACCCCCATGAGGTGCCCGCGCCCGCGCGCCTCGCAATACACGTAGTTCGTCGCCCCATCCGGATTCTTGCGGTCGGGGAGCTGCTCCCGGTGGTTTGGGACGGCCTGCCGGTATTGCGCGTGGAAATAGAGCGCGTCGGCGGGGAGGGCATCGACTTCGTAGTAGTCGATGTTGGAATAAAACGCGCCGACGTTCCGGCTCCCGTCGTTGGTGACGGTGAGGCGCGCGCCGTTTCGGTACGGCATGGCGAAGTAGGCGTTGAGCGACTGCCCCGGGGAACAGGTGAGATACTCGCTCTCGTAGATCGCGTAGTCGCCGAGGTTGAGCCCGAAGAAGTCGCCGATGGGTGTCTCGACGCTGGGGACGCTCGCCCCGTCCCAGTAGGCGCGGAGGACGAGTTCCTTCAGGTGCAACGGCGAGTCCGCCGCGATCGTGAACCAGATATGCGAGATGCAACCGGCGCCGGTGGCGGCGAAGATCTCCTTGGTCTCTCCACCCTTGATGTTCCAGTAGTCGGCGTTCCCACCGGTCACGTCGTGGCTCGACTGCTTGCGCGAGCGGTAGCGCTGGGTGCGCGCGTACGAGGGGAGGAAGTCCATCCCCCCGCCGGGCTGCGAGGCGTCGCTGTCGCTGGTTGGAGTAGGCTGCGCGCCGGCGATGGAAGCGAGGCCGGCGAGACCCGCGCTGGTGGCGAGCGACTGCACAAAGCGTCGACGGGACATGGAGAGACCTCGAGTGAGAGTCGTACGTCGCGTCCTGCAGGAGTGAATCGGAGGCGGTCCTGCGGCGAGACCAACTGGGAGAAGCGGCGGAACCTCAGGGCGTCGGCTTGGTGATCGTTTCGGTCTGGAGCGTGATGCGGTGCGGGACCTGTTCCCCCTTGAGGATCTTCGCCACCACGTCGATCGCCTCCTTCCCACCGGTCGGGTAGACGAAGGTGGCGGCGAGCTTGCCGTCGGCGACGGCCTGGCGCCCGCCGTCGAGCCCTGGAAGTCCGTCGATGCCGATGAAGGTGATCGCGCTGTCGCGCCCCTTCGCCTTGGCCGCCAGGTAGGCGCCTACCGCCATCGGGTCGTTATGCGCGTACACGAGGTCGATCTTGGGGTGCGCGGAAAGCGCGGCCTCCATCTGCGTCATCGCCTCCTCGCGGAGCCAATTGGCGACCGGATCGTGGATGATGTGCAGGTCGGGGTACGCCGCGATCGCCTCGTGGAAGCCGTCGCTCCGGTCGCGCGCGGGAGTCGAGCCCGGGAGCCCGCGGATTTCGACGATGTTCCCCTTGCCGCCCAGCGTCTTCGCGGCGAATTCCCCCGCGGCACGTCCGATCGCGCGGTTGTCGGCGCCGATGAAGGTCGTGTAACTGTCCCCCTCGATCTCGCGATCGAGGACGACGACCGGGATCCCCGCGTCGAAGGCGCGCTTGACCACCGGCGTGAGCGGCTTCGCCTCGTTTGGTGAAATGATGAGCAGGTCGATCTTCTGTCGCAGGAAGTTCTCGACGTCGGCCACCTGCTTGGCATTGTCCTGCTGCGCGTCGGCATAGACGACCTCGAACTCGGGGTGCGTCTTCGCGGCCGCCTCGATCTCGGCGTTCATCGCCACGCGCCATGGTTCGCCGAGGTTGGCCTGGGAGAAGCCGACGAGCTTCTTGCCGCCTCCCTGCTCGCGTCCACAGGCGATGGCGGCGAGCGCAAGCGCGAAGGCGCCGGCGCGGACGACCCTACGATGCAGGGCGGCGTTGGAGCCAGACCGCGAGGAGGATGATCGCACCCTTGAGGATGAGCTGAAGGTTGGCATCGACGTTGTTGAGCCCCATGGCATTGTTGATGACGCCGATGGTGAGGATCCCCACCAGCGTCCCGGCGACGCTTCCCGCGCCTCCGCTGAGCGACGTTCCACCGATCACCACCGCGGCGATCGCGTCCAGTTCGTACGCCACTCCGTCGTTCGGATTCCCCTGCTCGAGCTGAGCGCAGTGCACCAGTCCGGCAAGCGCGGCGAGCACGCCGGCGATCACGTAGACTCCCGCCGTGTGCCACGGCACGCGCACCCCCGCCAACCTTGCAGCTGACGGATTGTCGCCGATGGCATAGAGGTAGCGCCCGCCCCGCGTTCGCGCGAGGAAGAGGTGCATGGCGACGACGGTCAGGCCGAAGATCAGCGCCGGCGCGGGGACGTAGGGAAGGAGCGGAGCCGCCAGCGCCCGTACCGATTCACTCGCCCCTCCTTCACCGAAGCCGAGCGGGATGGCAGTTCCGCCGCTCAGCCAGCGCGCTGCGCCGCGCGCCGCGCTCATCGTGGCCAGCGTGGCGATGAAGGCGGGGAGGCGCCAACGCGCGACGACGACACCGTTGAGCACTCCCCACGCCGCGCCCGCGACGAGGACGAGGAGTGTCGTCGCGCCGAGCCCGATGCCCCGCATGAGGAGCCAAGCCGAGAGCGTGGCGGCGAAGGCGAGCATCGAACCCACCGAGAGATCGATCCCGCCGGCGATCACTACTGCGGTCATCCCCACCGCCAGAATCCCCTTCTCGGCGACCTGCCGCAGGATGTCGGTAAGGTTGCCGACGTCAAGGAAGACGAGGCGACCGCTGCGGGTGGGAGAGAAGATGATGGCAATCAGGAGGACGGCGATGAGGCCGAACACTCCGCGCGAGCGCGCGAGACGTTCGCGTAGCGCAGCGCGCGCGGTGCGCGGGGCGGGAGGCGCCGGGGAAGGCGATCCGCCGCCAGGCGCAACGCGCGCTT
>CAZWVG010000158.1:0-13431 GCA_964637355.1 uncultured Gemmatimonadaceae bacterium
CCCAGACGCATCCCGTGTGTGAGATGTGGGACCCGGCCGACCCGAAAGGCGAGTAATGCCAGACTTCCTCTACACGCTCCACTTCTATCTCTTCGGGTTGATCGCGATCGCCTCGGCGGTCACGTTCGTCACCCGCAAGAGCCCGGTCGCTGCGGCGCTTTGGCTGGTGAACACCATGTTCTGCCTGGCCGCGCTTTACGTGATGATGGACGCGCACTTCATCGGCGCGATCCAGATTCTCGTCTATGCCGGCGCGATCATGGTCGTCTTCCTCTTCGTCGTCATGCTCCTCAACCTCGGGCATCCCGATGAACTGAGCGACCTGCGCGGCAAGTGGGGGCGGCTCGCCGCCGGTCTCCTCGGCCTCGCCATCCTCGCGCAGGTGATGACGCTGGCGCGCACCAACCTCAAGACGTCGCTCGTGCAATCCGACTTCGCGCGCATGGACGCGGCGCGCGACCTCAACGCGGTGAGTGCGATCGCCAAACCGCTCTTCAGCGAAAACCTGCTCGCCTTCGAACTCACCAGCATCCTCCTGCTGGTGGCGATCGTCGGGGCGGTGGTGATCGGCAAGCGGAGGTCCACCACATGATGATTCCCGAGGCGCTCGCGCTGTCGGCGGTGCTGTTCTGCATCGGCGTGGTAGGGGTGCTCACCCGCCGCAACGCCATCATCATCTTCATGTGCGTGGAGCTGATGCTCAACGCCGTGAACCTGTCGTTCGTCGCCTTCTCCCGCCTCTACGGTGCGACCGGGCAGGTCTTCGTGGTCTTCGTCATGACCGTCGCGGCCGCTGAAGCGGCGGTCGGACTGGCGATCATCATCTCGATCTTCCGCCATCGCCAGACGGTGGACCTCTCGAACATCAATCTCCTCAAGGGCTGATGCTCCTCCAGGAAGCGGCAGCCGCCGGATTGCACCCGCTGGCCGGAACAGCGGCCGAGTGGATCTGGCTCGTCCCGATCCTCCCGCTGATCGGCTTTGTCATCAATGGCCTCCTCTCGCTGACCACGGTCGCGAAGACGGGGCCCGCGAATCCGTCGGAGCACCACGCGCATCACGACGATGCGCACGGCGCGCACGGCGGAGGTCATGGCCACGACGCCCACGGGCACGGCGGCCACGACGATCACCACGCCGTCGTGCGACACAAGTACGCGGCCATCACCAGCATCGTCGGCCCTGCGGTACTCGCGCTCTCGTTCCTCCTGACCGCGACGATCTTCGTCGCGCTGGTCGGAGCGCACGCGGAGACGCCGTTCGTGAAGACGCTCTTCACCTGGATGGGGACCGGGAAGCTGCGCATCGACGCGGCATTCCAGGTCGATCAGCTCTCGATGGTGATGGCGATGGTCATCACCGGCGTCGGGACGCTGATCCATCTCTTCAGCGTCGGCTACATGCAGGACGATCCGGGATATCCGCGCTACTTCGCGTATCTCAACCTGTTCGTCTTCTTCATGCTCGTGCTGGTGCTCGGCGCCAACTATCCGATGCTGTTCGTCGGGTGGGAGGGCGTGGGGCTCTGCTCGTATCTCCTCATCGGCTTCTGGTTCTCCGAGAAGGCGAACGCCGACGCCGGCAAGAAGGCCTTCATCGTCAACCGCATCGGCGACTTCGGCTTTCTGGTGGCGATGTTCCTGCTCTTCGCCAACCTCGGGACGCTGAGCTTCGCCGGCGTGAACGCGGGCGCCGAGCAGTTTGCGCCTGGCGGGGCGCTGGTGACGACGATCTGCCTCTTCATGTTCCTCGGGTGCACCGGCAAGAGCGCGCAGATCCCGCTCTACATCTGGCTCCCCGACGCGATGGCCGGCCCGACGCCGGTCTCGGCGCTGATCCACGCGGCGACGATGGTGACCGCGGGCGTGTACCTGATCGCCCGCAGCGCGGTCCTCTTCTCGCTCGCCCCGGTGGCGTCGCTGACCGTTGCATTCATCGGGGCGCTGACCGCGCTCTTCGCGGCGACGATCGGGCTCAAGCAGTGGGACATCAAGAAGGTCCTCGCGTACTCCACGGTGTCGCAGCTCGGCTACATGTTCGTCGGCGTTGGGGTCGGTGCGTACGCGGCGGGGGTCTTCCACCTCGTCACGCACGCCTTCTTCAAGGCGCTCCTCTTCCTCGGCTCCGGCTCGGTGATCTACGCGATGCACGCGGCGTATCACCACACCGGCAACCACGACGACGCGCAGGACATGCGCAACATGGGCGGGCTGCGGAAGTTCATGCCCGTCACCTTCATCCTGATGTGGATCGCCACGCTGGCGATCGCCGGCATCCCGCCGTTTGCCGGATTCTTCTCGAAGGACGAGATCCTCGGGTCGGTGTTCGCGCGTACGCATGGCTCCACGCTGGCCGATGCGAGCTGGCTGGGGATCCCGGGCACCGCGCTCCTCTACGCGATCTACGTCATGGGGCTCGCCGCGGCGCTCCTCACGGCGATCTACATGACGCGCATGATGCTCTACACCTTCCACGGTCCCAACCGCACGGGTGACAAGGAACGCTCGCACCTGCACGAGGCCCCGTGGATCATGACCGGCCCGCTCGTCGTGCTTGGCGTGCTCAGTGCAGCTGGCGGATGGCTCAACCTGCCGGAGTTCTTCCCGGCCGGCCCGATCCAGGCGCTGCACCACTGGCTGGAGCCGATCACTGGCGAGGCGGCGCTGCGCGTCACCAAGGGCGCCGAAGCGCACCTCGAGCACAGCACCGAGTACCTGCTGGTCGGGATCGCCATCGCCATCGCCGCGATCGGTATCGCCTTCGCCTTCGCCCGGCTCAAGCCCGAGGCGCTCAAGACCAAGAACGAGTCGCCGGCCTCCGAAGGGATCGACCGCGTACTCGAGGAGAAGTACTTCGTCGACGAAGGGTACGACAAGGTGGTGGTGCAACCGCTCCTTGGCGTGTCGCGCACCGTCCTCTGGAAGGGGATGGACGCGGGGCTCATCGACGGGTTGTTCGTCAACGGGAGTGCGCAACTCGCCCGCGGCATCGGCTGGGTAGGGTCGCGCATCCAGTCCGGGCAGGTCGGGACGTACGCCTGGGTGCTCATCATCGGCGTCGTCGCAGTCCTCGGCGCTTTCACCCTGCGATAGACCGATGAAAGCCTTGCTCGATTCAATCGGCTACAACGGCTGGGTTCTCCCGGTCCTCCTCATCATCCCGCTCTTCGGCGCGGTCGTGGTGTGGTTGCAGAGCTTCTCGGCGAAGGGCGCGAGCGGCGAGGCACTCGCCAGTTCGGAGCGCACCGCCCGCCAGATCACGCTTGCCTTCTTCATTCTCGAGTTTGTCGTCTCGATCGGCCTGTGGTGGTCGTTCGATGCGTCGTCGAGCGGGTGGCAGGCCACCTTCGACTCGCGCTGGATCGAGTCGTGGGGGGCGCGCTTCTCGCTCGGGATCGACGGCCTCTCGCTGATGATGGTCCTCCTCACCACGCTCCTGATGCCGCTCGCCGTCCTCGGCGGGTGGACGAGCATCTCGCGCAAGGTGCACGCGTACCACATCCTCATGTTGCTGCTGACGGTGGGGATGCTCGGCGTGTTCGTGGCGAAGGATCTCTTCCTCTTCTACGTGATGTGGGAAGTGATGCTGATCCCGATGTACTTCATCGTCGGGATCTGGGGAGGCGACCGCCGCATTTACGCCTCGATCAAGTTCTTCATCTACACGATGTTCGGATCGCTGCTGATGCTGGTGGCGATCGTCTACCTCGGCTGGCAGGCCGGCCTCATGGACGGGCGGCCGAACTTCAGCTACGACGCGATCTTCGCGATCGCCGAGTTGCGCCCGGGCGTCGCCTTCTGGCTCTTCCTCGCCTTCTTCGTGGCCTTCGCGGTGAAGGTCCCGATGTTCCCGTTCCATACCTGGCTTCCCGACGCGCACGTCGAAGCGCCGACAGCAGGTTCGGTGATCCTCGCCGGGATCCTCCTCAAGCTCGGCACGTACGGCTTCCTCCGTCTGGCGATCCCGCTCTTCCCGGGGATCGCGCTCGACGACACGGTGCGCACGGTCATCCTCTCGTTGAGCGTCATCGGCGTTATCTACGGATCGTTGGTGGCACTGGTACAGCCCGACTTCAAGAAGCTCGTCGCGTACTCGTCGGTGGCGCACCTCGGGATGGTCATGCTGGGGCTCTTCGCCATGACGACCGAAAGTGTGCAGGGCGCGCTGATGGTGATGATCGGGCACGGCGTCTCGACCGGCGCGCTCTTCTTCCTGATCGGGATGATCTACGAGCGCAAGCACTCGCGTCTCATCGCGGATTACGGCGGCATTGCCAAGGTGGTCCCCATCTTCGCGACCTGCCTGACGATTGTCGCCCTGAGCTCCATCGGACTCCCCGGGACCAACGGCTTCATCGGCGAGTTCCTGGTGATGGTCGGTGCCTTCCAGACGGTGCCGTGGATGGCGACGCTGTCGGCGCTTGGTGTCATTCTCGCCGCGGCGTACCTCCTCTGGGCACTGCAGCGCATCCTGTACAACCCGCTCGACAAACCGTCGAACGAATCGCTCACCGACCTGAATTGGCGGGAAATCGGATTGCTCGCTCCGCTCCTCTTCCTGATCGTCTGGATGGGGGTGTACCCCAAGCCGATCCTCTCGCGCATGGAAGCATCGGCGGCGCGCTTCGTCGAAACGGTGGAGACGCGGGCGGCGTCGCAGCATGCGACGATGAGCGCGTCGACGGGAGGAAACTAGGATGCACTTCGACCTTGGCATCCCGAGCCAGCTGACCGCCGCGCTCGCCCCCGACCTGTTGCTGCTGGCGGGCGCGATGCTGCTGATGCTCGTCGCCGCGTGGGGACCCGACTCCGCCGAGCGGCAGCGCACCGTTGGTCTCTCGAGCCTCGCGCTCGCCGTCATCGTGCTGGGCGTGGTCGTCTTCGCCGGGACTCGCGGGATGTCGGCCGCGAACGGCGTGATTGCCGTCGACGGCTTCCGCTGGGCGGCCGACGCGCTCTTCCTCCTGGCGGCGATCATTGCGCTGGCCCTGTCGGTGGACTACAACCCGCGGGAGCGCATCCTGGCCGGCGAAGCGCATGTCCTCACGCTCTTCGCCACCAGCGGCATGATGATCATGGCGGCCGCGCGCGACCTGATGGTCCTCTTCCTGGGGATCGAGCTCATGTCGATCGCGGTGTACGTGATGGTCGGCCTCAATCGCCGCAGCGCGCGCGCTGCCGAGGGATCGCTCAAGTACTTCTTGCTCGGCGCGTTCTCGACCGGCTTCCTGCTGTACGGCATTGCCCTCGTATACGGGGCGACCGGAACGACGAACCTCGCGCTGATCGGCGAACGCATCGCCGCGTTGGGGCTGGCCAGGACGCCGATGCTCCTCGTCGGCGTGGCGCTCCTCCTCGTTGGCTTCGCCTTCAAGCTCGCGGCTGCACCATTCCACATGTGGGCCCCCGACGTCTACGAAGGGGCGCCGACGCCGATCTCCGGCTTCATGGCTGCAGGGGTGAAGGCAGCAGCCTTCGCCGCGCTCCTGCGCGTCTGGCTCGAGGCGTTCCCCGGTGTCTACAACGAGTGGCACAAGGGCGTGTGGTGGATTGCCGCCGTGACCATGCTCGTCGGCAACATCGTCGCGCTGCAACAGAAGAACCTCAAGCGCATGCTCGCATACTCGAGCATCGGGCACACCGGCTTCATCCTCGTGGCGCTCGCCGCCGGGACACCGCAGGCCGGGACCGCGTTCCTCTTCTACCTGTTCGCCTACACGCTCGCGACCATGGGCGCGTTCGCGGTGGTCATCGCGGTCGGGCGCTCGGGGCAGGGCGGCGATCGCATCGAGGACTTCCACGGGCTCTGGTACTCGAACCCAGGGCTGGCCGTCTCGATGATGGTCTTCATGTTGGCCCTCCTTGGCTTCCCGGTGTTCGGCGGCATGGGCTTTTTCGCCAAGTGGTACGTGCTGCAGGCGGCGTTGCAGGCGCCGGCACCACAGACGCGACTGGCGATCATCCTTGTTCTCACCTCGACCATCTCGGCCGGTTACTATGTCTGGGTGGTGATGGTGATGTTCATGAAGCAGCGGGCGGCCGACGCGGCCGAAGTTCCGGCGATGCCGGCGCTCACACGACTGGTCGTAGCCGGTTCGGTGGCGCTGATCCTCTTCTTCGGCGTGTACCCCGATCCGCTGGTACGGCTGGCACGAGCATCGAACTCGTTAGGGGCTCCGGCCGCAGCGGTGGCGCCAAACCGAACGGCGGCGCTTCCGGGAGAATGATCCGAGCGGGGCCGCCAGGCGGCCCCGCCTCGTTTCGATACGATGCGGCTCGGCGCAGCGCGCGAACGACACAACTGACGACGCACATGGCGATCTCTCCAGGGATCTTTCGACAGTACGACATCCGGGGTGTGGTGGGCGAAGATCTCACCACCGAGGCGGCATACGCGATCGGGCGCGCATACGCCGCGCACCTCGCGGAGCTCGGACGTTCGGGGAGCGTCGCCGTCGGTCGCGACAACCGTCCGTCGGGCGAGGCGCTGCGCGATGCGCTCGTCGATGGACTCACCGGGTGTGGCGTCGATGTGATCGACGTTGGCGTGGTACCCACGCCGCTGCTGTACTGGAGCCTGCATCATCTCCCTGTCGTTGGGGGAATCCAGATCACCGGAAGCCACAATCCGCCAGAGTACAACGGCTTCAAGCTGAGCGTGGGGAAGGAGTCGCTCCACGGCGGCGGAATCCAGGCGCTCCTTCGGCTCATCGGCGCGGGCACCTTTCCGACCGGGAAGGGGATTGTGCGACACGAGGCGGTGATCGATCGATACGTCGATGATGTGATCGCCCGCATCGGCCCGCTCTCCCGCAAGCTGTCGGTAGTGTTCGACGCCGGCAACGGCGCCGGGGCGCTGGTGACCGAGCAGCTCTTCTCGCGGCTGGGCGTCGATGGGACCTACCTGTACTGCGAGAGCGACGGCACCTTTCCCAATCACCACCCCGATCCCACCGTCGTCGAGAACCTGCAGGACCTGATTGGAGCCGTGCGGGAGCGCGGCGCCGACCTGGGGATCGCCTTCGACGGGGACGCCGATCGCATCGGTCTTGTGGATGGCAACGGGCGCATCATCTGGGGCGATCACATCCTGATCCTCTACGCGCGCGACGTCTTCGCGCGCACCGGCGCAAACCAGCCGATCATCTTCGACGTGAAGTGCTCGCAGGCGCTCCCCGACGCGATCACGCGCGCCGGCGGAACGCCGGTGATGTGGAAGACGGGGCACTCCCTCATCAAGGACAAGATGAAGGAGCTGCACGCCCCGGTCGCCGGCGAGATGTCGGGGCACATGTTCTTCTCGGAGGGATTCTACGGCCACGACGATGCGCTCTACGGTGCCGCGCGCCTGCTGCGGATCGTTGCCGACAGCGGCAAGTCGGTGAGTGAGCTCCTGGCGGACGTCCCGCCGTTCTTCTCCACCCCGGAGATTCGGGTCGAGTGCGGCGACGATCGCAAGTTCCCCCTCGTCGAAGCGGCGGCGAAGCACTTCACCGCCACGCACGACGTCATCGATGTCGATGGTGTGCGCGTGCTCTTTGGCGACGGCTGGGGACTCATCCGCGCGTCGAACACGCAGCCGATCCTCGTCACGCGCTACGAGGCGCTGACAGAGGATCGACTCGCAGCGATTCAGGGTGAAATGGAAGGGTGGCTTCGCGCGCAGGGCGTCGCGCCCTGAGGTGATGCACAGATGATGAACCGGCGGCGGTGGGTCATCGGTGGCGCCCTCTTGGTCGCCGCGCTGCTCCTCGTCGGTCGCGTCGTTGCCGGATGGTATGTGGACTACCTGTGGTACGACTCGCTGGGCGCTTCCGCCGTCTGGCGTGCGCGGGCGATCGACCTCCTGATCCTGCGAGGCGCCGCCTTCGTCGTCGCGTCGCTCTTCGTCTTCTGCAACCTGTACGCCGTCCGCAACTCGGTCGTCTCGCTCGTCTTGCCGCGGCGCGTGGGGAACCTCGAGATCGGCGAAGAGGTCCCGGGGCGATACCTCACCGGTGTCGTCATTGCCCTCTCCCTCACGTTAGGCTTTCTCCTCGCGATCCCGCACAGCGACTGGGCATCGGTCGACCTCATCCGGCACGGCGAGGCGTTCCGCGAGAGCGATCCGTACTTCCAGTTCGACATTGCCTTCTGGGTGTACTGGCTCCCGCTCGAGACGGAATTGCACCTGTGGTCGCTCGTCGCGCTTCTCGCGGTCGCCCTGGTGGTCGTGGTGCTTTACGCGCTCACGCCGAGCCTGCGCTGGGAGGGCGGGCGACTGCGCGTGACGTCGTACGTGCGGCGCCACTTCTTCGCGCTCGGCGCCACACTCCTCGTCCTGCTGGGATGGAGTTACCGCCTCGATGCCTACCGCCTCCTCCTCGAAGGGAGCGGAGCGCTCGGGACGTTCAACGCCCTCGATCATCGCGTGGGGATTCCGGCGAGCCTGGTGCTCGCGCTCGGGACGGTCGCTGCGGCGATGCTGCTGCTCTGGTCGGGATGGGTGGGGCAGCTCCGCATGGCCTTCGCGACGGTGAGCGTCGTCCTGCTGTTCGCGCTTGGACTCCGCCAGCTCCTTCCCCCAGTCGCCGAGCGATTCCTCACGCCGGCCGACGCGGAACTGCGAGACGCCCCGTACTTCAAGACGCGGGCGGGCTACACGCGCCGTGCGTACGACCTCGATCGCATCGCACGCCCCGATACCGGTACCGGGCAACAGTCGCATTTCGGCGCGTTGCGAGGTGCCGCGCTCTGGGATACACCGGCGCTGCAACGCGCGATCGAACGCGAACGACGCGCCGGCCGGCCGCTCGGGGCCACCGGGTGGGAATCGCGCGACGGGCGTCTGCGCGCCGTGATCGTCGAGGAGCCGACTGGTCCCGAAGCGGGCGATCCCATGGCGCCGTGGGGGCTGGCGCGCGTCGAGACCGATCTCGCGACGGAGCAGGGTGCTCCGGTGAGCGATCCGACGACCAGCGACGACGTCGAACTCCCCGCGGCCGTCGTGTACGACTCGGCCACCGGCTACAGCGTCGTCATCGACTCGCTAGGCAAGGTGGCCGCCCCGACGCTCACGAGCTTTGGTGCGCGCCTCGCGCATGCGTGGGCGCTGCAGAACCCCCGCCTCCTCTCCGACGAGGTGCCGCGCACCAGCGCGCGGGTCGTGCTCAACCGCAACGTGCGCGGTCGCGTGCGGCGCATCTTCCCGTACTTCCTGCAGGGCGATCGCGTCGAGCCGATCGTCTTCCGCGACTCGCTGTACTGGAGTGTGCACCTGTACTCCGCGTCGGACTTCTATCCGCTCAGCGATCCGGTGCGCGTCGTTGGGGAGACGCTCCGCTACTTCCGCCACGCGGCAGTCGCGATCGTCAACGCACACAGCGGGCGCGTCTTCGCGATTCCCGATCCGTTTCCCGACCCGATCGCCACGTCGTGGCTGCGCCGCTTTCCCGGGTTGTTCATCGATGCCTCGGCGCTCGATCGACAGTTCACCGAACGCATCGCCCCTCCGACCGATGCGACGCTCCTGCACGCGCGCCTCTTTGCGCATGTAGGGCCGCGCGGCGAGAACTCGCCTCCCTCACGCCTGCCGCGGCAGTTGGGCGGTGACACGCTCTTCGCCTTCTCGACGATCCCGCCGTACGTCGATTCCATCTCGGGACAGCTTTCGCTGGCCTACCCGGTTCTCGACGCGGCCGATCGCGTGCGCGGTCTCATCATCGGCCAGGGCGGGGCGGAGTACGACGTGCGCTGGGAACCGTCGCCGACGCTCGGTCCGCGGTGGGGGATGATCCTCGATCGACTGCACCGTTCGATCGACTCGGCGTCGCGTGCCATTACGGCGCGTGACGCGCCGATCGTGCGCGGCCCGGTGCGGGTTCTTCCGAGCGGGAGCCGGCAGGCGTTCGTGCAGACGGCGTACGTCTGGCGCGCCGACGGTACGCCGAGCGTGCGGCTCGTCGCGGTCCTCCTCGGCGACACCGTGCGTACGGGGCAGACCATCGCGACTGCGGCCGGTTTGCCGGCGCCAGTGATCCCCTACGTCCCGCTCTCACCGACCGAGTTCCGCGCGCGCGTCGACGCGCTGTACGGCGAGATGCGCGACGCGATGAAGCGGGGCGATTGGCTCGCGTTCGGCGTTGCGTACGAGTCGCTTGGGCGCGTGCTCCGTACCTCCCCGAGCAAGCCTTGAACCCGTTCCTGACCCTCCGTACCTTGCCCCCCCGCGCAGGTGCGGTCGCACTCCCAGCGCGCTCGCCCCGCGCGACGATCCGTCGCAAGGGCGAACCGCTCCTCCCTCGCTGCCGACACGAGCGAATCCAGCCGGCGACAGCGTCCACATCATCGGAGATCGCGTGAACATTCACGAATACCAGGCGAAGGAGATCCTGCGAGGACTCGGCGTGCCGATTCCTCCCGGCGAGATCGCCACTACAGCGGCCGAGGCCGAAGCCATCGCCAAGCGCATCGGCAAGGCCGTCGTCGTGAAGGCGCAGGTCCACGCCGGCGGTCGCGGAAAGGCGGGGGGCGTGAAGCTCGCCAAGACGCCGCACGAAGCCCGCGAACGCGCCGAGGCGATCCTCGGCATGCAGATCAAGGGTTTGACCGTCCAGAAGGTCCTCGTGACCGAGGCCGCCGACATTGCCACTGAGGCCTATGTCGGGATCATCCTCGATCGCGCGACCAAGAAGCCTGTCTTCATGGTGAGCCCAGCCGGCGGCATCGACATCGAGGAAGTCGCCGCGTCGACGCCCGAGAAGATCCTGAAGCTCCCGATCGACACGCGCTACGGATTGCAGCCGTTCCAGGGCATGCGGCTCGGCTTCTTCCTCTTCGACGACCTGGCCAAAGCGCGCGCTGCAGCGAAGATCATGCAGCAGCTCTACACCGCTTTCATGCAGAGCGGATGCTCGCTCGCCGAGATCAATCCGCTGGTGGTCACGCCCGAGGGGCAGGTGATCGCGCTCGACGCCAAGATGGTGATCGACGACAACGAGCTCGATCGGCGCCCGGCGATTGCGGCACTCCGCGACGAGTCGGCCGAGGAGCCGAGCGAAGTACTGGCGCGCAACGCGAACCTCACCTTCATCAAGCTCGATGGCAACGTCGGGTGCGTGGTCAACGGCGCCGGGTTGGCGATGGCGACGATGGACCTCGTGAAGTACTACGGCGGGGATCCGGCCAACTTCCTCGACATCGGTGGATCATCTAACCCGGAAAAGGTGGTGAATGCGCTCCGCATCATCACGGCCGACGAGAACGTGAAGGCCATCCTGTTCAACATCTTTGGGGGAATCACCCGCACCGACGACGTGGCCAACGGCATCGTGACGGCCACGAAGGAGAATCCGCTCAAGGTGCCGATCGTGATCCGCCTGACCGGAACCAACGAAGACATCGCGATGAAGATCCTCACCGAGAATGGCTTCTCCGCATCGGCCGACATGGACGAAGCGGTGCAGAAGGCCGTCCAGCTGGCGACGGGAGGGCAGGCCGCATGAGCGTCTTCATCGGAAAGGACACGACCCTCGTCGTGCAGGGGATCACCGGGCGCGACGGCTCGTTCCACACCAAGCAGATGATGGAGTACGGCACCCGCGTCGTCGCGGGGGTCACGCCGGGGAAGGGAGGGCAGTCCTTCGAAGGGTCGGTCCCGATCTACAACACGGTTGCCGATGCCGTCGCCGCGACGGGCGCGAACACCTCGGTCATCTACGTCCCGCCGATGTACGCCGCCGATGCCATCATCGAAGCGGCCGACGCGGGGGTGCAACTCATCGTCGCCATCACCGAGGGCGTCCCCGTCCTCGACATGACGCGCGTCTATCCCTTCGTGAAGGAGAAGGGGGCTCGTCTCCTCGGCCCCAACTGCCCCGGGCTCATCTCACCGGGGGAATCGAAGGTCGGGATCATCCCGGGGCGCATCTGCACACCTGGCCCGGTCGGGGTGGTGTCGCGCTCGGGGACGCTCACCTACGAGATCGTGTATCAGCTCACCCGCGCCGGAATCGGCCAGACGACGTGTGTCGGGATCGGCGGCGACCCGATCAACGGGACCAACTTCATCGACGCCCTCGCCGCGTTCGAGGCCGATCCGGCCACGAAGGTCGTGTGCATGATGGGCGAAATCGGCGGTACCGATGAGCAGGACGCCGCCCGCTTCGTGAAGGAGAAGATGACCAAGCCGGTAGTAGGCTTCATCGCCGGCCAAACCGCTCCGCCGGGCCGCCGCATGGGCCACGCCGGTGCTATTATCAGCGGCTCCGCCGGGACCGCCGCCGAAAAGATCGAAGCCTTCGAAGCCGCCGGCATGGGCATCGCCCGCCGCCCCATCGACTTCGTGGACCTGGTCAAAGCTCGACTGAAATAACTTCTCGTCTTCTCGTCTTCTCGTCTTCTGAATCTTCAAGACATGTCTGGCACTCGCACTCTCACCATCGTCAAACCCGACGCCTTCGGCGCCGGCAAGGCAGGCAAGATCATCGCGCACCTCGAGGGAGCCGGCTTCAAGGTCGTCGCCGCTCGCGTGCTGCACCTCACCACGGCGCAGGCGCAGGAGTTCTACGCCGTGCACCGCGAGCGCCCGTTCTACGGCTCGCTCGTCTCCTTCATGACCTCGGGGAAGTGCATGCCGCTCGTCCTCGAGCGGGCCGACGCCGTCGCCGAGCTCCGGAAGGTCATCGGCTCGACCGACCCGGCAGAGGCCGCCGAGGGGACGGTCCGGCGCCTCTACGCCGAGTCGAAGGAGCGGAACGCCATCCACGCCTCGGATTCCGACGAAAACGCCGAGCGGGAGTCGCGCTTCTTTTTCCCCGAGACGGAGCTCGTCTAGGGCGCCGTAAGTCCGGGTCCTGTCTCCACTTGTTACGCTAGCCCGGCATGTCTAAATTGCCGGGCTATGCTGTCCTTTGACCTTCGTACTCTCGAAGCGCACGCCATCCAGGTCGATGACGTGCTCGCCCCGGACGATCCTGTCTGGCTGGAGGGCGATGGTCGTCCGGTCGGCGATCTCGCGGTCACCGGTCGGTTGTCCGCAGCCGGTCCCGGGCGCTTCTATTTCAGCGGTCACATCGAAGGCACGTCGCAGGACGGCTGCCGTCGCTGCCTGACCGAAGTGGCGACCATTGTTGAAGAAGATGTGCACCTGTTGTTCGCCGAGTCCGATGGCGACGATGAGGTGCTGGACGATCCGGATGTGTACGTGATCGAAGGACGCGACGCCGAGCTGGATCTCCGGCCGGCGATGCGTGAGCAGTGGCTCCTGGCGGTGCCCACGCTGGTCACCTGTCGCGACGACTGCAAGGGGCTGTGCGCCACCTGTGGCGCAGACCTCAATCAGGGGGCGTGCGAGTGCGCGCCGAAGCAGGATCCCCGCTGGGATGCAATGCGCTCGCTCGGCGAGTCGGCGCGTTAGGCGGTTCACTTTTTTCGAGACGAGAGTCCCATGGCA